>NZ_JBHUIZ010000006.1:220856-458740 GCF_042683165.1 Tigheibacillus halophilus
CATTTGCTTCTATTGGATGTATCCGCGCTTGGCCTCACAGGCAAAACCGCGGAAAAAGTGTTGGATGATATTGGTATCACAACGAATAAGAATACGATTCCATTCGATAAAGAGAGCCCGTTTGTCACCAGTGGTGTCCGCATAGGCACTGCAGCTGTCACAACTCGCGGTTTCCAAGAGGAAGAAATGAAAAACATCGCAGCGATTATTGCTGAAGCTTTGAAGAATACAGAAGATCAAGCTGTGTTGGACCAACTGGCCCAGCAAATTTCGGACATCACTGCCCGATTCCCGCTATATGCGTATGCTTGATGAAACGAAAAGAATGCCCCATCATTGGATGTCGGGCATTCTTTTTAGTGTTATTGTACAAATAGCTCGTGGTCTTCACCGATAAGCAAGGATTGCAACGTGTCTGTTTCTATATACTTGAATCGTAGTCTGTTTTTCAGTACAATTTGAGAGATGTAAATTTTTAAGGACAGTTTTAACAAAGTTGGAGGGTTTGCTTCAACTTTAACTGTTATCCGGGCTTTTTGGCCTATATCAGCATATAAGCTGGAAGATCACAAATAAACTAAAGGAGTGAGCGGTTGAAATGGGTAAAGTATATGTATTGGATCATCCACTAATTCAGCATAAGCTGACATACATCCGTGATAAAAATACGGGTACAAAGGAATTCCGGGAGCTGGTTGATGAGGTGGCTATGTTGATGGCGTTTGAAATCACCAGAAACCTGCCACTTGCAGAAACAACGATCAATACACCGGTCGTGGAAACAAAAGCAAAAGTGCTTGCTGGAAAGAAAATCGGCTTGGTTCCAATATTGCGCGCAGGTCTCGGAATGGTTGACGGCATGCTGAAGCTGATTCCTGCGGCTCGTGTAGGACATGTTGGTCTTTATCGGGATCCGGAAACATTGGAGCCTGTGGAATATTACATAAAATTGCCTAAAGACATTTCTGAACGTGAACTGATCGTCATTGATCCGATGCTTGCCACAGGCGGGTCGGCCAATGATGCCATTCATTCCTTGAAAAAACGCGGTGCAAAGCAAATCCGGCTGATGTGCTTGATTGCAGCGCCTGAAGGTGTAGAAAAAATACAGGAAGCTCATCCGGATGTTGACATTTATCTGGCGGCATTGGATGAAAAGCTGGATGATCATGCATATATCATTCCGGGACTTGGTGATGCCGGAGATCGCTTGTTCGGCACGAAATAATACGAACACTTGAGGTGTTGTAAATGAATCGACGCATGAAAGTGATGGCCATTTTCGGAACGAGGCCGGAGGCTATTAAAATGGCACCGCTCGTTTTGGAACTGAAAAAACGTTCTGACGTATTTGAGCCTATTGTCACCGTAACGGCCCAGCATCGGGAAATGCTTGACCAGGTGCTTGACATTTTTGGTATCCGGCCAGATTTCGATTTGAATGTCATGAAAGACAGACAGTCACTATCCCAAATCACGACAGGTGTATTGGACGGGCTGGAAAAAATTTTGAAAGAAACTGCACCGGACATGGTCCTTGTACATGGAGATACAAGTACAACATTCACCGCATCGCTTGTTGCGTTTTACAACCGGATTGCAGTTGGCCATGTAGAAGCAGGACTCAGAACCTGGAATAAATTTTCTCCTTATCCAGAGGAGGTCAATCGCCAGTTAACTAGCGTGCTCGCTGATTTGCACTTTGCCCCAACAGAACAGGCAAGACAAAATCTGCTCCAGGAAAACAAGGCCGATGAATCGATCATTGTTACCGGTAATACTGCCATTGATAGCCTGAAGACTACGGTTGATCCAGATTACCATCATCCAATTTTGGATGACATTGGCAGCAGACGCCTGGTGCTCATGACTGCTCATCGCCGCGAAAACCTTGGTTCGAATATGGAGAGCATGTTCCGGGCTATCAAGCGACTTGTGCAGACACATGATGATATCATGGTTGTCTACCCGGTGCATTTGAATCCGGCCGTACGTCAGACAGCTAATGAAATCCTTCAAGGCGATGAACGCATCAAATTGATTGATCCATTAAGCGTGGTAGACTTCCATAACTTCGCGAGCCGCTCCTATCTTATTTTGACAGATTCTGGCGGTATTCAAGAAGAAGCCCCTTCACTGGGAGTGCCTGTGCTCGTGCTGCGTGACACTACCGAACGCCCGGAAGGTCTTGCAGCCGGTACATTGAAGCTTGCCGGTACAGAGGAAGAAACAATTTATACCATGGCAAATGAACTGCTTTCTGATAAAAAAGCACATGATCAAATGGCAAAAGCCGTCAATCCCTATGGAGATGGACAAGCATCACGGCGGATTGCCGACACCATTTTGCAATGGGGACAGTCCCCCGCTGCACGAAAGCATTAAAATGTTAATGTGGTAGTGCAGCGGCAGGGGAAGTCCCTGCTATTTTTTTGGAATGCTTTGCCCCTTTTTGGTGCAGACTAGGCGTCGAAAGGGGTTTTTTTATGTGCCAATCACATTTTATTCAACGTTTGCTGGTGTTTTTTCTATGCTTTTGGATACTTTCCCCAATAACAGGCTACAGCCACCCGGAACGACAGGACAGTAAAAAACAAGAACGTGAAACCTCCGTCATTATTGAAGTAGAAGGAAACGCACAAGCGCACAAGCGTTATCTGCAAACTTATTTCCCCCAAACAAAAGTGATTGCAGTGTATGATACGCTGTTTAATGGGTTGGCAATCAAAACAAAACCTAATAAACTCCCCAGAATCGCTTCCCTGGATTTTGTGAAGGCAGTACACCCTGTCAATACTTACCAAACAAATCAACATCAAGATGCCAACTATACCAGCCCTTCGGATCGCAGGAAAATGACATCTGAATTGAAAGATATGCTTCAGGCAGATGAAAGTGCTGTTTTGCCAAGTGATATTAACACGACCAGCTATACAGGAAAAGGTGTCAAAGTCGGCATCATTGATACAGGCGTAGACTATAGCCATCCGGACATTCAAAAAAATTATCAGGGCGGCTATGATTTAGTCGATTTGGATGACGACCCGATGGAAACGAAACCCGACCAAGGTGAACCTACAATGCATGGCACACACGTTGCAGGCATTATTGCCGCAGATGGTGATTTAAAGGGTGTCGCACCTGATGCGTCTATTTATGCGTATCGTGCGCTCGGTCCAGGAGGTTCCGGCACTTCCGCTCAGGTCATCGCGGCTTTGGAACAAGCAGTCAAGGACGGTGTAGACATTATCAACCTATCTTTGGGAAATTCGGTCAATGGACCAGATTACCCGACTAGCATCGCTGTCAATAAAGCAAGTGAGCTGGGTGTGTTAGTGGTTACGGCCAACGGTAATACCGGGCCAGAAAATTGGACTGTCGGCTCTCCCGCTACAGCGGTGAAATCATTCTCTGTAGGTGCTTCTTCCAACGCACAGCATGTTCCAGTACTTGTCACGAAACAAGACCAAAAGCAAATACATATGCGTCTAATGCTCGGTTCTCTGCCATGGGATTTGGACAGGGATTATGCGGTAACAACAGATATTTCGCGTGTCAGAGGTAAAATAGCACTGATCAAAAGAGGCAAAACCCCTTTTCGAGAATTGGCGCAACAGGCAGCAAGCAATGGCGCGGCTGCGGTGCTGATATATAATAATGAAACGGGTGATTTCCAGGGCTCAGTTGAATCAAACGATCGACAGGATGAACCGCTGCAGATTCCTGTTGCTGCGCTTTCTCAAAGAGATGGCAAAGTGCTTGCAGACTATAGCCGCGAACAATTCCCTTATGTGGATACGAAAGTGATGGAAACGAAGGCAGGCATTGCTGCGTTCAGCTCAAGAGGGCCCGTAACGGTGAATTGGCAAATCAAGCCGAATGTATCTGCTCCAGGTACCAATATCGTCAGTACTGTCCCGGATGGCTATGAAGCATTGCAGGGAACCAGCATGGCGGCACCACATGTATCAGGAGCAGCAGCATTGCTGAAAGAAGCGCATCCCGACTGGAGCAATGAGAAGATTGCTGCAGCATTAGAAACCACCGCGAATGTATACGCTGAGAATAAAAAGACCATTCCTGCAAATGTCCAGGGCATGGGAGAAATACAACCTGAAGCAGCCATACATGCGGACACAGTCATTTATAATGGTTCACTTGCTTTTGGAAAAACTGGAAAAAAAACGATAAGAGATACTGCGGAAATAACAATTGAAAATACATCAAAACGAAAAAAAACATATCATTTTGATATTCCGAAAGTGCAAAAAGGGATGAATTGGCAATTACCGCAAACGGTAACGGTGGCCCCAAAAGAAAAGAAAAAAGTGAAAATCCAGCTCAATCTGCTGCCGCTTTTGCTGAAAAAAGGGCTCCACCAAGGCTGGTTAAGCTTATCGGACGGCGAGAAAGTTTTCCATTTGCCATATCTGTATATCAATCAGGAAGCAGAAAGCCCGAAAGCCGGAGGAATCGAGTTTTCTCTCAAGCCATTTTCAGAGGATGCGTACATCTATCGTTTTTATTTGAGTGAAGCAGCCAAGAACGTCCAAGCCATACTATATGACCCGGACACACTTTTATATAAAAGCAAGTTATTAATGCTGGATGATGCCGAGCAAGGAATGAACGAGGGAAAGTTGGACAAAAAGCTGATCCCTGAATCAGGCAGATACGTACTGCTTTTCACTGTCCAAACAGAAGACGGCCATTACGAAACACAGGAAATACCAGTAGATTTCGAAGATTGATCATTAAGATTCCGGTACCCTTCAAGCTGCACGCAAGGGTGCTGGTCCCCTTAGCGGAGCTGCAGTATCTGGCTTCCTTCTCTTTCAGGTACCGTTCACTGAGGTATGGGAATGCAGATGAACCAATAGAAAATGCAGCTCCGTTTTAATAAAATCTTCTAACGGTCTACCATCCTGTTCAGAGATTGTGTATAATTGAGCATATAGCGATCGGCAGATCTTTAAGTCGAAGCGTACGCCTATCTCAAAATGTCATTATTTGTTCACAAAAATGTCAACTCACAGGATGGTCCGATTCGCTATAATAAGATTGGGTAACTCGTGATACTGCAAGCAATATGAGTATTAACATTGGTACTGAATCAGGAAATCCGTCATTCATTTGCGCATTGTGTTGATGGAGTGATATTTATCACTGTTTCTGACAATGTAACAAAAAGTTCAAAAAAGTAAGAATGAATACAAATCAAGGAGGCTCTGCATCGAACGGATTGGTTTGGATGACTATTCTTGCATTTTCAAGTACTTCATCACTCGCTTTTTTTCGCCATGATTCTGCTGTCGGACCTTATTTTGCAATTTTTGTAAATTAAGGCAGACATCTGTTTGACATCGTACTATAGCTCATGTAAACTTTCTTAATGTAGGATGATAGGGTTTACATACTAAACTGCCATATTTATGTGTCAAAAACATTTTTATCGGTATATCATGCTATAGCAATGTTGAAATGTATATCCACTCAGAGCATGGTCGAAAGGGAAAGCAGTTGGGGAATGATGTTTTGCGCATGCTTTTGCAGCCACGTCAACATCCCTTTCGCAGTATGCAAAAAGAAGCAACAGGTTGTTTGGAGATTCTTTGTTTTCATTTTGATTTCCAATTGATGGGTGCTTGCGTACAAAAGTGGCGTATTTTCATTGGAGGAAGTAAAAACATGTCACAATATGATCGGATGATCATCCGCGAACGTAAATGGATGCTGTACTTGCTGGCGATATTTTTGCTCGGCGCTGCATTTACACCTTACGTCCGTCTTTTTTTAGGTCTATTGCTGGGAAGTGCTGTCAGTTTTTATAACCTGTTCCTGTTGCAAAAGAAAACGCAGGAATTGGCGAACGCAGTGGCAGACAAACAGCGGGCGAAGGGAATCGGTATGATTTCAAGGTTTGCGGCAGCCATCATCGCTGTAATGATTGCGCTCAAGTTTGAGGCATATTTCCAACTTGTTGCAGTGTTAATTGGGTTAATGACTTCTTATCCAGTCATTATAATAGAATTCTTCATCAACAACAAAAAGGACAGGGTACGAAAGCGGGGTGAAATGTAGTGAATCACGATGCACCGATTGTGGAAAATGTATTTGGAATTTCATGGCTTGATTTTAACTTATCCAATGTGATAATGGTCATCGTCACAGCGCTGATCGTATTGGTACTTTGCGCATATGGCGCGAGGAAACTGGAAATGAAGCCGAAAGGTGCGCAAAATGTCATGGAATGGCTTCTTGAATTCGTTAAAGGAATCATCAGTGATACGATGGACTGGAAAACGGGAAAAATCTTCCTTCCATTTGCCATGACGCTGTTTACATTCATTTTGGTAGGTAACCTGCTCGGCGTCATAACGACTGGTGTTGTTGGCCATACTGTATGGTGGAAATCACCAACTGCTGATCCGGGCATCACATTGACCATGTCCGTCATGGTACTAGTCATGTCTCACTATTACGGTATCAAAATGCGGGGCGTAAAGGCGTATGGAAAAGGTTTCTTCCAACCTTTCATTCCATTCTTCCCAATCAAAGTTTTGGAAGAATTCTCCTACACGCTGACACTGGGCTTGCGACTATTCGGTAACCTATATGCAGGTGAGGTATTGCTCGCGTTGCTGACAGGCCTCGTAACAACATGGGGCATTGGCATGTTAGGTGTCATACCTTTGATAGTATGGCAGGGATTCAGTATCTTCATTGGCGGGATCCAGGCATTCATTTTCACGATGCTGTCCATGGTCTACATCTCACATAAAGTGAACGAAGAACATTGATGGATTTGAATCTTGGTTTTAATCATTTTAATAGAAATTTCTATTAAAAACTCATTCATAAAAAACAACAAAATTCGAGGAGGACTTTTATAATGGGTATATTAGCAGCTGCAATCGCAGTAGGATTGGGTGCACTTGGTGCAGGTATTGGTAACGGTTTGATCGTAGGACGTACTGTTGAAGGTATTGCTCGCCAGCCGGAATTGAAAGGTACATTGCAAACAACCATGTTCATTGGTATCGGTTTGGTAGAGGCGCTTCCAATCATCGGTGTCGTTATCGGCTTTATTGCATTGGCTAGATAATCAACTGCAGATGTGTAGGCGCATGTTTGTACATGCACCACTAACTTTAAAAGGCGAAGATACGTATTCCATGCTTCGCCATTGTTTATGAACTGACGTTTAAAGAGCGTGATCAAAAATGAGGATGATCTGATTTTTGAACTGGCCTCTTCAGCAGGGTTTCAAGATCTTTAAAGATTGTGAAAGGAGTGACACATGTGCAGTCAATGATTCCAAGCATGACAATTGGAGCAGCATTGGGCGGTTTCCGTGTCGGGGATATGCTCGTAATGCTGGTCACTTTCATCATCCTGATGGCATTGGTGAAAAAGTTCGCATGGGGACCAGTTGTCAATATGATGCAAAAACGTGAAGAATATGTTGCCAACGAAATTGAAATTGCAGAAAAAAGCCGCGCTGAAGCGGAAAAGTCTGCAAAAGAAGCAGCTGAACAATTGAAACAAACAAAACAAGAAGCGCAAAAAATGATAGAAGATGCGAAGAATGCCGGCAAACGCCAGGAGCAGGATATTATCGATTCTGCCCGTGAAGAAGCGGACCGCATCAAAAAGTCAGCGCAGGAAGAAATCCGCAACGAGAAAGAGCGTGCGCTGCAAGCATTGCAGGATCAGGTTTCTTCACTGTCCATCCTTATTGCCAGCAAAGTGATTGAAAAAGAAATCAATGCACAGGATCAGGAACAACTGATCAATGAATATATTAAAGAGGTGGGAGAAGAGCGATGAGTGAAGCTGTAATTGCCAATCGATATGCAGATGCTCTCTTTCAACTCGGCACCAAAGACAATCAACTGGATGAACTAGTGGAAGAATTCGGCGTGATCAAAAAGGCATTCGAGGATAATCCACGCTTGCAAATCTTTTTGGAACATCCAAGTGTATCCAACGAAAAGAAAATGCAATTCATCGACGCTGTATTCGGCGATGCATCCAAGGAAGCAATTCATACGTTAAAATTGCTTGTGGAGCGCCATCGTACGAATGTGGTTCCGGATGTGGCTGAAGCATTGGAAAATATGGCTGATGAATTGAAAGGGACTGCTAAAGCAAAAGTGTATTCCGTTCGCAAGCTTACAGATGATGAACTGAATAAATTGGGAATGACGATTGCAGGCAGATTTCAAAAGAATACAATCCAATTTGAAAATATCGTTGATCCTTCCATTCTTGGCGGTGTGAAAATCCGTTTGGGAAATACCATTCTGGATGGCACAGTCAGCTCGAAGCTAAAACGGATCGAACGCAGTATGAAACTTGCGAACAATTGAAGATAGGGGTGAAATGGTATGAGCATTAAAGCTGAAGAAATCAGCGCGCTGATTAAACAGCAAATCGAAAATTTCGATTCTGATATTCAAATGAGCGATGTCGGTACAGTTATCGAAATCGGTGACGGTATCGCACGTGCACACGGTCTTGACAATGTCATGGCTGGGGAATTAGTCGAATTTTCCAATGGCGTCATGGGTATGGCACAAAACCTTGAAGAGTCGAACGTTGGTATTGTCATCCTCGGACCATATACAGAAATCAAAGAAGGCGATGAAGTTCGCCGCACTGGACGTATCATGCAAGTACCTGTAGGTGAGGAATTAGTGGGGCGTGTGGTGAACTCATTGGGACAGCCTATCGATGGTGTCGGACCAATCAACACGACAAAAACACGTCCAATTGAATCTCCAGCACCTGGAGTTATGGCACGTAAATCAGTTGATGAGCCTCTGCAAACAGGTATTAAAGCGATCGACGCGCTTGTACCAATCGGCCGCGGACAACGGGAATTGATCATCGGGGACCGCCAGACTGGTAAAACAACGGTTGCTGTGGATACCATCCTGAACCAAAAAGATCAGGACATGATTTGTATTTATGTAGCTATCGGCCAAAAAGAATCTACTGTTCGTTCAACTGTAGAAACATTCCGCCGTTACGGAGCATTAGATTATACAATCGTTGTTTCTGCCGGTGCATCTGAACCAGCGCCAATGTTATTCCTGGCACCATATGCTGGTGTAACCATGGGTGAAGAGTTCATGTACAACGGTAAACACGTGCTTGTCGTCTATGATGATTTGTCTAAACAAGCTGCAGCATATCGTGAACTTTCCTTGCTGCTTCGTCGTCCGCCAGGCCGTGAAGCATTCCCAGGGGACGTATTCTACTTGCACTCACGCCTGCTGGAACGTGCAGCGAAGCTAAGTGATGCACTTGGCGGCGGTTCATTGACTGCTTTGCCATTTGTTGAAACACAAGCAGGCGATATCTCTGCATATATTCCGACAAACGTCATTTCGATTACAGATGGACAAATTTTCTTGCAATCTGATTTGTTCTTCTCCGGTGTGCGCCCAGCAATCAACGCTGGTTTGTCTGTATCCCGTGTAGGTGGCTCAGCACAAATCAAAGCGATGAAAAAAGTTGCCGGTACACTCCGTCTGGATTTGGCTTCTTTCCGCGAATTGGAATCATTTGCACAGTTCGGTTCAGATTTGGATAAATCTACACAGGCGAAACTGAACCGTGGTGAGCGTACAGTTGAGGTTCTGAAACAAGGGCTGCATAAACCGCTTGTTGTTGAGAAGCAAGTAATGATCCTCTATGCGCTGACAAAAGGTTTCCTTGACGATATCGCTGTAAAAGATATTGTGCGTTTTGAAGATGAGTTCCATCTCTGGCTTGATAACAACCGTGCGGATTTGCTGAAATCAATTCGCGAAACAGGACAGCTGCCAGAAGCTGCTGACATGAATGACGCGGTTGAATCATTCAAGAAAACATTCTTGCCTTCTGAACAATAAAAGTAATCAATTGATGCAAATTCAAACCATATAAACATGCAATGAATGGAGCAAGGGTTTAAATTGGCTTTTGTATGCAGCTTTTGCTCCAACCTTTGTCAGGAAGGGTGGTGAACGCACTTGGCATCACTAAGAGATATTAAACAACGGATTGATTCGACAGCCAATACGAAACATATCACGAAAGCAATGCAGATGGTATCTGCTTCCAAAATGAACAAGGCAGAACTAAATGCACATCAGTTTGTGCCTTACAGTGAAAAAATCCAGGAGGTTGTCACACAAATCTCCTCACACACGAATGCAGATCACCCAATGCTTGTGAAAAGAGATATCAAAAAAACTGGCTATTTGATCATCACTGCTGACCGTGGACTTGCCGGAGCTTATAACAGCAGTATCTTACGTGCTCTCAGCCAGACTATCCAAGCACGCCACAAATCGCCTGATGAATATACGATCATCGCGATTGGCAGGATGGGTTATGATTTCTGCAGAAAACGTGATTTGCCGATTGCAAAAAGTATTCTGGGCTTGCCTGATCAGCCGAATTTTTCCGATGTGAAGAAGCTGGCTGCTGAATCAGTGCAAATGTTTGCAAACGAAGAAATCGATGAACTGATCATGTTCTATAATCATTATGTAAGTGCGATTTCCCAGGAAGTGACCAAAAAGACACTTCTTCCGATTACGGATGTAGAGGGAAGCACTGCATCAGGAAGCCAGTATGAATATGAGCCAAGTGAGGAAGAAATCTTGGAAGTAATTCTGCCGCAGTATGCAGAAAGCATGATTTATGGTGCTTTGCTCGATGCGAAGGCCAGTGAACATGCTGCACGCATGACGGCCATGCAGAGTGCAACGGATAATGCGGATGAATTGATCGATGATTTGACGCTCTCGTATAACCGTGCACGCCAAGCAGGCATTACACAAGAAATCACAGAAATTATCGGCGGGGTAGCAGCACTCGAATAGCAGTGACGCCGACCAGGATATCGTTTATGTGAACAAAGCTGTCATCATACAGTACATTGTTCCAAGGAAAGTTCGTTAGGAGGGAAAGCAATGAGTAAAGGACATGTTACACAAGTCATGGGACCTGTTGTTGACGTCAAATTTGACGATGACCAGCTACCAGAAATTTACAATGCCTTAACTGTCCGATTCAATAACAAAGATGGCGAAGAAGCAACGGAACTCACATTAGAAGTTGCCTTGCATCTTGGCGATAATTCTGTTCGGACAATTGCCATGTCTTCAACAGATGGTTTGCAGCGCGGTATGGCTGTAGAAGATCTTGGCAGAGCAATTTCCGTGCCAGTCGGTGATATCACGCTTGGACGTGTATTCAACGTACTTGGTGAAAAAATTGACCTTGATGAACCGCTAGCAAATGATGTACGAAAAGACCCTATTCACCGTGAGGCTCCAAAGTTCGATGAGCTCTCAACAGAAACAGTCATCCTTGAAACTGGTATTAAAGTAGTTGATCTGCTTGCACCTTATATCAAGGGAGGTAAAATTGGTCTGTTCGGTGGGGCTGGTGTAGGTAAAACCGTTTTGATCCAGGAATTGATCAACAACATCGCACAGGA
Organism: Tigheibacillus halophilus; assembly: GCF_042683165.1. NCBI lineage: Bacteria > Bacillati > Bacillota > Bacilli > Caryophanales > Bacillaceae > Tigheibacillus > Tigheibacillus halophilus. The sequence continues at coordinate 232,357 of NZ_JBHUIZ010000006.1, forward strand.
GCATGGCGGTATTTCCGTATTTGCTGGTGTAGGTGAACGTACACGTGAAGGTAATGACCTCTACTATGAAATGAAAGATTCCGGCGTTATCGCGAAAACAGCGATGGTGTTCGGACAGATGAACGAGCCACCTGGTGCGCGTATGCGTGTTGCGCTGACAGGATTGACAATGGCTGAATATTTCCGTGATGAACAAGGACAGGACGTTCTATTGTTTATTGATAACATTTTCCGTTTTACACAAGCAGGTTCTGAGGTTTCCGCGTTGCTTGGCCGTATGCCATCAGCCGTTGGTTACCAGCCGACACTTGCAACGGAAATGGGACAGCTGCAAGAACGTATTACATCCACTACAAAAGGTTCCGTTACTTCCATCCAGGCAATTTATGTTCCAGCCGATGACTATACTGACCCGGCTCCTGCAACAACATTTGCCCACTTGGATGCAACAACCAACTTGGATCGTAAATTATCTGAGCAAGGTATTTATCCGGCAGTGGACCCACTTGCTTCCACATCACGTGCTTTAGACCCGGAAATTGTTGGTCAGGAGCATTACGATGTTGCTCGCGAAGTGCAGCAAACATTGCAGCGCTATCGTGAATTGCAGGATATTATTGCTATCCTAGGTATGGATGAATTGTCTGATGAAGATAAGTTGACAGTGGCACGTGCGCGCCGCATTCAATTCTTCCTGTCACAAAACTTCCACGTTGCAGAACAATTTACCGACCAGCCTGGTTCATATGTTCCTGTAAGTGAAACGGTCAAAGGTTTCAGGGAGTTGCTTGACGGAAAATATGACGATTTGCCAGAAGATGCATTCCGCCTTGTCGGCCGCATAGAAGAGGTAATCGAAAAAGCGAAAGACATGCAGTAAAATTTTCTATCAAGTGATCGGGATACAGAATAGGGCACGCTCTTACCTTGAGAGAGGAAAGGTCGGACCCTGTTTTATCCCTTTCTATAAGGAGGGGTTACATTGAAAACACTAAAAGTGAGTGTTGTTACTCCTGATGGTCCGGTTTTAGAGGATCAATTTGAAATGGTAAGCTGCAGAGCACAAAGCGGAGAACTTGGTATTTTGCCTGGTCACATACCGTTGGTTGCGCCATTGGTGATTGGGGATGTCCGTTTGAAAGCAGCAGATCACACCAATCATTTAGCTGTCAGCGGAGGGTTTTTGGAAGTCCGTCCAGATAAAGTGACCATTCTTGCACAAACGGCGGAAAGACCTTCGGAAATTAATGTGCAAAGGGCAAAAGAAGCCAAAGAACGTGCCGAAAGACGCTTGCAGTCTAAACAAGACGATATTGATTTCAGGCGGGCAGAATTAGCACTCAAACGAGCAATGAACAGATTGGATGTTGTTCGTGACTAAAGAAAAACTCTCATGACATCAGTTGTGGGAGTTTTTTGCTTTCGTGGTCATTTAGGAAAAGTAATCAAAATGGAAAGCGATTTCCGTCGATATTTCCCGGGAAATGAAAATAATATCGAACACTGCGCACGGCTTGTCGAAACGAGTAAAGTCCCAAGCAGTGATCCCTGTCTTGACAAAGAAATTTCTTCATGGCACAGTGTCATATATACTTCGTACATAGAAATTGTTTCGCAAAGAAGTAACACAATTAGAAGGTTACATTGATTATTTACAAAAAGGAGTTTTAACATGTTATCGATTGGTCAAACTGCGTTAGTCAGCATGATATCGCATTTATTCTTCATCTACTTGACATGGCGGATGATGCAAGGAGTGAATTTCGATCCTATCATACGAAAAGGCCACCCTGCACTGGGAAGAATTTTTCTTCTATTCGTCGCAATTGTCATCGGCGCCAGCGTGAGCCGTTTCTTCCTGGAATTTTTGCAGTGGTCCCAGCAGCTTGTTTATATGTTCTGAGTTTGATCATGCAAGCTGCGGGCACTGTCCCAAGAACCCGCCCCGGGGAACTTAGCTGGGGCGGGTTTTTCGATTGCTGTATTTCTCTGGATGGGCGCCTTAAGATGCAATGTACTTTGTGAGATTCAACCTCTGTCATCTTACAATTCCATATCGCAGCGGATTAGCAAGACATAGCAGTTTCTTATAAGGTTTATATGAATCTAGTATGCTATCAAATTTTGTGGTATGTATTCGTTCCCCCTTGTTCATAATGATAAAAAGAATGGACGAGGGGGAATTTTTGATGAAAAAAATAATCGTTTCTATATTGGCTGGCAGTTTCCTTTTACATATATCCTTTGCCGACGGTTACGAAACCGACGAGATGATCCAATTGGCAGATACAGTCACTTCCTACGATGAAAATGCAATCGACCAATGGGAAGTGACCATTAGAGAACATATGAATGAAAAGAAGTTGAAAGAGATTATGACAGAATTACGAAAAGATACAAAAACGACTGGAAAAGAAAATGAAAACAGTATAAAATATTCATTTAGGAACATACATAAACAGGGAAATATTTCCGTAGTATATAATGCTGTGATTCCGAAATCGAAGCAATTCAAACCCCAGTTTACTGCTGTCATTAAGGGCTCAGTATGGGACAAGAATGCAGAAGAAAATTACAAGAAAAGTACGAAGGAAATCGTCGATCGTTTTTTTTCGGAAGGGCGTGAAACATTTGCTTGTCTGAAAACGAAGCCTGATGCTATAATGGACTTTGAACGTTTTCTAAATTACATGACAAAGATGATTGATTTACAACAAGTTGAGACAGTTACTGACAAAATTTCTCATGCAAGGGTTAATAAACATATATACGGGTATACACCACTATGGAATCATCAGTTAAACATAAATAAAAAACCGGTCAATGTGCAAATTGCCCTGGCAACAGTCAAGAAAGACACGAAGCAAATAGAGATTGGAACACCTATCTTGATAAATGAATATTAATATAGTGAAATTGGATCTGAAGGAGAATTGTAACATGGAAAAAATCATCGTAAGAGGTGGCAGAAAGCTTCATGGTGAAGTGAAAGTAGAAGGTGCTAAAAATGCAGTACTGCCAGTAATCGCAGCCAGTATTCTTGCCAGTGAAGGAGTAAGTACCATCCATGAAGTTCCGGTGCTTGCTGATGTGTATACAATAAATGAAGTATTACGTAATATGAACGCGGATGTAATGTTTGAGAATAATACAGTGAGAGTTGATGCGCAAAATCAATTGACGACAGAGGCTCCATTTGAATATGTTAGAAAAATGCGCGCTTCAGTGCTAGTGCTGGGACCGTTATTGGCCCGATATGGACACGCAAAAGTTGCAATGCCTGGAGGATGTGCAATTGGTTCGCGTCCAATCGATTTGCATTTGAAAGGCTTTGAAGCGATGGGTGCGGAAGTTCATGTTGGCAACGGCTTTGTCGAGGCTAAGGTTGATGGCCGTCTCAAAGGCGCGAAAATCTATCTGGATATGCCTAGTGTCGGAGCAACAGAAAATATTATCATGGCAGCTGCTCTTGCTGAAGGAAAAACAGTTTTGGAAAACTGTGCTAAGGAACCTGAAATCGTGGATCTGGCTAACTATTTGAATAAAATGGGCGCCAAAGTTGTCGGTGCCGGAACAGAAACGATCCGTATTGAGGGAGTGGAGAAACTTCGCGGTGCAGAACATAATATCATTCCCGACCGTATTGAAGCGGGTACTTTCATGGTAGCTGCGGCTATCACAGGCGGAAATGTGCTTATTAAAAATGCTGTAAGCGAGCATTTGCGTCCAGTGATTTCCAAGCTGGAGGAAATGAATGTGCAGGTGCTGGAAGAAGGAAATGGTCTTAGAATCATTGGTACGGATCAGTTGAAAGCAACGGATATTAAAACATTGCCATACCCAGGTTTCCCTACAGATATGCAGTCACAAATGATGTCATTGATGCTGAAAGCAGAGGGTACAAGTGTCATCACAGAAACTGTATTTGAAAACCGCTTCATGCATGTAGAGGAATTCAGACGCATGAATGCGAAAATGAAAATCGAAGGACGCAGTGTGATTGTTGAAGGGCCATCTGACTTGCAGGGCGCTGAAGTTGCGGCAACAGATTTACGCGCGGCAGCTGCTTTGATCCTGGCTGGCCTTGTTGCAGAAGATTATACGAGGGTGACTGAACTGAAGCACTTAGACCGTGGCTATGTCGATTTTGCGGGCAAGCTCGCAGCGCTTGGTGCTGATGTGGAGCGTGTCAACGATGAAGCGAGCAGTGCTGAAACGGTGTCGGCTGAAACCGCAGATATTTCTTCAGAGCGTTTCGCTGCGAATTAAAGATACAGTCAATCCATTATTTCATAGGCTGCTTGTGAGAGCCAGACGTAGTTGTAGCAACCCGAAAACGGGTTTTTACAGCGATGTCTGGCTCTTTTATATTTCCCAGCGTTACACTCCCAGACTATCGACAATGTATATAGAAGAGAAAAGAAGGTTCTTCCACTGGCAATTTAGGAGCCTCTCTTTTCAAAAGAAAAAATCTATGGTAATATTTAAAGAAAATTAGTAAAAGTACAGGAAATATTTCTATTGAAAAAATGGTTTCATTTTTTGTAATCGCTGTCATAGGCATGCATGAAGAACAGTTTGTAAAATAACTGTTCTATCAGCCCGGGTTGAATGAGCCGGGTTCATTTGGGGCTTTGGATTGCGCTCGTAAAATCCCGTCATTGTAGGAGTGAAGCAAATGTTGAAATACATCCTGAAAAGGCTGCTCATCATGGTTGTTACCTTATGGATCATTGTCACTTTGACATTTGTTCTGATGGTTTCCATACCGGGTTCGCCATTAAATGAGGAGCGTGGGACGACCGAACAGGTTCAAAAGAATTTGGAATCGTTTTACAACTTAGACAAGCCATACTACATACAGTACGCGTTATACATAAAATCAATCATTACATTTGACTTCGGGCCGTCCATCAAGCAGCCTGACCGGACAGTCAACGATCTGCTTGGCAATGGCTTCCCTATTTCCTTCGAACTGGGGATGTGGACTATTATTGTCGCAGTCATTTCGGGAATCATATTGGGCATTATTGCTGCTCTGAGACATAACGGCATCATCGACTATCTTGCCATGACGATAGCTGTTCTTGGTATTTCGATACCGAACTTTGTATTGGCAACTTTACTCATTCAACAGCTAGCTGTCAGCCATAGTATTTTTCCAGTAGCGACATGGTCTTCCCCTATGCATATGGTATTGCCAATCATAGCGCTTGCGACAGGGCCGATGGCGATCATCGCGAGGCTGACACGATCCACCATGTTGGAGGTTCTAACACAGGATTATATTAAAATGGCGAGGGCGAAGGGGCTGAACCCATGGAAAATCATTTTCAAGCATGCGCTTAAAAATGCATTGATGCCAGTTGTGACCATTATGGGCACATTGCTCGCCGGTATCTTGACCGGAACGTTTGTCATTGAAAAAATATTTGCTATCCCGGGGATGGGCAGATACTTCGTGGAAAGCATCAACCAGCGTGATTACCCAGTCATTATGGGGACAACTGTTTTTTACAGCGCTTTCTTGATTTTTGCACTGTTTTTAGTCGATATCGTATATGGCATTTTGGATCCTCGGATAAAATTACATAAGAAGGCGGGAGAATGAAGATGAAATTTGCTGATCAAACGCCACGCCAAATTCCGGCCAAAGTGCCTGATGAATGGTTCAAATGGCAGGATAAAGGTTTGCAAAATGCGGAAAAGGTATCACGTCCCTCTTTATCATACTGGCAGGATGCATGGAAACGTCTCCTGAAGAATAAACTGGCAATGTCCGGGCTCGTTTTTTTGGTGCTATTGACATTCATGGCGATTTTTGGTCCGTATATGGTTAAGTATGATGTAGGCGCCATAGATTTGCCGAACCAATACAAGCCGCCATCTACAGATCATTGGTTCGGTACAGACTCACATGGACGTGATGTGTTTGTCCGTACCTGGTACGGTGCGCGTATTTCTTTATTTGTCGGGTTGATGGCAGCATTGATTGATTGCGTGATCGGCATCGTTTACGGTGGAATTTCTGGATATAAGGGCGGCCGCACAGACAACATGATGATGCGCATCATTGAAATACTTTATGGTATACCGTATTTGCTTGTTGTCATCCTGCTTCTCGTTGTCATGGGCCCGAGTCTGTTAACGATCATCATAGCCCTGACAGTAACCGGCTGGGTTGGCATGGCGCGGATCGTGCGCGGGCAAGTATTGCAGATCAAGAACTATGAATTTGTGTTTGCCTCCAAGTCATTCGGTACGAAACCGGGACGGATCATCAGGAAAAATCTGATTCCCAATACGATGGGGCCGATCATTGTCCAGTTGACATTGACTGTGCCTTCAGCCATTTTTGCAGAAGCATTCCTAAGCTTTCTGGGCCTTGGCATTCAGTCTCCATTCGCCAGCTGGGGAAGTATGGCGAATGATTCCCTTGGCGCGATATTGTCTGGGAATTGGTGGACATTGTTTTTCCCGGCGTTTTTCATTTCATTCACCATGTTCGCCTTCAACGTGCTTGGTGACGGTTTGCAGGACGCACTTGATCCTAAGCTGAGAAAGTAGGTGCCAACATTGGAAAACATATTGACTGTGGATAATTTGCATGTCACATTCAAAACGTATGGCGGTACTGTGCAGGCGGTGCGCGGCGTAAGTTTTACGTTACATAAAGGAGAAACGCTTGCTATCGTTGGAGAATCGGGATGCGGGAAAAGTGTGACCTCCAACGCGATTATGCGCTTGATTCCTGATCCCCCCGGAAAAATCACCGCTGGACGTATCGTTTTTAAACAGCAGGATTTGACGCGGCTTTCGGAAAAAAGCATGCGTAAAATCCGGGGAGTGGATATTTCGATGATTTTTCAGGATCCGATGACAGCACTGAATCCGACCTTGACAATCGAAACCCAGCTGGTCGAAGGCTTGAAACAACATCAAAAAGATATTTCCTCCAAGGAAGCGAAGCAGAAGGCAATTGAAATAATGACACTTGTCGGAATTCCGAACCCGAGAGAGCGCATGAAGCAATACCCGCACCAATTCAGCGGCGGGATGCGCCAGCGTATAGTCATTGCAATCGCTTTGATTTGTGAACCTGATTTGCTTATAGCAGATGAGCCGACAACTGCGCTGGACGTAACAATTCAGGCACAGATCCTGGAATTATTCGAAAAAATACAGAATGTGACCGGCGTTTCTATCATATTGATTACCCATGATTTAGGAGTTGTAGCCAAAATAGCTGACAGGATTGCTGTCATGTACGCTGGTAAAATTATTGAAGTCGGCACGAAAAGAGAAATTTTTTATGAAAGTGAGCACCCCTATACGAAAGGACTGCTCAAATCCGTACCAAGGCTGGATTTAAAAGGGGAGTCGTTGAAACCTATTGATGGCACGCCACCGGATTTATTCTCACCCCCGGCAGGATGTCCGTTTACAGCACGGTGTCCGTTCGCCATGGAGGTGTGTGATAAAGCATATCCTGCACAGACTACATTGACAGATACACATCGCGTTGATTGCTGGCTGCAGGATGAACGGGCCAAAAAACTTCTGGCCCAAGCTGCAACAACTTAAACAAAAGGGGGAAAAGAAATGAAAAAGTGGTTGGTTTTTCTTGTGGCTATTTTTGCAGTCCTCACACTGGCGGCATGCACCGCCAATAAAGATGCCGGTAAAGAAGACAAAGGAAATGACCAGAAGCAAACTGGCAATGCTGATGGCGACAAGAGCCAGAATGGGGAAAAAACCCTGTACATGAACAACAGTGATGAACCGACATCACTTGATCCGGCGGGCGGATTTGATGCGGTATCATGGAACTCGCTGAACAACTTGATGGAAGGATTGACACGTCTTGGAAAAGATGATCAGCCAGAACCTGCCATTGCCGAGAAATGGGATGTCTCCGAAGACGGCAAGACATATACATTTCATTTGCGGGAAAATGCCAAGTGGTCTAACGGTGATCCGGTAAAGGCCAGTGACTTTGTGTATTCCTGGCAATATTTGCTTGATCCGGATACAGGCTCTGCCGCCGCTTTTCTTGCCTATTTTATCCAGGGTGCGGAGGCATATAACAGCGGAAAAGGTTCTGCCGAGGATGTTGGTGTCGAAGCGGTTGACGATAAGACATTGAAAGTGACATTGGAAGAACCGACAGGATTTTTCTTGAATATCTTGACAAATCCAGCCTTTTTCCCGATTAATGAGAAAGTCGCCAAGGATAATCCAAATTGGCACGCCGAAGCAGACAGCTTCGTTTCTAATGGACCTTTCAAATTGGCTGAATGGAAGCATAATGATCATATGCTGATGGAAAAAAATGACCAGTATTGGGATGCTGATAATGTAAAGCTCGATAAAGTGCATTGGGCGATGGTCAACAATACGAATACAGAATATCAAATGTTTGAATCGGGTGAGCTTGATATGACTGACATTCCGTCAGAGCTTGCTGATCAATTAATTGATGGCGATAATGTAAAAATCGAAGAGCAAGCAGGCCTGGCATTTTACCGTTTTAACGTGACAAAGGAACCGTTTCAAAATGAAAAGATTCGTAAAGCCTTCGCAATGGCTATCAATCAAGATGACATCGTCAAATATGTAACCAAGACGAAAGAAGAGGCTGCTAAAGGGTACGTTTCACACGGGTTTAAAAATCCGGACGATGAAGATTTCCGTGATAAATACGGGGACCTGGTCAAATTCGACGCTGATGAAGCGAAAAAATTGCTTGAGGAAGGGATGAAGGAGGAAGGTTACGATAAACTGCCTAAGGTGACCCTTACGTATAATACAGACGAAGATAATAAGGCGATTGCTGAAACGATGCAAAGCATGTTCAAGGATAATCTTGGGGTGAATGTCACATTAGAGAATACAGAGTGGAATGTCTTTTTAGAAGATCAAAAGGCGTTGAAACATCAATTGTCACGCAGTTCGTTCCTGTTCGATTATGGCGATCCAATCAACTTCCTGGAAAGCTTCATCACGGATTCGTCTATGAACCGTACAGGGTGGTCCAACAAAGAATATGACAAATTGATCAAAGACGCGAAGAAAGAAGCAGACGAGGATAAACGCTGGGACACCATGTCCAAGGCAGAAAAACTGCTTGCGGATGAAATGCCGCTGTTCCCTATACATTTTTACAATCAGGTAACTATTTATAAGGATGGCGTGACAGGTGTTGTACGTCACCCGGTAGGCTATGTCGAATTGAAATGGGCTGACAAACAATAAAAGATTGGACGAAGATTGGCCCAAGTACGATTTCAGTATCTGGGCCATCCTCGTTTTATGAGAAAGCATAGTGGATTGAAAATACCATTCAACCTACATAGAAGCAAAGGAAAGAGGTAATCATCTTATGATATTGCCAGAAAATCTGCGGCGAGGAGATACGATCGGTATGATCGCCCCGGCAGGACCGCCTGATCTGTCAAAATTGCAGGAAGGAGCGGAATTTTTCACGCGCATGGGATTAAATATTCAGTATGGGCAGCATATACAATCCATGCGTGGCTATTTGGCCGGCAAAGATGAGCAGCGATTGCAAGATCTGCATGAAATGTTTGCAGATCCACAAATCAAAGCGATATTTTGTGCCCGCGGGGGCTATGGAACTGCTCGCATTGCCGCTGATATTGATTATGAACTGATCAGAAATAATCCTAAAATATTTTGGGGCTACAGTGATATCACTTTTTTGCATACTGCAATCGCCCAGCGAACAGGTTTGGTGACATTTCACGGACCGATGCCAGCTTCTGATATGGCAGATTCGAATTTTGATGTACGTGCAGCAAGATTGTTTCAGCAATGTTTTTCGCCAGTCCTGCTGCATTATAATGAAGACATCTCGCCGCTGTTTGTGATTGCCGGCGGATGCGCGACAGCTCCAATCATCGGCGGTAATTTATCGCTTATTGTAAGCACCTTGGGAACTCCTTTTGAAATAGATACAAGGGGCAAGCTATTGCTGATAGAAGATGTAGGTGAGGTGCCATATAAGGTGGACGGCATGTTGAATCAGCTGAGGCTCTCGGGGAAAATTCAGCAAGCTGCGGGAGTCATCATCGGAGATTTTTCGAAGGCGGACACCGGGCAGCCAACACTAACATTGACTGAAGTATACAATGATTATTTCGCAGATTTTCAAGGACCGGTGATGTCGGGATTTCAAATCGGTCACTGTTCGATGAATTTCCCTTTACCACTTGGGGTTAACGCGACGCTGGATACAGCGGAAAAGTCGCTGACGATCGAGCCAGGTGTATGTGTATGTTAAAAAGGTGGCGAATGGAGGTGGGGCACCATGTTTAAACAAACGTTTGACCAATTGCCGGAAACAATATGGGTAACAGCGGTCCAGGTTGCCACAGTCTGGACCGCCCCTGCATCACCCCGGGAAATAGACAGGCCGGCGCTTACCAATGCGGTAGATATGGAAAACTGGCTCTCCAGCTTGACGACAACGGAGAAATTGGCATGGAGCGAAGATAATTTGATACAAACCCAGCTGCTTTATGGCGATGTGGTGCAAGTGATCGAAACACATGGAGACTGGGCAAAAGTAGTCATACCAGCGCAAGCTTCCAAGAAGGATGAACGTGGTTATCCGGGGTGGGTCCCGATTACGCAACTGCGGCAAACGACCAAAACAGTTTGGATGAAAGAAAAAGCCATTACAGTGACCGCTAAAAATGCCTGGATGCAAGATGAACAGTCGCAGCAGAAAATCAAGCTCAGTTTTATGACCACCCTTCCACTGCTTGCGGTTTCTAAGGGAAAAGCGTTTGTCGGCACGCCACAGGGAAAAGGATCATTATTGGAAACTGATATTACTGTTCATACACGTACAACAGGCTTGGAGCCTACTGGCAGCGGGCAGGATATTTTAGCAGCCGGAAAGCAATTCATGCAGCTGCCTTACTTCTGGGGCGGCATGAGCAGCTTTGGCTACGACTGCTCCGGCTTTGCGCATATGATGCACAAGTCTGCCGGTTATATCATTGCACGTGATGCTTCTGATCAAGCCGGGTCAGGCAAGGAAATTACGTATCAGAAAGCATTGCCGGGTGATTTGCTTTTTTTTGCCCATGAAGCAGGAAAAGGAAGCATCCATCATGTCGGTATATATGCGGGGAATGGCAATATGCTGCATGCGCCACAGACAGGTAAGGGAATTGAAATCATTTCACTGGCAGGCAGCAAATATGAACCGGAATTATGCACCATCCGCCGCTATTGGAAAAAGGAATCTTGATACGATGTAAACAGTTTACATGCTGGTTGCTAATGATGGGAGGAGAACAATAACATGGATCAGCCGATTTTGCAGGTGAAATCACTAAAAAAGTATTTTGATATGGGGAAAGGCGAGATGCTTCAGGCTGTCAATGATGTCAGTTTTGAAGTCCAGAAAGGCGAAACGTTCGGTCTCGTCGGTGAATCCGGCTGTGGTAAATCGACGATTGGGCGTACCATCATGGGCTTGTACAATCGAACCGACGGACAGGTGCTGTACCGTGATAAGGATGTTCATCGTTTGAAAGAGAAAGAAAAATTCCATTTCTACCGGAGCATGCAGATGATCTTTCAAGACCCTTATGCATCGCTCAATCCCAGGTCAACAGTGAAGGAAGTTATTTCAGAACCGATGCAAGTCCATCAATTATATAAGTCAAAGAAGCAGGAGCGGGAAAGAGTGTATCAACTGCTCGAAGAAGTCGGGCTGAACCGCGATCACGCTAACCGTTATCCACATGAATTCAGCGGAGGGCAACGGCAACGGATCGGTATCGCCAGAGCCTTGGCGCTGGAACCAGAATTCATTATTGCAGATGAGCCAATTTCAGCACTCGATGTATCTGTTCAGGCCCAGGTCGTCAATTTGCTGAAGGATCTTCAGATTGAGAAAGGGCTGACATTTCTGTTCATCGCCCATGATTTATCAATGGTCAAGCATATTTCAGACCGGATTGGTGTGATGTATTTAGGCAATATGGTCGAATTGACCGCTAGTGAGGAATTATATGAGAATCCCCTCCATCCCTACACAAAAGCACTTTTATCGGCGATTCCCATTCCAGATCCCGATCTGGAGGAAAAAAGAGAAAGAATCATATTGGAAGGTGATTTGCCGAGTCCGATCAATCCGCCCAGTGGTTGTGTTTTTCGCACTCGCTGCCCGATGGCGATGGATATTTGCTCGAAGAAAAAGCCACAATGGCAGGAAATTGATAAAGACCACTTTGTCGCCTGTCATTTATATGAAAACGATATACCGAAAACGCAGGGAAATCAATCACCTGTTGTCCATATTCAAGGCAGGTAACCCTCTGTCCAAGTACAATACTCCTCCATATTAAAAGCCCTCTTCCAATACATGAAAAGGGCTTTTGATATGGGTAAAATCTTAAACGCCATTCTTTCTCCTGTCTCAAGGGCAGTCAGGAAATTTCAGGTTCTATTATCACAATCCTTGTATAAATTTAATAGTGAGGATGCTAGGAGCGATGGTTTTCTTATCTTTTGTTTTTATCAACAAAAAGACAACCTTCTATCGTTTTTAGTCTCAGCCAGAAAGATACAAGGAGGCTCGCTACTTGAAAAACTATCAAAAATACTTGCGCCAGAAAAAGAGACAGAAAAGAGCACGCACACTGAAGCAGATGCAAAATCAACGTCTTCCTGGTATCAAACGTCCTGGAAATAGCTTCAAGCTGGCCAATAACACCTGGAAGTCCCCCGCTATTTTGCTGGCAGCCGGTTTGGTTGCACTTATTTTAATCGTCCCAACATTGATTGTGGTTCCTTTCACAAATGATTCTGCAGCGGAAAACGTTTCGAAAGAGAATAAAGGAGAAGCTAAAACAGCCATGGAAAAAACGGATGACGGGCTGAAGGAAGACAGTATGTCTGTCGCTGTGATGCGCCACCAAACCAAAGAAGTGGAAAATATCCCTTTGGAAACATATGTGACAAGGGTGGTGGCTAACGAAATGCCAGCAGAATTTGAAATGGAAGCTTTAAAGGCACAAGCATTGGCGGCAAGGACATACGTGGTTTATCAATTATCCAATAAGGAAGATCCCGATGGATATGTGACAGATACAGAGCAGGATCAAGTATATAGGAATGATGCGGAACTCCGTAAAATCATGGGGAAAGATTATGATAAGAAAATGAGTAAGATTAAAAAAGCGGTGGCAGCTTCAAAAGGGAAAATTCTTACCTATAAGGAAAAACCGATATTTCCAGCCTTTTTCTCTACAAGTAACGGCTATACAGAAAACTCAGAGGATTATTGGAGCAATAAGCTGCCTTATTTACGGAGTGTGAAAAGTCCATGGGATGAGTCATCACCGAAATTCATGGATCAAAAAACCATGGCTGTCAAAGATGTCGGTACAGCTCTGGGAGTTCCGTTACCCGCAAGTGGCGGCGTCCCGGTAGAAATCAGCCGGACTGGCGGTCATCGTGTCAAGAAAGTCAAGCTTGCAGATAAATCTTTTTCCGGAAAGGAAGTACGTGAGAAGCTCGCTCTGCGCTCAAGCGACTTTACCGTTAAACAAAAGGACGATTATCTCATCTTCACTACAAAGGGCTTTGGGCATGGTATAGGCATGAGCCAATATGGCGCAAACGGTATGGCCAAGGAAGGGAAGAATTACAAAGAAATCGTGAAATATTATTATAAAGACGTTGCTATAACAAGCGTGCCGGAAACGGCCCCAAAACTGGTATCGCGATGATCAAAAGGGGATAGACCCCCCAATAAATGGTTAAAGTTCGGTAGTCATCTACAGATGGAACTACCGAGCTTTTTATTTTACTTGTAATCGCGCAATTTGTACTTATTTAGTAATCCCATTCACTTGCACTACAGGCGTCTGCTTTTAATGGAAGCCTAGAGCAAGAGATGTGCCAGCTTCCTTTCATACTGGGAAAACGGTCCGCATCAAAAAAGCAAATCTCCTTACTATCCCCAACATCTTTGAAAAAACACATGAAATCTGTAAATTTTTTTTCGTGGCATGTATAGATATTTCCTTTTCTGAACAGAATGGTTGCTGAGGTGATGTTCATGAAAGAGGAAAATAATGGTACTCCAAAAAATAAATGGAGCCAAATCTATCGGAAGAAATGGTTTTTCCCAGCTGTTTATCTAGTTGTCGCCGCACTTTTGGTTTCTGTAGTAGTCTGGTATCAAAATCTGGACAAAGTTCCACAGGCAGGTAAGGAGCCAGGTGATGCATACACGAAAGGCTTGCATGACCAGGATGCTCAGGAAGTCGTGGATCAGGAAGAAAATATTAAGATGCCAGTTGCGGAACAGGCAAATGCAGAAATCGTAACTAAATTTTTTGAATATGACGCAGATGAAAAATCACGACAAGCAGCACTTGTTCTATACAACAGTCGTTATTATCAAAGCAAAGGGATCGATTTCGCTGCCAAAGATGAAAAGACTTTTGATGTCACCGCATCACTGAGCGGTACGGTCGAAGAAGTAAAAGAAGATCCATTGCTTGGTAATGTTGTTGTCATGGCACATAGTGATGATGTCAAAACGTATTATGCAAGTTTAGAAGATGTTGCTGTCAAAACAGGTGATAATGTCAAACAAGGCGACAAGCTCGGCACAGCCGGCAACAGTCTGTTTGGTAAAGACAATGGCATGCATGTTCATTTCGAGTTGAGCAAATCGGGAGAAAAAGTCAACCCTGAGCAGTATTTCAATCAGCCAATGAGCAAACTTGAAGCCGTTCAGGCAAAAGATGTCTCCGAAACAGATGATAATGCAAAGGCTGAGGAAGATGGACAGCAAAGCCAGGATCAGGATCAATCAGATGAGCAGGGTAAAGTGGAAGATAATGAGTCCGACCATGCTGACGATCAGGCAGATAAGCAAAAAGAAGAACAAGCTGATGACAATTCAGTTGATGACAATGCACCTGAAACAGACGGACAAGATTCTTCCAAAAAGGATGAATCATCTAAATCAGATAAAGAAGCAGCTGAAAAAACAACATCGAAACACGCTTAAAAGCTGTGTTTCCGGTTAAAGAAGTAGACTAAAAGTCCTAGTAATCTTTATAATTACTAGGATTTTTTTGCGTCTCTTAAAAAATATGTCGAGCGATTCATCTTGAAATTACGTTGATTAATGGTATCATTACAATTAACCAACAAGTTACGACAAAAAGCTACGATTCTAAAGCTATATTTCTACAATTATTTACAGAAAGCAATCGAATGACCTGCTACAAGATTTCAGCAACGAAACGCTCGCTTCATTTATCATAATAGAAAGGGAAGCTTGAAATGGGATATCCTTATCCGGAAAGAAAAAGGTTATCGGTTGAAACAGATGACTTTTTTGAAATACTATCTTCTTTGCAAGCGGAACATGGTCAGCAGACAGCATTGGATATGATGTGTACTTATTGCTTGAAAAGTGATAGCGCATACACACAGCGTATAGGCATGGAATTTCTATATGCCAATAGCTATTTTCATGAACTGCAGCAGCTGATCGACATCAATAAAGCACATTCGGATCCCTCTAACAGGCAATGGGGGCGGGTATATCAGTACGTGATTGACCGGAGAGAAAACGGCTCACGCGTTGAAATGCTTCACCAGTTGCAGCAAATTAAAACAAAGGATCCTGAATTGAAATGTGTCATTGAATTCACGAAAGCATTTTTGTACTTGGATATGAACCATTTCGGCCAAGTAGGCAATTTTTTAGATATGCAGCCGAGATTATTCAGCAATGTCAAGGATGTTTTTCTGCTTTCCTGCTTTCACAACCGACTGAATCAGTATTTGTTCATGTACCATTGGTCACGAAATGAGCTTATCATTGCAAGAAAATACGCATTTCGGGCATTGACACAAACAAGCAGTGATTTAATCAAAGCAAGTATCCATATCAATCTTGGATTAACATACACTTTCGATACCTATCAGCAAGGTATGTATCATCTTAACGCAGCACTAAGCCTCGCGGAAGGAATCGGTGCGAAGAAAGTGATTGATACCATCAAGATTCACAATATACCTTTCCTGTCCGCACATTTCGGAGAAACAGAGGGGATCGAGACAGTAGACCAATCTGAACAGGCGCATCTGGAGATAGCGAGAGGAAACATAAGTAAAGCCATCGCTATCCTCGAAAACTCACCATTGTCAAACCCATTCGATTTGTACTATATGGGTCTAGCCAAACGGGATAAAGATTTACTCACAGCCTCTTATAACCACTTTATTGAAAAACAGGGAGACTTATTTTTTGCAAGACTCCCGCTAAACGCCATGAAAAAGCTTTTTGGGGAGACAATCAACTAAACAGGTCTCAAATGATTGTTCAATCTTGGGTTCAGCCAACCACTATATTTTAAACAAATGGGGAGGAATTCAAATGAAAAAATTATTCTACGCAATTATTGTCGCAGGTGTACTTCTAGTTTCAGCAGGACCAGTAAGTGATATCACTCCGGATGCTCCGGAAAGAGGAACCGTGTGGTAATTTAATACGCACGACTGTATTATATTTTTGTTTCAAATTCGTAAGCTGCAATAAAACGGCTGAACGCAATTATTGATATAAGCAAAAACAGATGGACCGATGCATGGGCAAGATGCATCGGTCCATCTGTTTTGAATGAAGTATTTTTAATCCCCCCTCCATTCTCTTCTCCAGATACTTCAGCATTCAAGGATTCCTGCCTTCAACATGTGTCCATTTCATAATCACTCCACATGTTTGTATGTAAACATGCGTGCATAATACAGCGTATAAAAGTGTACCTGATCATGACGACCTGAGACAGGACTAATCCCCGCCGAAAAGCAGTAAGCGGAAGAATGCGAATCTAAAAGCTTTCCAGATTTCCCAACGGAATTATCCCGCTTTAATGAATAAAATAAGTTTGTAATTTTTAGAAAAAAACAGTTTGTCCTGTTTTTTATTGGCTGATTTTTAATCATATTCCTGTCACAACCGTAATAAAATGTTACAAATCAAGTATTCCATAGCTTCTGAGGTGAGAGCTTATGTGGCTCTTTTACACGAATTTGGATTTTTTAAGTGATCTATACATCGATAAAGAAACATTGCAGCATGTATAGTCGATTGCACCATGTGTTGTTGCCGGGTGACGATTTTTGAAATGTATCAACAAAAAACCTAATAGGAAGACTCGCTCCCACTGTTGAATGACAGCCACATTGTTTATCTCTTCTGAAAATCATTCACGAGTGTATCCAATGCACAAGAAGACCTGCTTGGAACGCCTTGTCTCAAACTGCACCTCGGAAATATTCATCATAGGGAGGAGAACGATGTGCACGATTACATCAAAGAAAGAACGATCAGGATAGGGGAACATGTCGTAGAGACAAGGAAAACTGTCCGGATGATTGCAAAAGAATTTGGTGTTTCCAAAAGTACTGTCCACAAAGATTTGACCGAAAGGCTTCCTGAAATAAACCCTGAGCTGGCCAATAAGGTCAAAGGAATACTGGAATATCACAAATCCATCAGGCATCTGCGGGGAGGAGAGGCAACGAGAAAAAAATATCAGACGGATTCTAACGATAAACAAGCTGAACCTGTATAAAAATGAAAATGGGAGTGCTCTAAGATGGCTTCAGCTCACTATCCAACCTTCTTGAGGGGGGTGATAGCCAGCAGGTGAATATAGGAGAAAGCAAATCGTAAAGGTGGTGTCGTGCGCCCGAGAAGAAATGTATACATTGCTGTACCAAGAGTCACAGCTGTGGAAGAAGACGCTGTGGCTCTTGGCTTGCCATATACTTACATGACAATCACCATACCTAAAAACGCCAGCAGAATGCCGCCGATATAGCTAATCGCCAGGTAGGTGACCATTATCGGCCATTTTTTTTCCAAATGAAGCTGGATGTTTTCCAATTTAAAGGTGGAGAATGTTGTAAAAGCACCCATAAATCCAGTTCCTAAGCCTAATGATATCGTATTACCAAACTGCCCGCCGATAATCAACCCCAATAAAAAAGAACCTAATAGATTGACCGTCAAAGTACCTATAGGAAAATGAAAATAATGAGGCTTATTCATCCACCTGCTAAGGGCGAAACGCGCTACCGCTCCAAAAAAACCGCCGATCCCGACGAGGAATGCATGGAAAATCATCACATTTCAGCTCCTTTTCTTTGGATGAATTCACCGGATTTATAGCCTAGCAATGAAAACAGCAAGCCGCCAAGTGCACTAATGAATACATATAGGAGTGCGAGTACGGTATGCGCTTCTTTCAATAATGTGGCAGTTTCCACACTGAACGTGGAAAAAGTCGTGAAGGATCCGACGAAACCAGTGCCGATCGCTGTTACCAGATGGGGGTGTAATTTGCCGATCTTGGCAATATAGGTAGTGATAAAACCGAGCAGAAAACAGCCTAATAAATTAATGACCAATGTTGCCCATGGGAAAACTCCTTGCCCCGAAACCAAAAATAATACGCCGATATAATAGCGAAGCAAAGAGCCGGCGATTCCCGCCAACCCGACAGCAAGATAAACCATTTAAACAACCTCCATTAAAAAACGCGGCATTCACCAATCGTTTACAGAATATTTTCGTCGTGTTCATTACACTTTCCTTCCTGCTGAAAATGATGCGAAAAAGGAATAAAACAGACTCCTGCCAGGGTAACTGGCAGGAGTCATTAGCACTTGGCGGTTTAGGTGAACTCCATCACCTATTTAGTTAAAGATATTTTACTTAAAAAAACACAAAGGGTCAAAGGAAACGCTAAGAATATGACAAACTGATCCGGGTTTACCACGCTAACTATAAAAAAGTTCGTATTCTTTTGCCAGATTTTGCAGTTAAATGTTGAAATTTGTGGTAAAATAGTATAATAGCTGTATTGTGTTCTTTCGCAATGCAAAAGTAAACACTAGGAGGACCATAACGCATGTTTTCTCGGGATATCGGAATTGACCTCGGCACAGCCAATGTGTTGATTCATGTGAAAGGAAAAGGAATTGTTTTAAACGAACCATCCGTTGTAGCGATGGACCGTACGACCGGCCGCGTGCTGGAAGTAGGGGAAGCTGCCCGCAGAATGGTCGGCAGGACACCAGGAAACATTGAAGCTATCCGCCCTCTTAAAGATGGTGTGATTGCAGACTTTGATGTAACAGAAGCGATGCTCAAGCATTTTATAAATAAAATCAATGTACGTGGATTCTTGTCCAAGCCAAGAATGCTGATTTGCTGCCCGACCAATATCACCAAAGTGGAACAGAAAGCCATTAAAGAAGCTGCCGAAAAATCAGGCGGCAAGAAGGTTTATTTGGAAGAAGAGCCAAAAGTTGCTGCTATTGGCGCCGGCATGGAAATTTTCCAACCGAGCGGAAATATGATCGTTGACATTGGTGGCGGTACGACTGATGTAGCTGTACTCTCGATGGGTGACATCGTAACGGCTGAATCGATCAAAATGGCCGGTGATAAGTTTGATGGGGAAATTTTGACATACATCAAAAAGAAGTACAAGCTGCTCATCGGAGAGCGGACCGCTGAAGCCATCAAAATCAATGTAGCGACAGTATTTCCTGATGGCAGAAATGAAGAAATGGAAATTCGAGGCCGTGATATGGTCTCTGGTTTGCCACGGACGATTTCTGTCGGCTCTCAAGAAATTCAGGAAGCATTAAGTGAATCTGTTGCCATGATCGTCCAGGCTGCAAAATCTGTTCTGGAGCATACACCGCCGGAATTATCTGCCGATATAATAGACAGAGGTGTCATTCTTACGGGTGGCGGAGCATTGATTCACGGTATTGATGAATTACTGGCTGAAGAGCTGAAAGTCCCTGTATTCATTGCTGAAGAACCAATGAATTGCGTGGCTAAAGGTACTGGCGCCATGTTGGAAAACATAGATAAAATCGATCGAAAAGGCGTTGTCTGAGTACCGGTGAGGAACAATCCAAGCTGGGATGAAGCATAGAAATGCCGTTCATATTGATTCAATACCCGTCATATCGAAATGGGAAACCTCATTTTGAAGGGCTATTTTCCAAAAAAGGATTGGGTTGTAAAAAAAGCGTGTAATAGTCCAGGTTTAAAAATCATGGTAAATGTCGTACACTCGCTCGTATACATACCTCTTACCGAAGCGCCAACATTGCACTGATGCAGTAAGGACAGGCGGAATTATGCCTTCCTTGCTGTGAAAAAGGGAAGTGAACAATTTGCTCAGAGGGTTTTATACTGCTGCAAGCGGCATGCTCGCGCAGCAGCGCAGACAGGAAGCACTGTCGAATGATATTACAAATGCCAATACACCCGGTTATAAAGCGGATCGCAGTTCTGTACGGGCTTTTCCGGAAATGCTTTTACAGGAAATTTCCTCCACGCAATCCCCGTTGAAAAATGGTTCCAGAAATGCTGCCAAACATCCGGTCGGTGGCTTGAACACTGGCGTTTATGTGCAGGAAATGACGCCGGACTTTACACAAGGAGATATAAAAGAAACCGGCATGCAAACAGATTTGGCACTTATTAACGGTAACTTCCCTGATGAGAATGGGAATGTGTTTTTTACGGTTGATAATGGTGAAGGCGAGAAGCTTCTGACACGTAACGGAAATTTCACTGTCGATGCAGCTGGTTACCTTGTCACGAATCAAGGTTATTATGTACTTGATCAAGCTGGTGAACGGATCCAGACAAACGGTATGGATTATACCGTTGATGAAACTGGTAATCTATCAGTGGAAGGCAGGACAACTACTCTGGATATCCGCTATGCTGCAGATGCAAATGCTTTAGTCAAACAGGGCGATGACCTGTACCAGGGGGATACACAGCCAATTCCGCAGGGGGCCGGGTTCAAGATTGCGCAAGGGGCATTGGAAAGATCCAATGTTGACCCATTGGATGCGATGACACAGATGATGGAAGCTTATCGCACTTTCGAAATGAACCAGCGTGTTTTAAAAGCCTATGATGACAGCATGGGCAAGGCAGTGAATGAAGTGGGCCGTGTCAATGGCTGATCTTCATCCAGAACCGTATAAGGGGGATCGATGATGACATCTCGATCAATGATTCAGGCGGCTGTATCCATGAACCAGCTGCAGCAGAAGATGGATTTAATTGGAAATAACCTTGCTAATAGTCAGACAACTGGATATAAAAACAGACAGACAGAATTTTCTTCGCTGCTTTTTCAGCAAATCAACAATATGTCTGGGCGGGAAAATGCCGAGGGCAGACTGACTCCGGAAGGTATCCGTGTCGGATCCGGTGCAAGGCTCGGCTCGGTCAACACTGATTTCAGCACCGGTTCCATTCAGCAAACTGACAGAGTACTTGATACAGCTTTGCTGGACGATAATCATTTTTTCCAAATCCAGGTGGCCGGCAATGGCCGTAATGAAACCCAGTATACCCGGGATGGCTCATTTTATTTGCAACCTTCGGCCACGGGAGACACTGTCACATTGACAACTGGAGACGGATATCCGGTTGTTGGGGAAAACGGCCCGATTACGATACAGAATGGTTTCAATGCTATCGATATTTCGTCAAACGGCGATATTGTGGTGGAACGTAATGGGCAAAGTCAGCTGGCTGGGAAATTAGCTGTAACAGAGGCTATACGGCCCCGCAGTCTCGAGGCTGTCGGAGATAACCGTTTTCGCATCCCTGATGTGAGCGCTGCAGCTGCGAATGAAATCATGAATGAAGTGCCTGCTAACCAGGATATATTGCAACCGAAAGCACTGGAAACGTCTAATGTGGATGTTTCTCAGGAAATGTCCGAGTTATTGATGGCACAACGTTCCTATCAGTTCAATTCGCGTACGATTTCGATGGCAGACCAGATGTCATCCCTCGTCAATCAGCTGCGGTCATAAGCGTTGGCTGACAGACGGGCAGCAAGTACAAAATACCCTGTGGTATTGACGATACACATTCATTTAAACTATAGTAAACTAGTGTATGGATTTTTACCGGAAATGGATGAACAGGGAATGGAGAGAAACAAGCAATGGTAACAAAACAGATGGAGCGCCAACAGAAACCGGCCGAAAAGCAATCCCGAAAACAGCATAGAGAAAAGCAGTTGGACAAACAGCAAAAGGGTCAACGCAAAGAGCAGGAAAAAGCACATGAACAAAAGGGTGAAAAGCGGCGTAAATCCAGAAGACCGCGACTGCGCATTCTTCCGATATGGCTGCGCGTCATCATTGTGCTCGTACTGGCTGCGGCAGCCTTGGTCATTGGACTGATGATAGGCTATGGTGTGATTGGAAACGGCAATCCATTTGATGCATTGCATAAAGAAACCTGGCAGCATATTGTCGACATTGTGAAAAAAGAAAAATGATATCATGAGAACCACAACATCCTCCGTCCGGCACAGTGAGGGTGTTTTTTGTTTAAAATGTGTATGGAATAATGATCAGGGCTTAAAACACAGCAGCAAAATACCGCCGGGGATCCGGCGGTATGCTGGAAGTTTTGCAGATGTTGTCCATCTGCAATATAAGCACCACGATTCATTCATTAAATTGTGGTTTAAACCTTTAAGGTGTTCTTCCTGTGATTAAACGTACGATCAAGACAATCAGAGCAATCACAAGCAAAATGTGAATCAGGCCGCCTGCAACATGGAAAGAAAAGCCCAGAATCCACAGGATAAGCAAAATAATAAATATCGTCCAAAGCATTTGCACTCACTCCTTTATTTTATTGTTGTTGTTTAAGTGAAATCTTATACATTTGCTGTCCTTATGGATTAATTACCTTGTCAGCGGTTATTTTAAACATATTTTGCTATAATGAATGCAAGATGAATATATAGCAGCATAATTGAAAAAGGAGCGTTCAACCAGCATGGATATTGAACAAATTAAAGAAATCATTCCGCACCGTTACCCATTTTTGCTAGTGGATAAAGTACTGGAGGTCGATGAGGGGAACCGCGTCGTCGGCTTGAAAAATGTTTCAGCCAATGAGCCATTCTTCCAGGGTCATTTCCCTGCGTATCCGGTCATGCCAGGCGTATTGATTGTAGAGGCTTTGGCCCAAGTCGGCGCGATCACGATGTTGGACAAAGAAGAAAACAAAGGAAAAATCGGATTTCTTGCAGGTATTGACAAATGCCGCTTTAAAAAACAAGTCAAGCCGGGCGATCAACTGCGGTTAGAGGTTGAAATCATCCGTGTTAAAGGGCCAATCGGCAAAGGTAAAGGCCGGGCGACTGTCGACGGTGAGCTGGCTTGTGAGGCAGAAATCACTTTTGCTATCAAATAAGTGCTGTAAAGTGGAAGAACAGTCTCGGCAGATGAGGGAAAAAGCATTGCCTTTGCCGTAAAGCCGGCCGGTAAAAAAGCTATGAGCCGGCTGCTGTCAAGACTGTCCGTATTCCCACAGGGGGAGGGAGTCCTTTGCAAACCGATCATAAGAGCGTTTACATCATCACGGAACATACGAAAGCGATTTTAGCCAGCCGGTCAGCATACTATCGGGCGACTGTACTGGAAGGAAAGCATGAAATCCATTCCATATACACACCGGAGATGATTTTGGACCACAGCTGTATTCTTTATGGTTCAACCCTCAGCGGAAGAAGAAAAGCAATCAGAGAATACTATGGAATCACCAGTAAAATACCCTTCATGATTGATGCCAAAAAAGCCATCTATATGCTTCCTACCAGTTCAACCAGACGCAAAGATTGTGCCTGGCTTTCTTTCTATCAAATCGATTTTTATGAACAACGCGACAATCGATGTTATGTGCAGTTCCTTGATGGGACGGGTATTTATATTCCAAGCTCTGCCAATACAGTCGATATGCAACATAAACGAACCAGCCAAATCATTGCCAGGTTGAACAGACCAAGTATGTACAATACATACTATGCTGCACAATCTGCCAAAAGCGGCGGCAGCATCATGTGATTTTACCGTATGACAAATTACCGGCCAAAGGAGGCTTGTACATATGAAAAAACGTTTGATGGTCGTTTGGGCTGTAGTACTGATGGGTTTGCTTGCAGCGTGCAACAGTGAAGACAATTCTCAGGATCAAGCTCAAAAACAGCGAACGAGGGTGGAAACAGCCCAAGTACAAAAAGGGGATTTGGCCGTAGATAGAACTGTATACGGCCGTATGCAACCGAAGAAGATGACGCCCGTTACGATCCCGGCCCCGGGGAAGACGGAGGAGCTTGAAGTATCTGAAGGGGACCATGTGAAAAAGGATGATGTGCTTTTCACCTTATCAACGCCTGCCGGAAAACAGACAATCAAATCACCGGAAGATGGTGTGGTGCTGCAGCTCAAAGCGGAAGAAGATGCTTCTGTGTCCAATGATGATCCTGTCGCCATGATTGCTGATGCGGACACAATGACGCTGGAGCTTTCTGTAACAAGTGCAGTACGCAAGCATTTTAAAAAGGATACAGCATATGACATCCTTTTTGAAGATAAAACATATCGTGCAACCGTTAAGTCGGTTGGGGCAATGCCTGGTGATGATGGTTTATACACCGTAAAAGCAGATGTCGCCAATAAAAATGATTCTTTTATTGCTGGAGATATTGCCAAACTGGAGCTCCCTGTCAAAAAAGTGACAGACGCTTTTATCATTCCAACGGAAGCCATCGTGGAAAAAGATGCACAAACCTATGTGTATGTCGTAAAAAAGGGTATGGCACATGAGGTGAAGGTGAAGGTCGAGGAATCCCAATCTGACAAGAGCGCTGTGAAGGCGGATATCAATCAGGGAGATCAGATTATCATTGACGGGCAACTGACCATTACGGATCAAAGCAAAGTCAAAGCATCGGAAAGGCAGGAATAAACGTTGAAGATTGTAAACACATCTGTCAAAAGACCTGTCGGTGTCATCATGATTGTGTTGGCGATCATTGCGCTCGGTGTTGTTTCTGTCCGGAATTTGGTCGTTGATCTGTTTCCAAAAATTGATTTGCCGGTTGCGGTCGTAGCCACATCATACCAGGATGCTGCACCACAGGAAGTCGAAAATGTAATCAGCAGGCCGATAGAATCAGCGGTCAGTACTGTACAGGGCATTGAAACAGTACAATCTCAGTCACAATCAGGTTCGTCACTGGTGATGATGGAGTTTTCAAATGGTACAGACTTGGATCAGGCATTACTCGATGTACGTGAAAAAATCGATCAGGCTAAAGGTGCATTGCCAGATGATGCTGGTGATCCAAGAATCATGCGCTTCAGCCCAGATCAGCTTCCTGTAATGTGGGTCAGCGTGACTGGCAAGGACGCTGCGAGTCTCACCCAATTGGCCGATGACCAGCTCGTTCCCTTTTTTGAAAGGCAGGAAGGGGTAGGGTCGGTTTCAGTGGAAGGGGCGAAAGAACGCGAAATCAAGGTTTATCTTAATCAGGCACATATGAAGCAATACGGCGTTGACGCACAGACTATCGCCCAATCCCTTTCAAACCAAAATAAAACAGCTTCTGTTGGAACCGTGGAAAAGGGTAACAAGGATCTACAGCTGCGAATCACAGGGGAATTCACCAACCTGAAAGATATAGCGGCAACACAATTGCAAACATCAGCTGGTGCTGTTATACACCTGGATGATGTGGCGAAGGTGAAGGAAAGTTATAAAGCATCTGACTCCACCACATTGGTCAACGGCAAGCCAGCGGTAGTTTTGTCAGTGATGAAAAAGACCGATGCCAATACGGTGCAAGTTTCTGACAGCATCCGGAGCGGCATGGATCAGATCAAGCAAAAAATCCCGCATGATGCTGATTTGAAGGTGGTCATGGATACATCTGATTTTATCAAACTTTCCATATCATCGGTGATACAAAATATACTGTTGGGCGGCGCGATTTCCATTTTGGTTCTGCTGCTGTTTTTGAAAAGTATCAGGGCGACGCTCGTTATCGGCTTGTCTATCCCGATTGCTGTCATCTCCACGTTTGCACTGATGTATTTTACCGGGGAAACGCTGAACGTACTCACATTGGGAGGTCTGGCACTCGGAATCGGTATGATGGTTGACAGTTCCATTGTCATTTTAGAAAATATTTATTCGTACCGGCAGCAAGGGTACAGCCTGTTTGATTCAGCTACAAAAGGAGCTTCTGAACTGGCACCAGCCGTCATTGCTTCCACAACGACGACATTGGTTGTCTTTTTGCCGATTGTCTACGTCAAAGGGATTGCATCAGATTTATTCACACCGCTTGCATTGACAGTGTCTTTCTCCTTGATTGCCTCTCTGGTCGTGGCAGTGACACTGGTTCCGATGCTGTCTTCTAAGCTCTTGTCGAGGGCGATGGATGACCATGGGCGGCGTTATTGGTTTGCCAGCTTCATGGAAAAAGTGAACAATAGCTATGCTCGCGGACTCAACGGTGTTTTAAAATATCGAAAAACCACTGTATTGGTCACGATCCTTGCTATTGCGGGAAGCCTTGCACTTGTGCCACTTATTGGAGCGGAATTCATTCCTGCCTCGGATGAGGGACAGCTTCAAGTGAAGGTGGAAACCAACCGCGGGAGTTCTTTGTCACATACGGAAAAGGTCGTAGAGAAGGTAACAGATAAAATAAGCAAATATAAAAAAGATATTGAAACGGACTACGTCACTGTCGGAGGCGGTGATTATGGCACAGGAGGAGGAGACAGCCACAAGGCGACATATACGATCCAACTGGTATCTCCAAATCAACGTGATCAGTCGACAGAGCAGCTGATGGAAAAACTGGATAAGGATCTGCAAACCATTCCAGGAGCTGAAATCAATGTCAGCCAGATGGGTGCGAATGTCAACATGGGTGATCCAATCCAGATTCAGCTTAATGGGCCGGAACATGAGGTGCTCAACCAATTATCCACCCAAGTGATGAAAGAAATTTCCGGAATAAAAGGAGTTAATAACCTGGAATCAGCTGTTACAGAAGGTGTTCCGCAAATGAATATTGCAATCAATAAAGAAAAAGCGGGCATGTATGGGCTGACACAGGACCAAGTGCTTAACCAGGTGCAAATGCAGTTTTCCGGACAGGTCGCTGGTAAGTACCGGGAGGCGGGGCATGAGATGGATATCACCTTGCTGTACCCTGAAGAGGAGCGCAGTACGATCAGTGATTTAGAGGATATGAAAATTCAGTCCCAATCGGGAGCAATGGTCCCTCTTGAAGAGATAGCGACTTTTAAACAGGTGCAAGGCCCGGCCACATTACTTCGGGAAAACCAGCAGCCACAAATGAACATCACTTCGGATGTGGTTGGCAGGGATTTGGCCAGTGTTGTCAGCGATGTAGAGAAGAAAATGGACGCAATGGGACTACCCGAGGGATACAGCTACACGATGGGCGGTCAGGCACAGGATATGGTTGATTCTTTTTCCGACCTGGCAAAAGCGCTGATTTTCTCCGTATTTTTGGTTTATGCTGTAATGGCCATCCAATTTGAAAACTTTTTGTTTCCGTTCATTATCATGTTCTCCATGCCAGCAACGGTTATCGGCGTCCTGCTTGGACTGTTTGTCACCGGCTTGCCATTGAGCATCCCGGCATTTATCGGGATTATTATGCTGGCTGGTATCGTCGTCAACAATGCGATTGTGCTGGTAGATTACATTAATATATTACGGCGGCGCGGCATGGATCGCCATGAAGCGATAGTCGAGGCGGGCAGAAGCAGGCTGCGTCCGATCCTGATGACAACCCTGACGACCATTCTTGGTATGGTGCCATTGGCAATGGCGCTCGGAGAAGGAGCGGAAACACAGCAGCCCCTGGCAATCACAATCATTTTCGGACTGGGTATATCCAGTTTATTCACGCTATTCCTGGTGCCCGTAGTCTATACGTATTTGGATAACTTAACTGCAAAGATCACTAGACGAAAATCTTAATATATTTTGGCGGGGGTGGACAGATCGTTCATCCCCCGTTTTTGCTAATAAAATCTTTAGAATAATGAAAGGAAGTGGGCGCGGATATGCTGGTTAAAAAGCGCACAAAGTCAAAAGAACTATTTATCTTAGAATTATTAAACAAACGAATGAATTTGGAAAGAAAGGAGAAACAGCGTTATTTTAATTTGAAAAAAGGCTTCGAAGGTGAAATGAGATTTGATGATTTCATCGAAAAACTGCAGTGTGAGTGCCTCATACTCCATGATTTGTTATTAGAAGTAAATCATACGATGTTTCAAATTGACTCCCTGCTCATTATGCAAAAACAACTGTACATTTACGAAATAAAAAACTATCATGGTGACTATTACTTTGATAAGGACAAATTCTGCAATACATCAAACGTAGAATTGACCAATCCGATTCACCAGCTCAATCGAAGTGTCACCTTACTAAGTCAGTTGATGCATAGCCTCGGGGCCAAGCTATCCATCGACTCCGCCGTTGTTTTTATAAACCCGCAATTCACCCTATACCAAGCGCCAATGGACAAACCAATTATCTTTTCAAGCCAGCTTAAGCGCCATATGGAAAAATGCCATGCAACACCTTCCAGGCTTTCGGATCAGCATCGAAAATTGGCAGAACAATTACTGGCACGCCACATCGCCGAGCCCCCTTTTAAAAATCTTCCTGCATACGATTATGAACAGCTCCAAAAAGGGATTACCTGTATGAAATGTCATACTTTTTCCATCGAGATAGAGAATAGATCAGTTATATGCCAAGGCTGCGGGTTTCAAGAATCGGTTAAAGACGCCATTATCAGAGCAGCCGAAGAATTCAAGATGCTATTTCCGGAAGATAAGATGACGGCAAATATCATTCACGACTGGTGTCAAGTGGACCGGACGAAGGCAACGATTAAAAATATACTGTCTCAGCAGTATACAAAAAAAGGAAATCGCAGGTGGGCATATTATGTGTGAACAGACATGTAAAAGGCCCTGCGTTGGATAGGTGTGCGGATGATGAAAAATTCGTTATTAAAGCACTCATGCTCTGGAAAAGCGTAATAATTGTTGATAGAGCATCGCTTAAAGCAATAACACCCCAGAAAAAGCCGAATTATTGTTGATAGAGCCTCTCTCAAAGCAATAACATCCCAAAAAAAGTCGAAGTATTGCTGATAGAGTCTCTCTCAAAGCAATAACATCCCGGAAAACGCCGAATTATTGCTGATAGAGTTCGTCTCAAAGCAATAACATCCCAAAAAAAGTCGAAGTATTGCTGATAGAGTCTCTCTCAAAGCAATAACATCCCAGAAAAAGCCGAATTATTGTTGATAGAGCCTCTCTCAAAGCAATAACATCCCAAAAAAAGTCGAAGTATTGCTGATAGAGCCTCTCTCAAAGCAATAACACCCCAGAAAACGCCGAATTATTGTTGATAGAGCCTCTCTCAAAGCAATGACATCCCGGAAAACGTAGAAGTATTGTTGATAGAGCCTCTCTCAAAGCAATGACATCCCAGAAAACGTAGAATTATTGTTGATAGAGCCTCTCTTAAAGCAATACCCCCATTACAAAACGCAAAAAAAGTGAATGCCTCTTATCAAAACAAATAATTTCCACGCTGAAAACACTATGCGATGTATTTCACTTTCCGCAGTGCTCGTGGTATAGTAGTTTTGAATAGTCATTTGAAATTTTTTCATTTTCACAGAGCTAATGACTAATTGTTTTGGAAACCGAAGATAATGGAAGGGAAGATACATCATGGCAAAAAAACAGCAGATTGGTGTTGTTGGACTGGCTGTTATGGGAAAGAATTTGGCTTTCAATATTGAATCGAGAGGCTACTCTGTTGCGGTTTATAACCGTTCTTCGGAAAAGACCGACAACATGATGAAAGAAGCCGGAAATAAAGATGTTGCAGCGACCTACAGTATGGAGGAATTCGTGGACGCACTTGAAAAACCGCGCAAAATCCTGTTGATGGTTCAGGCTGGTAAAGCGACGGATGCAACGATCGATCAGCTGCTGCCACATTTGGATAAAGGTGATATTCTGATCGATGGCGGGAATGCATTCTATAAAGATACGCAGAAACGAAATGCGTTTTTAAGCGAGCACGGCATTCATTTTATTGGTACAGGGGTATCTGGCGGCGAGGAAGGTGCATTGCATGGACCGTCCATTATGCCAGGCGGACAGAAAGAGGCGCATGAATTAGTCAAACCAATTCTGGAAGCTATCTCAGCCAAAGTGGATGGTGAGCCTTGTACGACTTATATCGGACCTGATGGCGCGGGGCATTATGTGAAAATGGTCCATAATGGTATTGAATATGGGGATATGCAACTGATTTGCGAGGCATATGCCATTATGAAAGATGTTCTTGGGTTGGATGCAGATGCAATGCATGAAGTATTTGCGGAATGGAACCAGGGCGAATTAGACAGTTACTTGATTGAAATCACCGCTGATATTTTCACAAAAAAAGACGAAGAAACCGGCAAACCATTGGTGGATGTCATCCTTGATACGGCCGGCCAGAAAGGTACTGGAAAATGGACAAGCCAAAGTGCGCTTGATCTAGGGATTCCTCTGCCAATTATTACCGAGTCTGTGTTTGCACGCTTCATTTCAGCGATGAAAGAAGAACGTGTCCATGCAAGTCAAGTACTTTCCGGTCCAGATAACGAAGCCTTCACAGGCGATAAAAAAGAATTGATCGAAGCAGTGCGCAAAGCGCTGTACATGAGTAAAATCTGCTCATACGCTCAGGGATTCGCCCAAATGCGTGCAGCTTCCAAGGAATTTGACTGGAACCTGAATTATGGTGAAATCGCGATGATATTCCGTGGCGGATGCATCATCCGTGCTGCTTTCCTGCAAAAGATCAAAGATGCTTACGACAGGGATCCGGAAATCGCGAACTTGCTGCTTGATCCTTATTTCAAAGAGATTGCGGAAGGCTATCAGCAGGCATTGCGTAAAGTGGTTATGGTTGCAGTGGAAAATGGCATTGCGGTACCCGGATTTTCTGCAGCACTTTCTTATTATGACAGTTATCGCAGCGAACGCCTTCCAGCCAACCTGTTGCAGGCACAGCGCGATTATTTCGGTGCCCATACGTACCAGCGCGTTGATAAAGAAGGAACCTTCCATACCGAATGGATGGATAAATAATATAACGAAGTCGTACGAAAAGGAGCTCCTTCTTGTACGACTTTTCATTTTACAACCAGAAACCCCCGGCTCAGCAAAGAGCCGGGGGTTTTATGGGTTATTTTATTCCTCAACCGGCCACCAATGATGACCGTTTTTGGAAAGTAATTTGTTTGCTGCGTCCGGCCCCATTGTACCTGACGCATAATTTGGGAATGCCGGCCGCTTCATGCGCCAGCCTGCCAAAATGGAGTCGATGAAAGACCAGGAAAGGGCAACTTCATCCCAGTGGGTGAAGTTCGTCGCATCACCAAGCAGACAGTCATACAACAGTTTTTCATATGCCTCTGGTGTGTTAATGCCGTGATCTGTCAGGTTGTTGCGATAGCTCAGCTTGATCGGCTCGGCATGCCCAACCTTATCCTTCTTGGCATTTAGGTAAAGCGTGACGCCCTCTTCAGGCTGGATATTGATGACGAGCAGGTTCGGGTGCTGGTCATCTTTATTTTCATAGTATAAATTCATCGGGATGTTTTGAAACTCGACGACGATTTTTGTTGATTTAACAGCCAGGCGTTTACCTGTGCGAATGTAGAATGGCACGCCTGCCCAACGGTAATTGTCAATCATGATTTTTCCGGCAACATATGTCTCCGTATCAGAATCCTGCAGCTCTTCGGTTTCTTCACGATAGCCTGTGACTTCGCTTCCGGCTATTTGACCTGGACCATACTGTCCACGGACGAAATACGCATCTACATCTTCCGGGTTAACGCTGCGCATGGCCCGAAGCACCTTGATTTTTTCCGAACGGACTTCTTCCGTTGTCAAGTTGATTGGGGGCTCCATCGCCAAAAGTGCTACCATTTGCATCATGTGGTTTTGTGCCATATCCCTTGTCGCACCAGAATGGTCGTAGTAGCGAGCACGTTCTTCGACACCAAGCGACTCACTCGAAGTGATCTGGATGTTAGAAATGAAACGGTTGTTCCATAAATGTTCGAATAAACCATTGGCAAAGCGGATGACTTCAATATTCTGCACCATTTCTTTACCGAGATAGTGATCAATACGATAAATTTGATCTTCATCAAAGGCAGAACGAATTTCTTCGTTAAGCTGTTTGGCTGAAGGCAAGTCATGGCCGAAAGGCTTTTCAATCACAAGACGTTTCCAGCCAGCACTGTCTTTTAGCCCATGTAATTTCAGATTTTTTGCAATGATACCAAAAAATTCTGGAGCCATTGCCAGGTAGAAGACTCTGTTCCCTTCTGTATGAAAATCTTCCTCCAGCTCCTGTATCAGGCTGTTCAAATCCTGGTAAGAAGCGGAATTGGTGACATCAACAGGCTGGTAGAAGAAGCGGGAGGAAAAAGCCTGCAAATCTTTGTCACGCATATCTATATTTTTAACGGATTGTTCGACGTTCTCGCGGTAACTTTCATTTGTCCAAGGTCTTCGCGCCGCACCGATCACAGCAAAATCTTCTATTTTGCCCGACCGGAACATGCGATACAGGGAAGGATAAAGCTTGCGTTTTGCCAAATCGCCGGTAGCGCCGAAAATCACAATCACTGCTTTTGGTTTTAATTGTTCTTCCACGATTGAACCTCTATTCTAAACGTATTTTTCTGCATAGTCGTATTCCATTTTATAGCCATTATCCACGAAAATCAACTTTGCAAACTGAATAGATAGAGAAGATGCCAAGGTATCGCGAGGGGAGACGGAACACAGTTTGGGCTATGGACCAAGGTGTTTCCTGACCGATTTGAAGTAGGCCCCTGCTTGTATTGTCGGACCTCATCCATATGATCCGATATCGCAGGAAAAGCGGCTTCCTTGCAAACAGGAAACGTGTCCCTCCCGTATACCGGCTTCACAGTCAACCTGATTCATTTCCAAGCTTTTTTTATAATTTGGTTGATAATCTCGGAGAACATCAACCCAAAGCCGATACCCCCGGATAGCAACATCACTTTGACGGAATATTCCACAGCGGTATAATAGTCGTTCTCCACAAAATGTCGCATTGCATTGTAGGCCATACCACCAGGGACGAGCGGGATGATTCCTCCTACAATGAAAATGATGATGGGCGTTTTATACAGTTTCGCACAAATTTGGGTGAGCACAGCGACAAGCATCGCAGCTAAAACAGTTGCCGGCAAAATGTCCATACCCTGCTGTGTAAGCACGTAATATAGTATCCAGCCAACCATACCAACCAGTCCGCACTGGATTAGCGTTTTTCGGGGAGCGTTAAATAAAATGGCAAATCCTGCAGATGCAACAAAGCTAGTCGCAAGCTGAGCAATCCAATCTGTGGCAGACATATAGCAGGTTCCTTTCTTTTCAGTAGTAGCAATTGGTATGGCAACGTGAAAAATTATAACCAGGCAAGCACAGCCGCGATACCTGCACCGATCGCACAGGCTGTAAGCAGTGATTCCACTCCTTTGGAAACGCCGGCGATCAGATGGCCGGCCATCAAATCCCGTACAGCATTGGTGATGGGCAAACCGGGGACAAGCGGCATGACAGCACCGATAATGATTTTCTCCAGCACGATGCCAAAATGAATGTAAACAAAAAATACAGCCAGCAGGCCGATGATAAGGGATGCGGCGAATTCTGCAAAGAAACGTATACCAAAGAACCGATCGATAGTGAGCATTGTGGTAAAACCGGCTCCCCCTGTGAAGATGGCCGGCAGGAAATCCTGCCAGGCACCACCGTACATAATAGCGAAACACCCACTCGCCACCCCAGCGGCAACAATCTGCAGCCAGCTCGGAAATTTTTGCGTATCATTCCGTAAATCCAACAGTTTCTGGTAGGCGTTTCCTACCTCCAATTGTCCGGCTGAAATAGCCCGGGAAATATGGTTCACCTTTGCGATCTTATGTAAATCGGTTGTTCGTTTGGAGATACGGATGAATCCGGGGATAGCGGCGCTTTCAGCGGCAAAATGAAGCCCGGTAGGTGTGGCATAACTTTGCGCGTCACCTAAACCAAAAGCGGCAGCGATGCGATCCATCGTATCTTCCACACGATATGTTTCCGCACCACTTTCCAGCATGATTTTTCCGGCAAGTATGCAAGTCTTCGCAATCAAATCACGATCTTTCAATTTCTTCACCAACTTTTATGTAAAAAACATCGTTTATGAGACCTTTTCAAGGCAAGGATTAGACTGATGCCTTGCCGCAGCATATGCATTATATTATATCCCTGTGAACAATGAAAGCAAAGTGACAGGGAAGGCACATAGCCACCGTCTGGCACGTCATAGAGCGGTTGTTTCAGCGATGCTGATGGCACCTTAAAATGTGTTCTGGACTGCAAAAAACCTCCAGCCAGAGACAATGTCATCTTTTCATTGCAATGTTGGAAAATAAGTCATAAAATAAAAGTGAGTAATCACTCATTTACTTATTTGAATCATTCTTTGATGGGAAAACCTGTGCTATGAAAGAGGGCAGTGACGCGTAAATCGATTTGTTAGAACTGAAAGTGTATGAACGCAAATATCAAGGAGTGCAAACTCCAGCGTTTAATGCCGATATGTTAGTAGCGCAGCTATAAGCTGCTTGCGAAAGCAGCAATAAAAGGGAGGTTTTTCAATGTCATTTGTTCAATTGAACCATATCGTAAAAAGCTTCAAACATCAGGAGGTTTTAAAGGACATTTCTCTTGAGATTCCTGAAGGGCAGATTTTTGGGCTGCTTGGTCCGTCGGGATCCGGCAAAACAACACTTATTAAAATCATGCTTGGTCTTCTAAAGCCATCAGATGGCACCGCAGTTATTGAAGATACTGTCATGCCTTCGCTAAAACAAATGCGTTCTATCGGATACATGGCGCAGTCGGACGCCTTATATAGTGAACTGACTGCACGGGAAAATCTATTATTTTTTGCAAGTATCTATGGGATCCGTAAAAGCAGGCGGAAGCGGAGAGTGGAAGACATTGCGAAGATGGTCGATTTGACGGATCATCTTGATAAAAAACTGGCGGCTTTTTCCGGAGGGATGCTGCGTAGGATGTCGCTGGCCGCAGCATTGATGCATTATCCAAAACTGCTTGTTCTCGATGAACCTACTGTAGGCATCGATCCGGTTTTGCGTGCTTCCATTTGGAAGGATCTAAAGAATCTGCAAAACCAGGGTACGACTATCATTATTACTACACATGTCATGGACGAGGCGGAGAAATGTGACTGCCTTGCCATGTTGCGAAACGGCCGGATCATTGCTCAGGGAAGCCCTGCTGAATTACAGGAAGCCAGCAAATCGAGTACTTTAGAAGAAGCATTTTTATATTATGGTCAGCACGGAAAATCAGCTGCGGGGAGTGTGGAGTAAATGCGGATTTGGGCGATTGCCAAACGAATCATATTGGAATTTTTACGCGATAAAAGAAGTATGGCTCTATTATTCATTGTACCGTTGTTTATCATGACACTGTTATGGCTTGTCTTCAACGGCAATGATTATGAACCGACGATCGCTGTCAGCAGCTTGCCAGCGCCACTTGAAAAGGCATTGGAAAAACAAGATGCCACATTGAAAAACATGGCACCCGATGAAGCCAGGAAGGCAATGCAGGATGAAGAAATTGATGCTTTTGTGCAGTGGGGAGGTAAAACGATCAACGTCACTGTTGAAGGAAGCGACTCCACGGCTACTTCCGCAGTGCAAAAAGTTTTATCACAGGCTTCCGGGGAACTGGATTCGCATAAACAGCCTATGGACATCCAATACCTTCATGGTTCCGGCGATTTAAATATGTTTGATAATATTGGCTCTGCACTTATCGGATTTTTCGTCTTCTTTTTTACCTTCCTGCTTTCAGGAATCACATTCTTGCGTGAACGTACACAGGGAACATTGGAGAGACTCCTTGCCATGCCGATCAAGCGCTATGAAATAGTTGGCGGCTATTTTCTCGGGTTTGGCATATTTGTTATCGTACAGTCTGTGCTGGTTGTGCTTTATTCCGTGCTCGTTTTGGATATTTATATGGTCGGCCAGCTGTGGGAGGTGTTGATCGTTGCAGTTTTGCTGGCACTTTCAGCACTTGGATTGGGCACACTGTTATCAACCTATGCGAATAATGAGTTTCAAGTGATGCAATTTATTCCGATTGTGATTGTTCCGCAAATATTCTTTGCCGGCATTTTCCATTTTGGCTATGATTGGCTGGAGCAAATCGGCAAAATGATGCCATTGCATTATGGGGCGGATGCGTTAAGAGAAATCATGATTCGGGGACAGCATTTAACAGATGTCTGGGTTGATTTGACTGTCATTTGCGGTTTGGCGATATTGTTCGTCTTATTAAACATCGCCGCCCTGAAAAAATACCGTAAGCTGTGAACGGAGGGGTAAAATGAATGAAGAGAACACACCGGAAAATAAGATGAAAAAAATGCAACAGGATAAAAATTTGACTCCAAAGCAGGTCGATATCCTGCATGCGGCCATTGAACTTTTTGCTAAGAAAGGTTATTTCAATACCTCCACCAGTGAGATTGCTAAGCTGGCGGGGGTAGCGGAAGGGACAATTTTTCGGCATTATCGCACCAAGAAAGAGTTGTTGAAGGCGGTACTCGCACCAGCAATCGTAGATTTTACGGCAACTTATTTTGTCGAACAATTTATTGAAGAAGCTGTTCATACGTCACATAAAAACATGCGCAGCTTTTTGGATGTGTTCATCCGCAACAGGTTCGCATTTGCTGCGGAGAACACGCCTGCAGTAAGGATATTATTGCAGGAACTGGCTTTTCATCCGGATATGCAGGCGATAATCAAGCATGTCTTCAAGACAAAAATGTACCCGCAGCTAAACAAGGTGCTTACCTATTTCAAAGAGCGGGGGGAATTGAAAGATATAGCGATTCCGGATATGATCCGCATGATGGTACCTTCCATTCTTGGGTTGCTTATCAACCGTTTCATCTTACAGCCTAATCAGGAGCACGATGATGACATGGAAATACAGCAGACCATTGATTTTATCATGCACGGATTGGCAGCTGACCGATGATGAGAAATTAATGTGGTTTTGTAAAAAAAGCTTGAATACTCAAAATAACTCTCGATAAACCATAAAAAAGTTTGTTACAATAATCATAATAATTGTGTGGTGAGAACGTTAAAGAGGCCATTGCCTCATGTTAACCAAGGGGGAGTTATTTGAGTAGAAAAGGAATAACTGTCAGATTAATATTGGTATTTTCATAGGTCTGTTTATCATCCCGCCAGTTCTATCTTTTTTCGGAGTTCCCTCATTTGATCATGTACTCGGGAGCATGTTTGGAAAAGATAACCCTATCGTTCTGATCATAGCATTATTAGTCATCTTTTTGAGCGTTATCAGTGCTTACAAAAAAACTAAGAATTGACAAGATGTCGGTTCGAAGGAACACTCCCCCCCAGTCGAGCGATTATTTAACTAAAGGAGGCATTTTTGAAATGACAACAACTTCACCCTGGGCAGATTGGCTTTTGTACGTACCTATGATTATCAACTTGTTTTATTTAGTGGTCACTGTATTTGGAATTTATTTTGCCTTTAAGGTAATTAAATTTATGAATACAAAAATAAGATTAGACAAAGAGAAAAATGAAAAACTCAACAAGTTAATTGCAGATTTGAATCAGGAGAAAGAAGTTAAATGATATTAATCAAACTGACGCTCATCGGAAAAAACAGTATCCAGTGTTTAAAATAGGCCATATTGCGGGGCTCTATCCCTCTCCCGCTGAAAACAAAAACAAATATAAAAAACTATTTTGGGCAACCTAAGGATACTTCGTCTTATAAGGTGGACAAATATGAACGATCAATCATACAAATCGCCGATGGCTGCTTTATTATGGTCCACTACACTATATGGCTTCGGACAGCTCTACAACAGGTCACATGATATTAACCGGGAGCTTCGAGCAAATAATGTTCCGGAGCCTACTAGAAAAACCAAAGGATTAGGTGAGCTATACGGATTAGCATCCGGTATGACCCTTGGATTAGCCTGGTCATCTTTTTTTATGAACCTCTTTATAGTGGCCTTGGATTTGCAATACTGGGCATTATCGTTGGCAGGTTGGTTGAAAATAGGAGTACAACGCATGCTGTTTCGCCGGAAAGGTACGAAAAATGAAATATGACAATTCCCCGGTGTCAATAAATGACCTGAAGGAAGTTCAGGAGCTTTTATTCAAAACAACTTATCAACGATGGATGGATGATGTTTTATTTTCGTTCAATTGGTGGTTCCTGGTTGTTATATCAATCCTTCCCTGGTTTATTTGGTGGAAATTGACCGACAAGACGCGATTGTTAGAAATTATTGTTGTCGGGTTCGCTGTATTCGGCATAGCTACGCTGCTTGATGTTATCGGTATTGTTTTTTCCCTCTGGACATACGGTTATAAAATTATTCAAATGTTTCCGCCATTAACCCCGGTAGATATGACTGCTCTTCCTATTATTTATATGTTGATTTATCAATGGTTTTCAAAATGGAAGACCTTTCTTATTGCGCATGTTATTATGGCCGCCATATCAACATTCATATTTGAACCCCTTTTTGCCTGGATGGATATTTATGTACTGCACGGATGGAAATATATTTACTCCTTCCCAATTTATATTGCTATGGCTGCTGGTGTGAAATGGTTTGTACAGAAAGTGATTGCTATCCAGGATAAGAAACGGTAAGGATTCTTTGTGGCCATTGGTTGATTCACTGGCTATTACATTTTTAATGATAAGTGTGATGTTGGCGATTGGTGTACCTGTTGCCTTTTTAATTTTCTTTCACCGGAGATTTACAGTCTCCTGGAAACATGTATTGGTCGGGGCTGGGATCTTTATTGTTTTCGCATTAATTCTTGAAAAAATGCTGCATGCCTATGTCCTTGATATGAATCCAGTGACGATGAAATGGGTTAAGAATCCATATTTTTATGCCTTATATGGCGGTTTAGCAGCTGGGGTATTTGAAGAAGTGGGCAGATTTATAGGGTTTCGGTACATATTGCAAAAATCACATGACTGGGAAGATGGTATTTCCTATGGGATCGGCCACGGGGGATTTGAATCCCTTTTTATTGGCGGGCTTGCATTTGGAAGTATGCTAATGAATGTTTTTTTGATTAACACAGGGGCTATGAATCAAACGATTCATCATGCAACAGGAGATAATGCTGCTGTGTTGAGGAATCTGAAGGATTATTTGATTCACACACCATCTGCAGAACCAGAATGGCTGAATCTCGCATTTGCATGGACGTTCGGATGAATAATAGCCAGAGAGATGGCATTGAACCCGTGATATTTTATGTATCGCGGGCTTTATTAATTTTGAAGAGATTGGCTTATTCCTGAAACGGAGGGATGCTGGACCAAGGGATCCACACGCTATATGGAAAATATGAGCTAATAGTTGTTAATAGTCATGCCTAAAAATGTTTTAAAAAGCATGTTACACTAAACTTGTCAGATAGCCTTACCTTTGGAAAACTAGATAGTAGAGCATTCCAATTTAATAACTGTAATTATTAAAAAATGTTTTTGGAATTGCATAGGAACGCTATGTCAACCTTGTTTAGGAGGAGAAATATGAAAGGTATTTCCATACTAATTGCTGATGATGAGAAGGAAATTGCTGACCTGATTGCCTTTCATTTAGAGAAAGAAGGGTACCATATCGTGAAAGTATCGAATGGTCAAGATGCTGTTCGTGTTGTCGAGAATCAGACCTTTGATTTGCTCATCTTAGATATTATGATGCCGGAACTGGATGGATATGAAGTAACACAGCGTATTCGGGAACAGTATAACATGCCTATCATATTTTTGAGCGCCAAAACATCTGATTTTGATAAAGTGCAAGGGCTTGTAATTGGAGCAGATGATTATATGACGAAACCATTCACTCCTATCGAATTGGTAGCTCGTGTAAATGCCCAGTTAAGGCGATTTACGACATTGAATCGGGCTAAGAATGAAAATAAATCAAATCTTGAGTTTGGCGGATTAGTTATTTCTCCTGATCAACGGTCGGTTACGCTTTACGGTGAACATATGGAGCTCACTCCGAAAGAATTTGATATTTTGTATTTACTGGCCAGCCATCCCAAAAAAGTGTATAGTGTGGAAAACATTTTTCAGCAGGTGTGGGGCGAAGCCTATTTTGAAAGCGGTAATACCGTGATGGTACATATTCGAACATTACGGAAAAAACTGCAAGAAGATAAACAAAAAAACAAATTAATTAAAACTGTTTGGGGAGTCGGGTATACGTTCAATGGTTAAAATCATACGAAGTTTTCGCTCAAAAATGATCATGTTATTTGGATTAAGTATGATTCTGGCGGGTACTATAACTTATATAATCTTTAAAATACTTCAATATTATTATCATACCCAGGTTGAGTATGGAGATACACTGTCCAATTTTCGTGCATTTATGTACAGAATTGGAGACATTCATTTCTTTTTGCTTTTATTTATTCCACTTTCCATATTGTTTTTCTTTATCTTCACCAAACGCTATTCTGCTTATTTCAATAAGATTTCCAGGGGAATTCACTACCTTGCTCGCGGAGACTTTCAACATCAAATTGACATCCACTCAAATGATGAATTTAACGATATCGCGACAGACATCAATCTCGCAAGTGAAAAGTTAAAAGAAGCTATAGAAAGAGGGGATTTTTCGGAAAGCAGTAAGGATCAGTTAATCGTAAACCTGGCACATGATCTGCGTACACCGCTGACTTCTGTTTTAGGTTACTTGGATTTAATCCTGAAAGATGAAAGCTTGACGAAAGAACAGGCCAGGCATTTTTTAACCATTGCTTTTACAAAATCCCAACGCTTAGAAAAGCTGATTGATGAATTATTTGAGATAACTAAAATAAATTATGGTATGCTGCCAGTAGATAAAAAAAGTTTGCATTTAACTGATCTGCTTAACCAATTAATTGAAGAATTGTATCCTTTATTTGAAAACAATCATTTGACTGTCCGAGTGAATAGTACGAGTCATCTGCCCATTTTTGGCGATGGGGATCTCCTGGCACGGCTGTTCGAAAATCTTATCACCAATGCCATTCGTTATGGATACGATGGTCAGTATGTCGATGTGAATGGGTTCATTGAAGATAATGAAGTGGTAGTACAAATTGTGAATTATGGAGGTAGCATACCACCGGATGAACTTCCGCATCTTTTTGAGATGTTTTATATCGGGGATAAAGCCCGAACGCATAAAGAGGATAGTACAGGGTTGGGCCTGTTCATTGCGAAAAATATTGCCGAGCAGCATAATGGATCCATTACTGCTGAAAGCAGCGTCATACAAACAACTTTTGAAGTCCGCTTACCAAAAGAAACTGAACAAAATAATCAGATTGGGCCAAGTCCAAATGCATGATTTAAGAAAAATTTAAGATTTACCCCACTCTTTTTTTAAATAGTTTTACTTATTCTTTTAAATAGAGCAGAATAAGGAGGAAACTGAAAGTGAAAAAGTTGGGATTTTTAATACTATTACTTCTGTGTTTGTTTTTGATTTTTATGTATAAGGGATCGTTTTTTGAATCAAACACAAATTTACCAAATGTGGAAGTGCAGAAATATGATCAACATGAAAATGATGAAGCAGCTGATAGAGAGTCATCCGAAAATAGCAAGCAAGTAGATGTAAAGGAAGAACAAATTTATCAAGGAAATCTGCTGTTGGTCAACAAGAAGTATCCAGTTCATCAAAAAAGTATTAAGTCAGATGTCGTCAATCTATATGCGCACAATGATTTAGTTAAAGGATACGGTTTACTGGAAAGAACCTACTTATCTGAGGATATCGCACATAAATTTTCAGATATGATGGCTGCTGCAGGAAAAGAAGGAGTTTCTAACTTTTTCATTACCAGTGGTTTTCGGGACTTTGATGAGCAACATAAACTCTATGAAGAAAAAGGCTCTGACTATGCCTTGCCAGCAGGCTACAGCGAACACAATTTAGGTTTATCTCTGGACGTAGGCACAACTAAAATGGCGATGGAGAAA
The DNA here is from genome assembly GCF_042683165.1 of Tigheibacillus halophilus. NCBI lineage: Bacteria > Bacillati > Bacillota > Bacilli > Caryophanales > Bacillaceae > Tigheibacillus > Tigheibacillus halophilus. The sequence continues at coordinate 274,582 of NZ_JBHUIZ010000006.1, forward strand.
GCACCTGAGGGAGAATGGATTGACCAAAATGCTTGGAAATACGGATTCATTTTACGATATCCTGAGGATAAAACGGATATAACGGGAATTCAATATGAACCATGGCATATTCGGTATGTTGGTTTGCCGCATAGTGCGATTATGAAGGAAAAGGATTTTGTCTTGGAGGAATATTTAGATTACTTAAAGGAAAAGAAGAAAATTTCGGCTAAGGTGGAAGGTAAAAAATATATTGTTTCTTATTATCCTTTTTCCGAAAACATGGTGATTCATATACCGGAAAACCATGAATATAAAATTTCAGGTGACAATATGGATGGAATAATCGTGACCGTTTACGAATGATAATTGAAACTAAATTTGATTCATGTAAGAGTAAGCTTATAGGTAAAAGATTATGCTGTGATCGGACTATCTTGAATAAAACCATGAACTAGTACAAATAAAAAAGGGGCTTGGTAATGGGCATGCTGACTGTGAAAGAACTCCAAACGGAAGAAGAGATCCTTGAAGCCTTTCCGGTAATGAATCAATTACGTACGCATCTTCATGAAGAAACGTATCTTGACTTGGTCATGGAGGCCAAGGAAAGGGACAGGTATAGATTATTCGCTCTGTATGATGATCAAGATGAAATGGTTGCGGCTACAGGATTTAAGCCTATGATTACACTTTATTACGGTCGCTTTGTTTGGGTGTGTGATTTGGTTACTGATGAAAATAAGCGTTCAAATGGTTATGGTGAAAAACTATTATCCTATGTACATAAATGGGCTAAAGATAATGGCTACAAAAGTGTTGCATTATCATCAGGATTAAAGCGTACCGAGGCTCACCGATTTTACGAAAAAAAGATGAATTACGATAAAGTGAGCTATGTATTTAAAGTGAATTTATAAAGCAATAAGCCATTGGTGTACTGTAAGCTATACTAATTTATAAAATAGAGGTGTGGGAGATATGTCAATAGGTATGATTGCCGTTGCATCTACAATGATATGGATTGCAGTCATATATGAAATAATGAAACCTTCCAAAGAACAAAATAACCGAAAAATCATTATTTTAACTTCTTTCGGTACTTTGTCGACATTAATGATCACTATTGCCCTTTTTCAAGACCTTCCTTTTTAAGCGCAGGCTATATTGAAGAGATGTTAATCAGCGGAGGCGCGGGGTGAAGGTAGAAAAATTCAAGGAAAAGAATAGCTCCCCGTAATCTATTATTGGACCATGTTTTGCATAGGAGGGGCAAAGATTGAAGGTCAAACGAATTGTTTTGAACGTTGAGACGCAGGACATTTCTAAAGCAGCGTATTTTTACGGTGAAATACTTAGACTTGATCAGCTGATGGATATGGGATTTATTGCCACATACGGTTCGCATGAGAAAATGGATACTCAAATCAGTTTCCTTTCAGAAGGGGGATCCGGAACACCTGTGCCTGATTTGTCAATTGAGGTTGATGATCTGGATAGCGTCCTCATCCGCATGAAAGAAGCGGGGTTTCCGATTGAATATGGACCGACTGAGGAACCGTGGGGAGTCCGGCGATTTTATGTTAGGGATCCTTTCGGCAAGCTTGTCAATATTCTTATCCATCTCTAAATGCTGGCGATATTTTTAGTTCGTGGAAATAATTTACAGTATCAATATACTGTCTTAAAGAAGCTCCACACCAGAGGTTAGACCGTGCCTCGGGCGTGGGGCTTTTTTACATGAGTTCAACACCGGCTGGTATTGGCAGCGAGGTCAACAGCCGTAATTCCTCCTGACGTTTATCTGTATAGGAGCTGACTTCGCGCAATGCATCATCCACTATAGCTGGGTGTGTCATCACTTCAACAGATGAAGTTTTCACCTGTAACAGCCGCTTGAATATATCCTCCCTGACACCATCATCATAAAAATCGAGAAAAAGCGATTCAGTCAGGCAAATATCGGGATGGTCTTTTAGGGAATCAACATAACGGACAGGTACCTGGTATTCTTTTGCCAAAAGAACCACGACATCCTTTAACGGTTCCCATCCATGCACGTGGTGATGGCTGTCAATATGGTGCAGCGGCAGACCAGTTGCCAGAAAAGCTTCCAATTGGGCGCGCCATTCTTTTTCGACCTGTTCTGTATTCGGTGCAGGCATTTCAGCATACGTATTTTTAAATTTGAAGCAGCCGTCGTTGTCGAGCAGTTCCGCTACATCATCAGACAGGGGCTTTCCCCATGTCAGTACCAAATGGACTCCCACATCTAAAGAAGGGTGCCTTTTGGCTTGTGTGACAGCATAGTTAACAGCCTTCCCGTTCATCATTAGCGTGGCTGAACTGACAAGACCATCCACATGAGCCTGGATAATGCCATCAGTCACGCCCCTTGTCAGTCCAAAATCATCCGCATTAAACAAAACTCTCATCCGCAAACCCTCCAATCAGAGGAGCATATCTTTCATCCCGTGATCACTGTGCTGCAACGAGAAGGAAGACTGTCCCCATTCTTTTATTCTCCGTGTGTCAATCAATAGTTTCGTTCGATGGTGAAATTTGTTTTGTCTCCGCGGTAATAGGAGCGGGAGAATTCCACTTTATTGCCTTTTGCGTCTTCTGCGATGGTTTCCATATAGAAACATGGCATACCTTCTTCACAATGCAAGTATTTACTTGTTCGTTCATCCGCCAGGGCGATTTCGATTGTTTCTGTCGTTTTGGCGACCCGCACATCGAATATGTCAGATAAAGCAGCGTACAAAGATGTTTCAGCATGTTTTTCCTCAATGCCTGGCGCAATGTCCCACGGAATGTATGCTATTTCGAATTGTGTCGGCTCCCCATTGGCTTTGCGTATCCTTTCGATTCGCTGGACCGGGGCTTTGAGTGCCACATCCAGTGATTGTTTTAAAATGTCATTGGCTGGCACGACAGATATTTTCACCACACTGACAACGCCTTTTTTCCCTTGTACCGCAATTTGATCACTATAGCGCTTGATCGTATTGGAGAGTGCTTGCTTCACCTTTTGTTCTGCAACAAACGTCCCTTTGCCTTGTATCCGGCTCAAATAACCTTCCAATGTCAGCTGATTCAATGCAGCCCGAACAGTGGTCCGGCTCACATCAAAATCCTTGCATAACTCCAGTTCTGTCGGGATTTTTTCTCCAGGAGAATATTTTCCGGCCTTGATCCTGTCGAGCAATTCTTCCTTGATATAAGCATGTAATGATTGTGTTTTTTCCATATCCCGACTCCTCCAACTATTCGCTTTCTTAAGTGTACAGGATAATACAAATACTGACAACGAAAGACTAACTTGTCATAACAAATATTTTTCAGATAACAATAAAAGTTATAGACAATGTTATATTTGTATGATACATTACATTTAAAGGTTATGACAAGTGTAATGACTACTTGCTAGTAATATGAATGAAAACGCAACCAGGATAAATGATCGTACATCTGAGGAGAGGGATAATATGACATTGAAAGTAGTAGTTATCGGCGGAGGTTCCAGTTATACACCAGAGATCATCGAGGGTATGATTCTTAGATATGACGCTTTTCCTGTAACCGATATTGTATTGGTGGATATTGAAGCAGGGAAAGGCAAGCTGGAAATTGTGGGACGGCTGGCAGCACGCATGATTGAAGAAGCAGAAAAGCCTATCAATCTATCATGGACGTTAGACCGCAAGCAGGCATTGGAAGGCGCTGATTTCGTAACCACCCAGATTCGGGTGGGCGGACTGCAAGCACGGGCGTCGGATGAAAGAATTCCGCTCAGTCATGGATACATCGGCCAGGAAACCAATGGTGCCGGTGGTGCTTTGAAGGCTTTCCGCACGATCCCGGTGTTGATGGATATAGCCCGGGATATCCATGATATTTGCCCGGATGCCTGGATGATCAACTTCACGAATCCAGCCGGCATGGTGACAGAGGCGCTCCTGAAACATTCTGCTCACGACAAAGTGATTGGTGTTTGCAATATCCCATATAATATGCGTCACTCTGTTGCCGAAATCATGAATGTGGATCCGTCCACCGTCAGAATCGAATTCGTCGGAATGAATCATTTTGTTTTTGGAAGAAATGTCTTTGTCAACGGTATAAACCGTACAGAAGAGGTACTTGAAAAGCTGGCAGGCGATGATCTCGATTATTCCCCGGCCAATATTGTCAGCCTTGGCTGGTCGAAAACATTCATCGCAGCCACCAGGCTTTTGCCGAATCCATATCATGAATATTATTTCCATACAAGAGAGGTTTTGAAGAAAGATATCCAAGCATTCGAAGCGCACGGCACAAGGGCAGAAGTCGTACAACAGCTTGAGGGATCCCTGTTTGAATTATATAGAAATCCTGATTTGCGTGTGAAACCGAAGGAATTGGAACAGAGAGGAGGTGCGTACTACAGTGATGTCGCGTGCAGCTTGATGGATTCGATATATAATGACAAAGGGGATATTCAAACCGTCAACACGAGTAATCATGGTGCTATTTCCGATTTCGCTGATGACTCGGTGATCGAAGTGAATTGCGTCATCACAAAGGATGGTCCAAAGCCGCTGGCAATCGGTAAGCTGCCTTATCAGGTGAAAGGTGCGATCCAGCATATGAAAGCATTTGAAGAGCTGGTTATCCAGGCGGCTATCAACGGAAGCTATGAAGATGCATATCTCGCATTTCTCATGAACCCGCTGGTCGCCGATGAAGAAAGTAGTAAGATACTGCTGGATGAAATGTTGGCAGCGAATCAAGCATACTTACCACAATTTCAAAAATAAGGGGGCTTTACAGAATGAATAATCCATTTATGCAAAAGTTTATTGAAATTGCTGGACGAATTGGGTCACAGCGGCACCTCGTAGCGATTCGCGATGGTTTTGTGGCAATTATGCCGCTGATCATTGTCGGATCACTCGCCGTGTTGATCAATAACTTCCCGCCTTTTGGCAAATTCGATCTGGTCCACATCTTGAATGGCATATTTGGTGAGGGAAACTGGCAGCAAGTAGGGGGATCGATTTGGAATGGAACGTTTGCCGTCATCGGGTTGCTGATTGCCTTCTCCATCGCCTATAATTTGGCGAAATCGTATGAGGTGGATGGCCTGTCTGCCGGCTTGATTTCCGGAGCCGCATACATCATGCTTGTCCCTTGGACGAAGGATGGGGGACTTGACGTCGCATGGCTGGGAACACAGGGATTGTTTATCGCTATTATTCTTGCAATTGTTTTAACTGAACTATTCCGTGTGCTTGTCAAATCGAAATTCACCATCAAGATGCCTGAAGGAGTGCCTGATGGGGTAGCAAGGTCATTTGTCGCGTTGATCCCGGCCGTATTGATTTTGATTCTTGTCGGTTTATTCCAGGCGTGCATGGGCGTTTTTGCTGGAACGAGCATTTTTGAAATCGTATTCAATGGTATTCAAAAACCACTTCAAGGCCTCGGTAATACCTTACCGGCAGCGATGATCGTTGCTTTTGCAAATCATTTCCTTTGGTTTTTTGGATTACATGGCACGAACATCATTGGCTCCGTTATCGAACCAATCTACTTGCCATTGATCGAAGAGAATGCAAAATTATTTGCTGACGGTATGTCCGCTTTCAATGTGCCTTATGTGGTGACTAAGCCTTTCTTTGATGCTTTCGTTTACATGGGGGGATCTGGAACGACCATCGCTTTGCTCATAGCCGTGTTTTTCGTCATACGCAGAGAGAAAAATCATCCGTATCGCGAAGTAGCCAAGTTGTCAGCTCCGGCAGGGTTGTTCAATATTAATGAACCAGTCATATTTGGTTTGCCGATCGTACTTAATCCGGTATTCTTGATACCATTCATTTTCATCCCAGTTGTATTGACCGTCATTTCATATTTTGCCCTGGCAACAGGTCTGGTGCCCAAAACAGTCGCCATCCTGCCATGGACAACACCGCCAATCTTAAGCGGATATCTTGTCACTGGCGGCAGCTGGAGAGGTATATTGCTGCAAGTCATCAACCTGTCCATCGCAGTGCTCATATATATCCCGTTTGTTTCAGCTGGTGTCAGAGCACTCAAACAACGCATGATGGAAAAAGCAAGCTGATAGATTACGAGATTTATTGGTTCGTCAGGAAATTGTAAGCGGATACGCTTGGCGGAACCGCTGATTTCCAATATGATAAACATACCATGAATTTGTGAGATGCCGGACCCGCAGAGGATTCTAGGAGCCGGCAGTGATTGGAGGGAAAATGATGCCACAGACAACGGAAGAATTGCAAATGCTCTCCTTTACGATTATTTTGCACGCCGGAAATGCGCGTTCATTCGCAATGGAAGCCATTTCTCATGCCAAGGCCTATGAATTTGCGGAAGCCAGACAAAAAATAGAAGAGGCGGACGCAGAATTCACAGAAGCCCACCACTTGCAGACAAAATTGCTGCAGGATGAAGCGAATGGGATGGAAAATCGGGTGACCGTTATTCTCATCCATGCCCAGGATCACCTGATGACGGCAATGACAGTCAAGGATCTGGCCAATGAAATGATTGATATGTATGAAAAAATGCAGTCTTTGGAGGGGGAAAAATAAGATGAAAATTATTCTTGTATGCTCGGCTGGAATGTCCACATCATTGCTTGTCAAGAAAATGCGCCAGTCCGCGGAGGAGCGAGGGATCACCGCGGATATTGACGCAGTGGGCGAGGCACAATTGAAAAACCATCTGGATGGTCTGGATGTGATTCTAATTGGTCCGCAAGTCCGTTATTTGGAAAAGAAAATCAAGGCGCAAGCTGAACCAAAGGGAATCAAAGTGGCTGTTATCGATCAGATGGCATACGGCATGATCAAAGGAGATAAGGTTTTGGATCAGGCTGTAGAACTGCTTGGATAAACTGCAAGATTATAAGAAAACGGGATGTCCTGTGCTGGGAGCGGGCATCCTGTTTTTTATGGAGTTTGCTGGAGGCCAGAAATTTAATTTAATGTTGCGTGTCGAATTTGCAGGAATTCTTATAGCTTTCGTCGAATTATTATGAATAGAATGGGTTATGTGGAGGTGTATTTTTCATTGGACATAATAAAACAAAGGGAATACCCTTTGGCTTTGGACGTACTGCAAGCAATGTCATTACGGCTCCTAGCTAGTGACAGAAGGCAAACAGCGTTCGCTGAGGAAAAAGGGATCGTACAAGCAGGATTTACAGGAGAACAAGCCATTGATTATTATTTAAATTTCATCAGCAACAAATCTTATCGCATTTTCCATGGGCTTCGCATCCCGTGGAAAAACGACCTCTATTTTCAGATGGATACGCTGATCATCACTCCCTATTTTATACCTATCCTGGAAGTCAAGAATTTGTCTGGAAAACTATATTTCAACCAGCTTGCACAGCAACTCATCCGCACGAAGAATGACGTGGAAGAAGGATTCCCATATCCAATGACACAAGTGAACAGACAGGCACAACAGCTGGAAATGTATCTCAAGCAGTCTGGATTTCCCCCCATACCAATCATCCCCCTTGTCATTATCAGCAGGCCATCCACCATCATTTCGACAGACCAACCCAATGCTGCTTTCCACGATAAAGTGATGCATGCCGAAAACTTTCCTGAAAGATTACATCGTCTGGAAAAGCAGTACCCGCGTGCGTGCCTTACTCAAAAACACCTGGATACACTATCATCCCTGCTGCTGCAAGCCCACGAGCCATTGATCCCAAATTATAGGAAAAAATTGATGGTTGAAGAGCATGAGCTATTGCCAGGCGTCTTATGCCAGCAATGCAAACAATTAAGCATGGTGCGTGATTTTGGTTGGTGGAAGTGTATAAAGTGCCAGCAAAAAAGCAGAGATGCACATATCCGGGCATTGATGGATTATTACTTATTAATCAAACCTACTATCAGCAATCAGCAGTTTCGCAGTTTCACAAAACTGCAATCTGTCACTGTAGCTTCCCAGCTGTTAACAAAGCTTGATTTACCTTATACTGGTACATTTCGGAATAGATTGTATCATTTGGACCTCGGAAGGCTCAGGAAGATTGCTGCACAAAATGTCTTGTAGATGGGGGAAAGTTTTTTGGCCTGGGGAGAGCGTTGTGGAAGAGTGCCTGTTGGACAGTGACAAGAAAATCATGCGAACTGACAAGTAAAGAGGTGGAATTGACAAGTAAACTGTCCGATTTGACAAGAGAGCGCCGTGAAAAGAAGAGAATCCCGGCCGGTGACAAGTAAACCATGCGAACTGACAAGTAAAGAGGTGGAACCGACAAGTAAACTGTCCGATCTGACAAGAAAGCGCCGTGAAAAGAAGAGAATCCTTGCCGGTGACAAGTAAATCATGGGAACTGACAAGTAAAGAGGTGGAACCGACAAGTAAACTACCCGATCTGACAAGAAAGCGCCGTGAAAAGAAGAGAATCCTTGCCGGTGACAAGTAAATCATGGGAACTGACAAGTAAAGAGGTGGAATTGACAAGTAAACTACCCGATCTGACAAGAGAGCACCGTGAAGAGAAGAGAATCCCGGCCGGTGACAAGAAAAATGAGCGAACTGACAAGTAAAGGGATGAAACTGACAAGTAAACTGCCCGATTTGACAAGAAAGCGCCCCTCTCGACAAGAAAAAGCACTAGGGAGCAACCACATTCCGCCTTGTAGCGCGCCCCCTAAAAAGGATGGCGCGTCACCTATTCTCCATCAAAAAGGAATAAAACAACTGGAAATGCCCGACACTCTTGCTAAATGCTTCCAACTTTCGCTATAATTTACCTTAGCGCGTGCAATTGCTGTCGGTTTACGTAGGAAAGATGGGGCTATTCTGTACAATCTGCAGGATTGGAGCCATTTTCAGCAAGATATTTCCATACTTGACATTTTTTTCTGGCAAGATGACATTACGGTAGGAGAATCCATCATGTTCAATTACGGCGAATTATTGATCGCTTTTGCTATATCACTTGTCAGTACATTGGTATTGACGTATCCGGTCAAGAAACTGGCGATGAGAATCGGGGCTGTGGATTATCCCAATCATCGTAAAATACATAAAATCGTTACACCGAGGCTGGGTGGCCTCGCCATGTTCATAGGCACCGTGCTTGGTGTGTTGTACTTGACGCCATATCATCATGATCTGGCTGCCATTGGCCTTGGGGCGCTTATCATTGTCATTACCGGTATGCTTGATGATAAATATACCATCAGGCCGGTTGTCAAATTGACAGGGCAGCTGATTGCTGCTTCTATCTTGATATCGGCTGATATTGTGATTCAAAAGGTGACACTGCCTTTTTTTGGTATGGTGGACCTTGGTTTCTTCAGTGTATTTCTGACGGTATTGTGGATAGTGGGTATCACGAATGCGATCAATCTTATTGATGGCTTGGACGGTCTGGCGACAGGCGTTGCAACGATCGCGCTTGCCAGTATGCTTGCCATGTCGATCATCGATTTTCGTGTGCTCGCCGCATACCTTTGCATCACGTTGATCGGCTCTAATCTGGGTTTTCTCTATCATAATTTTTATCCGGCAAAAATTTACATGGGGGATACCGGATCGAATTTTCTCGGGTATATGATTGCTGTTGTCTCCATTCTTGGTTTGTTTAAAAATATTGCCCTGTTCAGTTTCATCATCCCAGTCATTATTTTGGCCCTTCCGATTCTGGATACGTTTTTGGCAATCATACGCAGAATGCGAAAAAAGGAAAACATCATGATGGCAGATAATAAGCATCTGCATTATCGATTGCTTTCCGCGGGGTATAGTCACAGACAATCTGTTTTGATTTTATATGCATTCAGTGCGATTTTTGGTATATTGGCCCTCCTTTTCTCAGAAGCAAGTCTTATCACATCATTGCTTATCACGCTGGTAGTTCTTGCATTCATGCATGTGATTGCTGAGATTGCGGGTTTAGTGCTTGGCGGCAAAAAACCGATTGTCGACTTGCTCACAAGGCCATTTCGAAAAAAAGCACGCAAGAACCATCATGAAGATTGAACATATCGAAAACATGAGACATTACTGTATGGCATTTACATAAAAAAACGCAAAAAATGGGGAGGAATTCCATGAAGCAAAATGAAACAAAGGTACAGAAAAATCCTAGTCCTTGGCTGCGAATGTGGCTGCATCCCAAGCAAACGGTAATCGATTCGGATAAGCGGTTTACCGTCTCCACTTATCTTCTTATCTGGATACTTGGTATACATGTCGCATTAAGCTTCGCCCAGGAGGTTCACTCAGGAGATTCTCATTCTCTTGGCTATACACTTGGCATCAGTCTGCTTCGCGCCATTCTTTACGGCGCGGTCATATGGGGGATTTACGGTGTACTCTCTTATTGGCTGGGCAGGCTGTTTGGGGGAAAGGGCACATGGCGTTCCGTATTCCATGCGCTGGCATTCGCTCAGGTTCCGATGCTTGGTTATCTGGTCGTTTATTGGCCACTCGCATTAGGTGTATTCGGTGCCGCATTGTTTTCCTCTGCGGAAGTGTCCTTGGATCCGGGGCAAATGATGCTCAATCTCGTAGCGTTGCTTGTCAATCTAGTGCTGGGAATATGGTATATCGTTACCGTATCTAAAGCGATCGCAGGGGCACATGGCTTCTCCAGCTGGAAAGGTTTTCTCACTTTTGTTGCGCTGATTGTCCTCATCTTTTTGCTTTTGATGGGTTTTCAAACGATCGGATAAAAAGTATTTTCATAGAAAAAAGCCGGGAAACGCAGCAATCAGTCATGCGTTTTGTCCGGCTTTTTGTGGTTCTGCAACGCGTTCTGGATAGTAGATTGCCTCCACCAGACTTGCTGCGGATTCCCCGTGTGCATATTCATTCCATTCACGAGCGAAACGGCTGATCTTCTCCATGTCAAAATAGCCTGTTTCCAAAATGTCCATCACATCATCTGTATCGCGTGCGATCGGACCCGGTACCAAATCGGTATAGTTTTCCGTGAAACCTCTGTTTACCATGTACGCCTCCAAATCATAGGCAAAGAAAATCATTGGCCTGTGCAGCAATGCATATTCAAAAGGAATCGACGAGTAATCTGTGATCAATACATCAGCGGCCACAAGCAGTTCGTTGACGGAAAAACCATTCGATACATTGTACACGAAGCCGGGATGCTTATTTTCATAAGTATGGTTGACGGCGGGATGGAGCCGTAAAAAAATGACATACTCATGATGGAAACGCTGGTACATTTTATCCATGTCCAATGCAATTGCCGGTGCATCCAGCTCCTGGTCACGGAAAGTAGGGGCATATAAGATGACTTTTTTTTCACGGATGACCGGAAATTCTTCCTGCAGTTTTTCCAGAGAAGCAGCCTGCTCCGAGCGATCAAAAAAGAAATCTGTCCTTGGTGTACCATATCGCAGCATCCGTGAATCATCCACCCCAAAGCATTGTTCAAAAATACCGGCCATTTTTTCCGAGCTGACAGCTATCTGTGTGAAATGGTCATAAACTAGCTGAAAACGAGATAATGCTCGCTGCGCTCTTTTCCCATTGGAGGGATCCAGCAGCCCGAACTGTTTGATGGCGCCATTGGCGTGCCATAGCTGGATGCAGTGGACATCCTCTTTAAAATGGCAGGCTGCGAGAAAACCAAAATAATTATCTATGAAAATCTGTTTGGCCGTTGCCAGGTGATAGATGCCAGCTATCCAATCTGCCAGATTGCCAGTTTCAAAGCGCCGCACAAGATGGCGTTTATCAAAGTCTGTCTGGCAGGAAGGGGTTTTTAGCACAACAATTGTATCATCTGTCTGCCGCTCCACTTCTTGTAATGTCCGCAGTATGTTATCTCCGAAGGATGCGACAAAAACGGTCTTTTTTTGCATAGGAAAAAGCTTGCAAATGGAAAATACGAACCGAAATGCAAGCAGATATACAGTAATTGCCAGTTCTCTAATCATTTTTTCTCAAATTCAGATCTTTTTTGATTTTGGTAGTGGAAATACCGACTGTGCGCGGCAAATAGATGACTTCGCAATAATCTTTTAAAAAGTCGAATTTACCTTCCCAGTCATCTCCCATCACGAAAACATCGACATCATGATCCTGAACATCGGAAATTTTCTGTTCCCAGTTGTCTTCGGGGATCACTTCGTCTACATAGCGGACAGCTTCCAGAATAGCCTTGCGCTGTTCAAATGTATAGTAAGCTTTCTTGCCCTTCAATGCATTGAATTCGTCTGAAGAAATCGCTACAATCAGATAATCGCCAAACTCCTTGGCCCGGCGCAATAGGTTGATGTGTCCCGTATGGAGTAAATCATAAGTCCCATATGTGATCACTTTTCTCATTGAGGAAACCTCCTGTTTGTTCCATGTATCAAGTCTGATGCTCGTTCCATGTCTTCATCATATCCCAATTATACTATGAAAATACAAAATGAAAAGGGTTTATCGGATTTTTAACAAGGCGGTAATATAATGACGATATATGTAAAAATAAGCAGATTTCCATGATTTACCAATAGTTATATACAGATCTCTTGTCTGTGCATCCTGCTAACGAAAGGTCAGTAATAAAATCGTATAATTATCCTGAGAATCAATGGATAAAATGGCTTTAGGACACCCGAGAGAACCTTACTGAGTTCAATGTACCGCGCCAGCGCTGCGTTTTCACCAGCATAATACTGTTTTCACTGCTCACCTGATACAAAGGTTCCTTATTTTAAATGGCTTCATCCCCCACACAGTCAAGTTGCCGACTTTCTTTTCAAATGCATCGTCGTTTCCATGCTACCCATAGACAATTTGCTGTCAGCACCCATCTTAAAGGGATTTGTAGCACTATATGGAATGGCTTACGAAAATATTTCGTTCCTCTTTTATTTGCCAAAAACAGGACTTTTTTACAAGGACCGGGACTTTTGGCACTTGTTTGACTTTTCGAATTTATTTTATGATGATAGTGTTTGAAAATTATGTCACTATGCTGGAAAGACATACATCATACATAACAGCTCCTGGCATCAGTGGACAAAACAAAGGGGGAAGTTTATGTACAAGCGTATCGGAATATTGCTGGCGATTTTTCTATTAGCCTTCAGCAATATCGCCTTCGCGTCGGCTGCACAGCTGCCAAAAGCGAATGTACATAAGGCGAAAACACAACACACACAGAAGTTGAAAGAGAGCAAGGATCCGGACAAGCAAGTCCGTGTCATTGTGGAAATGAAGGGCGAGGCGCCAATTGAAAAAGCGACCAAAAAAGGTGTTATGTTCAAGAGCCTCGCTAAAACAGATCAGCAGTCACTGCAAAAAGCTGCGCAAGCTACACAGAAAAAAGTAAAAGCAGACATCAAGACGAAAAAAGTGAAAGCGAAATATTTTCAGGAATTCAACACAGTTGTCAATGGTTTTAGTGCAGAACTGAAGCAAAAAGACATTGATATTGTCAAAAAACTTCCAGATGTCAAAAGCGTTCATATCGTGAATGAGTACAAGCGTCCGGAAGTAAAACCGCAAATGAAATACAGCAAGGAGCTTGTCCAAGCACAGGAAGCTTGGCGTGACTATGGTTTTAAAGGCCAGGGAATGGTCGTTGGTATCATCGATTCAGGAATCGATCCAAGCCACCGCGACATGATTTTGAGCGATGGTACTAAACCAAAGCTTAACAAAAGAACAGTCGATGCGTTAGGAAACACATTGCCTGGTAAATTCTATACAGAAAAGGTGCCATACGGCTACAACTATATGGATGAGAATGATGAAATCCGTGATTTGTACAAAGGAGCATCCATGCATGGCATGCACGTTGCTGGTACTGTCGGAGCCAATGGCGATGAAGATAACGGAGGCATCAAAGGGATCGCTCCCGAATCGCAGCTGCTCGCTTTGAAGGTTTTCGGCAACGATCCGGAAATGAAATCCACTTATGGGGATATTTATATCAAAGCGATTGATGACGCCATCAAGCTGGAAGCGGATGTTTTGAATATGAGTCTCGGTTCTACAGCGGGATTTGTAGATTCTGACTCTGCAGAACAGCAAGCTGTGACGCGTGCCGTTGATAATGGCATTCTTATGTCGATTTCAGCAGGTAACTCGAACATGTTTGGCGAAGGATTTTACTATCCGCTGGCTTCGAATCCAGACTATGGGGTAAGCGGATCACCAGGATTGGCGCTGGATTCCACACAAGTGGCTTCTTTTGAAAACTCCAACATCACTGTCGATGCACTGGAATATCACATCGGTGATGAAAAAGGACAAGCACCATTCCTTTCAGCAGGAGAAACCAGTCCGGATGATTATGTTAAAACGACATTCGATGTCGTTGAAGCAGGACTTGGAACACCTGAAGAGCTGGAAGGAAAAGATGTCAAAGGCAAATATGCATTGATCCGACGCGGAGATATCGGTTTTGTCGATAAGGCTCTAAACGCGCAGAAGGCCGGTGCCGAAGGTGTGATCATCTACAATAACACGGATGGCATCGTGAATATGGCTTCAGATAGCGAGATTGAGATTCCGCAGCTGTTCATGCTGAAGAACGATGGAGACAAACTTGCGACAAGCTTGAAAGACGGCAAAAAAGTAACCATCGATTTTACAGGTGAAAAGACAAATATTCAAAATCCGGACGCAGGTAAAATGAGCGCTTTCTCCTCATGGGGACTGACTCCGAGCCTGGATTTCAAACCGGAAATCACCGCGCCGGGCGGACAAATTTTATCTACATTGAATGATGATCAATACGGTTTAATGAGTGGTACATCGATGGCCGCACCACATGTCTCAGGCGGCAGTGCACTTGTATTGGAACGTGTTCGGGATGAATTCAACTTGAAAAATGCCGATCGCGTCAACCATGCGAAAAACCTGATGATGAATACTGCAAAAATCGTGGACTTTGAAGAGGAACCTGTATCACCTCGCCGTCAGGGAGCTGGACTCATGCAGCTGCATGCAGCACTTTCAACACCAGTGACGGTAACTGAGTCGAAAACACATGAAGCAAAAGTAGCTTTGAAGGAAATCAAGGGCAACAAGGCAACATTCGAGCTGACAGCGGAAAACTTCTCTGATAAAGCTGTTTCTTATGATGTCAAAGCGAACGCCCAAACAGACCAGCCATTGAATAACGGCGGTGAATATCTCGTATTGCCAAATGATAACGCTGCGTTGGATTTGACAGAGGATGTCAATATCAAAATCGATGGCAAAAAGACAAATAAAGTAGAAATTCCAGCAGACGGCAAAGCATCGTTCACAGTTTCTATCAATGTGAGCAAGGTAGATGGCTTGCTGCAAAATTACTTTGAAAATGGTTATTGGCTGGAAGGATTTGTCACTTTAACGGATCCATCCGACAACAACCCTGCATTGCATGTTCCTTATGTCGGCTTCAAAGGCCAGTGGGATAAGGCACCGATTTTTGATACACCAGAATGGGATGCTGATACGTATTACGGCATGACAGGCATCGTTACATCTGCCGGCGACGATGACTACGCATTCTTGGGCGAAGATTTGAACAGCGGCGAATTGGACCCTGCCAAAATTGCTATTTCACCAAATGGTGATCATGTGCAAGATGACGCTTTACTGATTTTCTCGACATTGCGTAATGCCAAAGACGTGAAGTACCAAGTGCTGGATAAAAATAAACAAGTTGTGCGGACCATCAGCACAGAAGAATTTTTGCGCAAAAATTATTATGATGGCGGAGAAGGACCAATGTACAACTTGTCCGGCGAAAATATTTGGGATGGAAAAGTCGACGGGAAAACAGCTGCAGACGGCCAGTATTATTTGCAGGTCTCCGGCAAAGTAGATTACCCAGGCGCAAAGGCACAGAACTTGCAAATCCCTGTCAAAGTAGATACGAAAGCTCCATCGCTGAAGGTTTCATTTGACAGCGATAAGCAAAAGGTAAGCGTTGAAGCTGCAGACGAAAAAGGCGGCAGCGGACTCGCATACTGGGATGTATTGGTCGATGGCAAATCCATTTTGGACAAGCCATACACGAATGGCGAAACAACACATCAGCTAGTCAAGAAGCTGAAAAAGGACCAGAAGCTTTCTGTTGTTGCAGTCGACTATGCCGGTAACCAAAAGGAAGAAGAAGCATCACAGGCTGTCGATACCACTGCACCGGATTTGCACTTGAAAACCCCTGAATTCCTTGGAATCGAGTCAGGCAAAAAGGTTGTCTTTTCGGGTTATGCTACTGACAAATCCGGCTTAAAGGAAGTAACCATTGATGGCCAGCAAGCGAAATTGGATTATGACAAGGCCAACGATCGCTATAACTTCAGTTTGACAGTGAAATATAAAGATGGTTATCATACAGCGAAAATCCAAGCTGCAGACACCGCCGGAAATAAAACAGACATTGCACGCAAGTTCTTCGTTGACACGAAGCAAGCGAAGCTCAATGTTAAAGCGGCTGAAAAGGTGAAAACCGACACAGTGAAGGTTTCCGCGAAAATCAAAGACAATTTCGATGACATCAAACTCTATGTCAATGGTAATGAAGTGTACAAGCATGAGCTTTCAGAGCCATATGATATGGTGAAATTCAATGAAAAAGTCGATGTTAACCTTGATTTGAAAGACGGCAAGAATGAATTTGAATTCAAAGTCGTTGATCTGGGCGGACATGAAACGATTCAACATGTGGTGATCGAAAAGGAAGCTGACAAAAATTCCGGTAACGGCAACGGACATGGCAATAACAATAACAATGGCAACGGCAATGGCCATGGACAAGCTGATAATGGATTTTTGGGCGGGCTAGTCGGATTTATTGTAGATCGCGTCAATAATTTGATCGGCAGCATTTTCGGATGGCTCCTGCCTTAAACGATCATACAAATTATCGCCGCCACCAATGCATGAAAGCATTGGTGGCGGTTTTTTAAGTGGGCGGAGTGGCCGTGTGGGCGAGGGTCCAGGCCGCTGACAAGTAATTAGGCGTGATTGACAAGTAAATGCCGAATCTGACAAGTAAAGCACCGCATTAGACAAGTAATCTCAGCCAAGAGCCAAGAGTCCAGGCTGCAGACAAGAAACAGAGCGCGAGTGACAAGTAAATGCGCCAATCTGACAAGTAAAGCTCCCGACCTGACAAGTAAACCGAGCAGAATGACATGTAACCCCGCCCACATCAAGCAAATGAGCAAGCCAGCGAACACGCCCGCCATCCCCGCCCATAAAAAGCAAGGTAAATATTTCAAAAAAGAAATGGCAACTATGCCAAAACTTGCTATAATGGTAGGAGTCTTTGTGAAAATAGGTACATAGACTTAACATTTTACGAGGAGGAACTGAAATATGAAATGCATCAACTGTGGCTTTGAACAACAAGAAGGGAAGTTTTGCGGCAAGTGCGGCTCCCCGATGACAGTGGAGAAGGCGCAGCCGGAGGAGCAAAAGATTGATCAACATCAACATGTGCCAACTGAGGATGTGCAGCAGCAGACGGTCAATCAACCGGAACGGCCGCAGCAATTTACATATGAAGAGGCGGTAACTACTGCTACAGCGACTGACAGCCATAACGATGCAATGGACAAGATGAAATATACATCAAAGGCTTTTTGGGCTTATTTCGTGCAGCATCTGAAACAGCCATCCGTTATATTTCATAAAGGGCCATCTGAGTTTAAGAATGGCCTGATCAGTATCGTGATCGCAATCGTACTATTTTCTTTATCCGGTTATTGGCTTGTGCGAAACATTGCATCAGCTTACAGCTATGGCGGTATGTGGGGCGTTCCGGATGTTGATATCCCATTCTTCTCTATTGCAGGCAACATTTTTCTTTACAGTGTGATTCTTGTCGCAATCGTTTTGGTTATTTTATTTGTTGCCAGCAAAATCATGGGAATAAACATCCAATTTAAATCGCTTGTCAGTTTTTTTGGTGCGCATACAGTTTTGATCGATGTCGCTGCATTGGCTGCGTTCCTGCTGCTTTTGCTCAAAGCCAATACAGTCGGATCAATTGTTTTTCTGATTGCGATTGGCCTGCTCATCACAAGCATGCCGCTGTATTTGATCAGCAACCTGCTTACGAAATCTGCCAAAACCTTTGATGCCTATTATGGTTATTTGCTTTATCTCGTTTTGGCCGCTATCGCATTCGGCATTTATTTCACCATACTGGCTGATTCGTCTATCGGGAATCTCCTGGACAGCCTGGATAGTATTTTCTAGGAGGTAACAGATAATGAACCGATTTTGTAAAAACTGCGGCAAAGAAGCACAGCCAGAGCATAATGTGTGTATTCATTGCGGCACACCGTTAGTATCCGAATCTTCGAATGCCGTGCATGCGGAGAAACACAGCGAGGCTTTCTCCACACAGAAGGAAAGCAGCCGGCCAAAACAGGACAGTCTGTCACGTAGCGCGAGACCGTCTGTGAAAAAGCCGATGCGCAAGCGTAATAAAGTGATTTGGAGTTCTGTGGCTGCGCTTATCGTACTCATCATTGGATTCAGTGTCTGGGCCAATTGGTATCAATCACCAGAAGCTGTGCAAAAGCGCTTCGTGAAGGCGGTTGATAAGAAAAACAAGGGGAAAGTGCAGTCGATGATGATTCATAAAGACGGATCTGGCATCAGCGAACAGGAAGCGGCAGCTTTTATCAAACTCATCCAACAAGAAGGGACAGATGAACTGTCCGATTACGTTTCGATTGAGCAAGATGGAA
Source organism: Tigheibacillus halophilus (assembly GCF_042683165.1). Lineage (NCBI taxonomy): Bacteria > Bacillati > Bacillota > Bacilli > Caryophanales > Bacillaceae > Tigheibacillus > Tigheibacillus halophilus. The sequence goes on from NZ_JBHUIZ010000006.1 coordinate 293,277, forward strand.
AGTTTCTCCTGTTCTATAAAGCACATCGCGTGCAGGGGAAAGACCAATATGCAGCGATGAAGAAAGCGGAAGATGATATTGGGTACACGTTTGACAATAAAACATTGACACCATATCAAGAGAGCGAGGAAAAAACGGTTTACGGCCCATTGATGCCAGGCATTTACACGGTCAAAGCTGATTATGACGGCAAATATGGCAAGACAAGCAAGCAGGAAAAAGTCATGTTAAATGATGTGTACGGAGATCATACGAACGTCGATTTGAATATCTCTGTCGCTAAAGTGACATTTACGGTGACAAACGCCGATAAATTCGACACGTCTAAGGCATACATCAAATTGCATGATGAAAAAATCCCGCTCAGTGAGGGAGGCATCACCAAGAAAATCGGGCCGATACTTCTGGATGGTTCGCAAACTGTACAGACAGTAGTAGCCATGCCTTGGGGAGATGTGACATCCGCACCCGTGAAAGTGACTGATAGCGATTTTGCAATGGAGGCTGATATCATTACGCCTGAAGACTTCAAAGCAGTCAAAGAAACCATCAAGCAATTTGGTGAACAATATGTGCAATCGTTGGCAGAAAAAAGTGTCAAACCGTTGCAGGCAGCCTCCAGCAATGTCCAGAAAGTGGTTAAAGACGATATGGAAGAGGACACCTATTATTCCGGAAAGCTTGAAGAAATCGGAATCGATAAAAATTCTCTCACAGCTTCAACCGGCAAAGATGATAAAAATATGTCCATTCGTTTAATGACTGATTTTAAAACATCCGAAGACTACCATGAACTTTCCGAAAAAGCTGAGTTGAGCGGGAATGAATGGATTGCGACAATCGGCCTTAGCTATGATCCGAAAAAGAACACGTGGACAGTGGATAATTGGGAACCTGGTGATCCTTGGGGTTATTTTGAAGCGACAGAAACAATTGCTGGCAACAAAAAACTTTATGCCCCTAGCAAGGAGACAGTCGCAAATGCGAAAGCGCAGGAGCGTAACGCTGATATCAAGGACATGATGGATGCCTATACACAGGCGAGCGTAGATGCGATTAATTATCGCGAATTTTCCTTTATGAGCGGCTATATCACCAAGGATGGTCCCAGAAGAAAAGAAGCCGAGGATTACATCGACTACGTGGAAAAAAAGGATATTTATGAAGAATGGCTGGAGAGCAAACTGGAAAGTGTTTCGGAGGTATCCGACAATACCTGGAAAGTGACGCTCCAAGAAACCTTTGAAATAGAAATCGATGGGGACACAAGCACCAAAACGTATCGGACGATTGTGATCGTGAAAAAAGTGGATGGAGAATATTTGGTGGATGAACTGATTGAAACGAAGCCGATTTAAATATTTCTAAAGCAAGCATAAGCTGATCGGCTTCGGTCAGTCGTATGTTTGGCGGATTAGATAGATTACGAAAACACGCTAGATCCAATGATAGCGTGTTTTTGTGATGTTCTTATTCCATGCGTATTTATAAGTAACCTGTCCGTATATTGTCATAATTATTTATCATATGGGAGTGACGTTGGCTATCTTCCAAGGTACAATGAATGTAAAGAAGTTGTTTTTTAAAAACCAACTGCCTATTGGAAGCAAAAGCAACATAGCAAGTTAGGAGGTGCCTGCCGTGTTTATTGGACTTATCGTATTCTTAATACTATTACTCATTGTAGCGCTGTGCATAACATTGGTTTTCTTTAAGCAGATCGAAAATAAAATGCAAACCTATGAGAAAGAAGGACGGACAGCACAGGATGAATTGGAAAGATCGATCGCGTATGAATCAAATTCCTTAAAATCCAATGTACCTATTTTAACCTGGATTTATAGTGTTACCTTTATTGTAGCCATCATCGCGCTTGCAGTGTATCTGGTTTAATTAAAAAAACGATTCTTGCTGAAAGTGGTAGGGCGGAATCGTTTTTTTGTTGGCAGGTCCGCTCCTTTGACAAGATAACTCGTTTATCTGACAAGATACTGCTGGGGACTGACAAGAAAGCGCGTTCCTCTGACAAGATAATGCTGCGAACTGACAAGAAAGTAGCGTGGTGACAAGATAGTGAACTCAATTGACAAGATACCCCCCCTCCTGACAAGAAAATGCTACAAACTGACAAGAAGGCCCCCGCACCACTGGACAAAAGCCCAGCTCTCACTCCAGTCTGGGATGGACGAATTCCTTAAACAGTGCCAGGGTCGTATACACATCGACGCGCAGTCTTCGCAATTTATATGGATCGGTTTTTTCATTCACAAATCCTGCGCTATCTGTCAAACCGTACTGATAATATTTTTTAACTTCTTTGACAGCATTTATATCATATTTTCCCAGCGGGTAGGCAATCGCGTTCACTTTTTTGCCGGTGATTTCGGTTAACTTCTGTTTGCTGTCACCTAGCTCATGCGGAAAATTATTTGTCACTGTCAAATCAGCGTTGGTGAATGTGTTGGATTGCATAGAAAAGATGCCCGAGTCACTCATCTCTTTTAACTGATTTTCAGAAAGACGATTTTTTTCTCCAATTTGTCCAACAATCATGAATAAAGTGGCCTTGGCTTGAAATTCGTCTTCTTCCATATTTTGGAGTATCTGATAAGCTTTCCATACAGTCTGGTCTCCTCCGATAAATGCGATGAGTACAGGCTTGTTGAACTTACGGACATTTTGTAGGTCATCGAAAGTGATTGGTGTGTAACCCGAAGCTTTCAGATATTCCATCTGGAGTTTGAAATTTTTGTCAGTCACGTATAATTCTGTTGTACCTCTGCCTTCATAATTGCCTATGGCAGTGTATGTCAGGATTGGCACTCGGAACGGATCTGCGGACTCTTCTGCACCGGGTTCCATCGGTTTCCATGTGAAGATGACCAATAAAGAAATGAACACCACACGAAGTAGTAAATGATAGTGGCCATGTTTACCTTTCATAACAAAATCCTCTCCAACAAAATGAGCATGAGTTATTATATCTCTGGTTTGGACTTATTATCCGATGAAACAACTACCAGTAAAGAATCGTTTTTTATACTGAATCAAATGCTGCATGAAACAGATATGATATAATGGCAACAAACATAGAGAGATGGATGAGGAAATACATATGAAAAGAAAATGGTTAGCCTGGACGCTCGTCATCGTGTGGATGGCAGTGATTTTCTGCCTGTCCCATCAACCGTCAAGCTCATCCAGTGCCCTAAGTTCGGGAGTCACAGCAGCTATAGTGAACACCGTACATCAATGGTTACCAGATGCAGCCATCACAGTGGAAGGTCTGCATTTTTGGATTCGAAAAGCGGCACATTTTTCTGCCTACTTTTTGTTAGGCGTACTTACCTTGCAGGCTTGGAAAAAGAGCGGTATCTCAGGGGAACGGGCGATTATATACGCATGGCTGCTATGTGTATTGTATGCCATGTCAGATGAATTTCACCAATTGTTCGTTTCTGGAAGATCAGGAGAAGTACGAGATGTAGCGATTGACAGTACAGGCGCATTCACCGGGATCGTGTTGTGCTGGATAATATCATGGATTCATCGCCGCCTAAACAGGAAGAAATGGAAAGCCTGAAATCCTGCCATTTTATGACCGATAGAATCGCTCTACCAATGCTTGGCTTGACCTACCCCTTGAATAAGCATTCCACTTCCGTGCGAACTTTCGCACTGCATCCATATCGAAAGCATCTTTTTGTAACAATGCATCCACCAATTCTGTTGTATTTTTAACGATCGGTCCGGGCACCATGTCTTCATATGGTTCCCAGAAGCCGCTTGCTACGCTGTATGCTTCTTCGTCATACGCGAAAAAAATCATCGGGCGTTCCAGCAGGCTGAATTCAAATGGGATTGAAGAGTAATCTGTAATCAAGATATCGGTGAACGCAAGCAGGTGATTGACGTTGTGATAGTCGGATAAATCTATAACAAACGTTTGATTGGAAATGGATATATCCACCTTGACAGCGGGATGCAGGTGTAAAAACAATACATAATCCTCGCATAAGGACTGGCACATCTCGTTTATATTCAGTGGCAACTCAGCGGTTGTTTTCGGTCCGTTTCGGAAAGTAGGAGCATACAGAATGACCTGCTTGTCCCTGATAACGGGATATTGCCGTAAAAATTTTTCGCGTTCTCTTTCTAACGCAAGCTGGTCAAAGAAGAAATCTGTCCTTGGTACACCAGTACGCAGCATTTTTTCATGATCGATTCCGAAGCTCTCCTGAAAAATTCCTGCCATTGCTTCACAGCCCACCACCACATGGTCGAAATGTTGATAAACCTTTCGAAAACGCCACTTTGCGATAGCGGGTCTTTCCGAAATAGCGGGGTTTCGCAGACCGAACAGCTTGATAGCCCCCGCAGCATGCCACAGTTGGATGACAGAGACCTCTTTCCTCACATTTGCTGCAGCCAGAAAGCCGTAATAATTATCTACAAAAATAATTTTTGAAGTGGCTAGATGATAAACTGCTTGGAACCAGTGGAAAATATGAGGGAAAGCGAATTCTAAAACCCGAATCCGCGCTGTTTCCTGAATCGTTACCTTCCAATCGGACAGCCGCAGAACAATCATCCGTTCATCTGTCTGTTTTTCCACATCCCGCAACGTATATAAAATATTATCTTCAAAAGATGCGACAAAGACGGTCTTTCCGCGCTGTAAGGGAAGAAGGCGGAATATGTTAAACACAATCCGGAAGAGTATTAAATAGATGAAGATGATGATTTCTTTAAACATGATGGCCTCCTCCAAAAAACATTACTTACACTTAGCTTATTCAAAATCAATAATGATAAACAAGCAATAGTAGCCCCATGGTGATTTTATTTTAGTGAGCATTCGAGTGCCGAATGCCTGATGTATGAATGTAAAGCTATCTTTTTACGATCAACAACGAAATTTTCGCCGTGGCAAAGTTTCTTAATATTTTACAAGAAATACAGCAAATGATGTTTAACTGCATTCATTTAGAGGAACAAGTAAGGATATCCAACATCATTTTATGGAAATATATTAAAAAGGTGTGAATTGCTTTCCGCTGAAACCTGAGTCTTAGCTACTATTCATTTTAATTACATAAAGCTTCATATGAAGGAGAGCGAAAATGGAAGAGAGAAAGAAATTGAACAAAACACTTAAACAGCACTGGGTCTGGGCGATTGCGCTAGGATCTTCGATCGGCTGGGGAGCATTTGTCCAGCCGACAGACTGGTTGGGGCAGGCCGGACCGATGGGTGTCATCATCGGCTTCACCATTGGTGCTTTATTGATGATGCTGATTGCTGTCAGTTATGGTATATTGGTCCAAAATTTTCCAGTTTCAGGAGGGGAATTTGCATATGCTTACGTTAGCCTTGGCAGGGTCCACGCATTCATTTGTGGATGGTTTTTGACATTGGGATATATTTGTATTGTCGCCTTGAACGTATCGGCATTTGCGCTGATGTTTAAATTCGTTTTTCCGTCATTTGTTGAAAACCTGCAAATGTACCAATTGGCCGGCTGGGACGTTTACCTCGTGGAAGTAATTATCGCAGCCGTCACACTAGGTATCTTCGCCTGGTTCAATATCCGCGATACTGGCTTATCTGGAAGTATGCAGTTTTATTTTTGCGTCATCATGATTGCCGGTGTCCTTTTACTTACATTTCTGGTTGGTGCTTCACCTGAAGCTGGATTAGAAAATGTGAAGCCATTATTCCACCCTGGCATGTCGAGCATGGCAGCAATCATATCGATTGTCGCTATCTCACCTTGGGCATTTGTCGGATTTGATAATGTCCCACAGGCTGCTGAAGAATTCAATTTTTCTTCCCAAAAAGCATTCGGACTAATCATTTTTGCCTTGATTGCCGCTGCACTCTTATACAGCTTCATGATTATCGTCACTTCCATGACGCAGCCTTGGGTTGATCTGGTGGACAAGCATTATCTATGGGGAACCGCTGTCGCTATTAAAGGCGTGCTTGGCAACGCGGGCTTGATCATTCTCGTAGTGGCGCTAACTATGGGAATTTTCACAGGCCTGAATGGTTTCATCATTTCATCCAGCCGTCTGCTGTTCGCCATGTCACGTGCAAAGGTGATTCCAAAAGCATTTTCTAAACTGCACCCGAAATATAAAACACCGTATGTGGGCATCATCTTTACTGTCGTTTTAGCCATGCTTGCACCTTGGTTCGGCCGGGAAGTGCTGATGTGGATCGTCGATATGTCTTCGATCGGTGTATCTATAGCTTATCTATATACTTGTTTTACAGCATATACGTTTTTCAAATGGTCCAAGAATGGCGTATTAAATGATAAGCAGCAGGCAGCACCGCTTAAAAAGCTACTGGCCCTCGTCGGTATTATCGCTAGTGTGGTATTCATCGGGCTGCTGCTTGTCCCTGGTTCTCCGGCTGCTTTAGGAAAAGAATCTCTGATCGCACTGATTGTCTGGGTTGTCCTTGGAGTGGTGTTTTATCTGTTCAAATATAAAGAATACCATGCGATCCCGAAAGGGGAGCTAGACTATTTGATTTTGGGTGAGCATGGGAAAAATACTATTGATGAAGAAGCTGCTACGCAACATATTGAATGAATTTTCATCTAAACAGAGGAATTGAATGATAGTAAGTGTTATTACATTTTATTTCAAAAGGAAAACTGCAACAATGTTGTGGTTTTCCTTTTTTTTGATGAAAATTCCAGGTTGAAAAATTTAAAATAAACCCGTTTACAGTTAAATGGGCTTCTTTTGCTGACGATAATAAAGGCATAATAAGTTACCAAATTGGAGTTGATGAGCTGAACATTTAATGAATACTTTTTTCAGAAAGTCCGATTTCGCGTTTCATGTTTTAATCTGTAAAAGGCTTTTTTACTACACGCCCTAAGGGCCAAGCATATCGATAAGATGCTGAAAGGACAAAGGAACTTGAAAAAAATATCACTATCCGTTTCTGTTATGCTGTTTCTCAGTTTTATTTTCCCGCTTTCTACTTTTGGGGAAATGGAAACAAAAGTAGAGGAGGATGATCAAGTTCAAAATGATCAGCCTATTAAGGAGCAATTGGATGAAGATCTTTCCATATCACCTAAAAATGATACCGAAGTAATTAAACCAGTTAAGCATCCCGTGGAAGACGACAAGTTTGAAGAGTCGAATTCTGAGGCAACAAAGACTCCTGATTCGAAAGCAGAGGCTTCACCTAATCCTAAAGAGCCTGTTTCCGAAAAAGAAAATATAACAAATAACAATAGAATAATGAAACAAGACCCCAATGCTGTTGATAATAACAGACAGATTAAGGCCGCTGGTGAGTTTAAAGCAAAGAATGTAAAAATTGCGGTCAAAGAAAGCAAAACAGATAAACTTGCTCATTTAAAAAAAGCCAATGTAAAAATCTATCCAGATATAAATAATCTATCAAACTCTTTCACTGCGGGAAATACCTATATGTATAAAGTCTATTATATAAAGAAACAAGCAATTGTGGGAAATGATACCTACTATTTAATAAGTAAGGAAGCTAGTGCTGTAAAAGGTATTATTGGCTGGGTGAAAGCCAGCGATTTGACTTGGAAGAACCGTAAACTACTCAACAAAAATACGAAAAATTTTTATATAAAAGGAATAAATCAAGCCTATTCCCGTGCATGGGGCGGGGAAAAAGAAGTCGTCTTCGAAAATTTATCTCAGTTTAAGGAAATAAGTTTTATAGTTGATGCTACTGTCCAAGTGGGGGAGGAAATATGGTACCGCGGTCAATTGGGCGGTAAGAAAGTTTGGCTTTCATCTTCTGAGGTATACACCGTTTCGGTCACCACTACGGATAAATTGGGTCATATTAAAAATAAAAGTGTGAAGATCTATAAAGATATCAATAATTTAAGATCCTCCTTTAATGCAGGAAATAATTTCACAGGAAACGTCTATTACATCAAGAAACAAGTCTTTATCAATGGTCAACTGTATTATCTGCTTAGCAAAAAGGCAAGCGCAACCAATGGTGTGATTGGTTGGGTGGAGGCAACAGATACGACTTGGCACTCCCGCTCAATCATTGATAAAACTGTGAAAAATTTATATATCAGCGGAGCTGGCAAGGCGTACACCCGTGCTTGGGGCGGGAAAAAAGAAATTGTGCATGGTGATTTATCTACTCAAAAAGGAAAGCTGTTTGCAGTGAATATCACTGTCAAAATAGGAAAACAATTGTGGTATCGTGGTACACTTGAGGGAAAAAGTGTCTGGATTCACATGAATGGCCTAGGCAATAAAAAAGAGCGTAAAACGGATAAACTTGGACAAATAAAAAGCAGTAATGCAATCATTTACAAAACGATTGGAGACGCTTCGAACGTTTCGAAAGCTGGAAGCAGTCTAACAGGAAAGGTATTCTACATTAAAAAGGAAGCAACGGTCAACGATGAAATTTTCTATCTTATGAGCAAGGAAGCCAGTGCAAGCAAAGGCGTGATAGGATGGATTAAATCTGCAGATGTTCTTTGTAAAGACCGAGTCGTAGTCAGCAGAGAGCCGAAAACATTTTATATCAAGGGTTCTGGCAAGGGTTATAAACATGCATGGGGTGGTAGTAAGGAAGTAGTATTTGCTAATTTGTCGAGTTACAAAGGAGATAAATATTCTGTGAATGCAACTGTAAAAGTCGGCTCGCAAATTTGGCACCGGGGCATACTGAAAGGAAAGACAATATGGATGGATGAAACACACCTAACAAAGTCCACGACAATCAATACCAATTATATGCTAACGCTTGAGCAAGCTTTAGCTATTCAAATGAAAGCTTCTCCACAAACAGACAAGTACCAACAATACGTAAGCAGCGCTTACGTAAAATACGATAAAGCAGGAAAAGTCTATTATGTTGATGGAGATATTCTAAATGTACGCAAAGGACCAGGAACGTCTTACGCAGTAGTAGGACAGGTATACAGGGGAGAGCACCTTTCTATCAAGAGAACTGTCAACGGCTGGTACGAATTATACTGGGTAGAGGCTCAACCGACAGATGTTACGTATTATCTTGATCCTGACAACTTTGTAAATGATTCTAAACAAAAGTTCCAATTTCTTGATCTATCTAAAAACAGTGGTGTGCCTGTTGGTGTATTCAATGATTATTTGAAGGATAAAGGCATTTTTACAAGTTTGGGACAAGCGTTTGTAGATGCAGGTAAACTATATGGAGTGAATGATGTATATCTATTATCACATGCATTGCTCGAAACAGGGAACGGCAGTTCAACTTTAGCGAATGGGGTCTTGTATAAAGGGAAAACCGTCTATAACATGTACGGAATCGGAGCCTATGATAGCTGTCCGATAGAATGCGGCGCAAATAAAGCGTACCAGGAAGGATGGACAACACCATACAAGGCAATTGTGGGCGGTGCTGGATTTATTGGAAATGAGTATATTCGAGGTGAAAATAAGGAAAATAGGATACTCAATACATTGTATAAGATGAGATGGAATCCCGGTGCGATGGAGCAAACAGGTAGATTCGGAAAGCAGTATGCCACAGATATTGGCTGGGCTTCCAAACAAATTACCACGATGTACAACTTATATCAGCAACTTGGTTCTTATACCTTGTATTTAGATGTCCCCGTATATAAGAAATAGGTGAAAGCAGGAAGAGTATGTTTATTTCAATATTCTTCCTGCTTTTTTGATATTTTTAATGTGTGCAGAAGTAGATAGTTTCAATTTGTATAAATATTACTTATCAATTACTGGAAAAATAGGAAAAAAGTAGTTAAAACTATTAATCTAATATGGTATACTACCAAATATGGGGATTTTTGTCATATTTTTAATAAATAAGTAGAAAGGGGAGATGAATAAGCTTAAAATTGCTCTACATTTTTTCAGAAAGAAACTAAACAAGGTTAGGCCAAAATATGATGCTATGTAGAAAGGAAGGAAAATGAAAAAGCTCTCCATAATTATAACGTTGATGGTAATGTTCAGTTATATTTTCCCTGTAGCCGCTTTTGCTGAAACGAGGGATGAGAAGGATGTCCAAAGCAACAGTACACTCAGCGATGGGACTGTTAAAGAAAATGAGGATAAATCTGATCCAAAGAAAGATAGCTCAACAGACACTAATAAAGAAGTAGAGAATGAAAATGATAAGAATGTTCAGAAGCAGCAGGATGCTGACAAAGAAGAAGCAACTACTGATGAAAAAGTAGAGGAAAAGGACGAAAAAGAGGACGTATCATCTGATTCCGATTCTCCACAATCTGAAAGCGAACAGACTGGGGAAGATACACCACAGCAAAACCCGGATTCCTCCATTGATGAAGGGAACAAAGATGCTGAAGACCATGATGACAAGCCAGCCAATAATGATGAAAAAGACCCCAAAAATGAAACACAAGTCCGTACAATGAATAAACAGTCTATCCAAATGAAAGCAAATGTAAAAAAAGTGCAAAAGGTGACTGAGAAAAGTACGGATAAGCTTGGACACATAAAGCAAAGTAATGCCAAAATCTATAAAAATATCAATAATCTTTCTTCCCCTTTTAACGCTGGGGATGCCCGTTTAAATAAAGTATACTATATCAAGAAAAAAGCTTCTGCCGGCGGCACTGTATACTATTTGTTGAGTGAGCAGGCGAGCAGTACCACTGGGGTAGTAGGGTGGATCAAGAAGTCGGACGTGACCTGGCACAGCAGGAAAATAGTTGACAGAAAGACTAAGATTTTTTACGCGAAAGGCACCGGCCAAGGTTATAAGCTTGCGTGGGGCGGCAGTAAAGATCTTAAAATAAATAGCTTGTCTCCGTATAAAAATGATTTTTTTACGGCAACAGTCACTGTGCAGGTAGGGAAACAAATGTGGTACCGCGGAAAGATAGGCGGTAAAACAGCTTGGATCCATATGAATGAGCTAGCTACCATTAACGAAAAAAACACAAACAAATTAGGGCACGTTAAGAAAAGTACTGCCACCATATATAAAGAAATTGGAAATACATCCACTTCTTTCAAAGCAGGAAGCACCCGCCTTGGAAAAGCCTATTATATTAAGAAAAAGGCATCTGCCGGTGGTTCTGTGTATTACCTGCTGAGTGAAAAAGCAAGCAGCACCAGTGGACTAATAGGCTGGATTAAAAAGTCAGATGTAACTTGGCATACTAGAAAAGTAGTGGATAAAAAGAAAAAGACTTTCTATGCAAAAGGTACTGGGAAAGGGTATAAGCGAGCCTGGGGCGGCAGCAAAGAAATAAAGCTTAATAGTTTATCAAAATATAAAAACGACTTTTTCGTCGCCACAGTCACAGTCCAAGTAGGAAAACAAATGTGGTACCGCGGAAAAATAGGCGGTAAAACAGTTTGGATTCATATGGATGATCTGACAGCTATCAATGAAAAAAGCACTAACAAATTAGGACATATTAAAAAAAGCAGTGCCGTTATTTATAAAGAGCTGGGTAATTCATCCAACACTTTTAAAGCAGGAACTACTTACTTGAACAAAGTGTATTATATTAAGAAAAAAGCCTCTGCCGGTGGCACTGTTTACTATCTTCTTAGCGAAGAAGCAAGCAGTACAAGCGGGGTAGTAGGCTGGATTAAAAAGTCAGATGTAACTTGGCATACAAGAAAAATAGTTGACAAAAAGAAAAAAACTTTTTATGCAAAAGGCACTGGAAAAGGGTATAAGCGAGCCTGGGGCGGCAGCAAGGAAGTAAAACTTAATAGCCTTTCCAAGTATAAAGGACAGGAATTTTCAGTTGACGTGACTGTTCAAGTAGGAAAACAGTTGTGGTATCGTGGGAAAATAGGCGGTAAAACCGTGTGGATTCATGAATCGTATCTCACTAAGTCTGCAAATACGACAACTAAATATAACTTAACACTTGATCAGGCTGTTAATATACAAATGAAAGCTACCCCGCAAACGGACAGTTATACGCAGTATGTGAGCAGTGAATATGTAAAAATTTCTAACGGCGAATATTACGTGACTGCGGATGTATTGAATGTCAGGAAGGGCCCGGGAGCTTCTTATGCCATCGTGGATCAGGTTTATAAAGGAGAAAGATTGTCCATTAAAAAAAGTGTCAATGGCTGGTATCAGCTTTATTGGGTTGACGCTAAAGCAGCTGATGTGAAATATTATCTTGATCCAAATAACTTTATCAATGATTCAAAACAAAAATTCCAATTCCTTGACCTTTCTAAACCAAGCGGAGCAACTGTGACCGTATTGAATAATTATTTGAAGGGTAAAGGAACTTTAGCCGGGCAAGGAACTGCATTTATAGATGCCGGTAAAAAATATGGTATCAACGATGTCTACTTGATTTCACATGCTTTACTTGAGACTGGCAATGGAACTTCAACACTTGCTAAAGGTGTAAAATACAATGGAACGACCGTCTACAATATGTTCGGCGTTGGAGCTTACGACAGCTGTCCAATCGATTGCGGCGCAAAAAAAGCATATGAAGAAGGTTGGACAACACCTTATAAAGCAATCGTAGGTGGAGCAGATTTTATAGGTAATGATTATATCAAAGGTAATAACGGTGAAAACCGCAAACTAAATACATTATATAAAATGCGCTGGAATCCTGGGGCCATGGACGAGACCGGAAGATTTGGCAAACAATATGCCACGGATATTGGCTGGGCTTCAAAGCAGATTAATAGAATGTATGATTTGTATCAACAATTAGATTCATATACTTTGTATTTGGATATACCGGTTTATAAATGAGAAATTTAAACAAGGACTACCATATAATGTTTTTTGAACATTATATGGTAGTCTGCTTTTTGGGGTTGAAATGTATTTTAGAAGTAGTATAGTAATAAAGTAACAAAAGTGTAATTAACAGATACTTTAATTTTGTATTATAGTGCATAAAGAATTATGTCGAAAAACGTTAATTGCCATATTTTTAAAATATGTATTATGGTATAATTACGCTGATTCTAACCAATTTTAAATTATTGTTGCATCATATAGAAAAAACTACTAAATGAGGAGAATATATAAATTGAAAAAAGTCAAAAAAGCGATCATACCAGCGGCTGGTCTTGGAACAAGGTTTTTACCCGCCACTAAAGCAATGCCAAAAGAAATGTTACCAATTGTAGACAAACCAACGATTCAGTATATCGTGGAGGAAGCTGTAGCTTCTGGTATAGAGGATATTATCATTGTTACAGGTAAAGGGAAAAGGGCGATAGAGGATCATTTTGATTGTGCTCCCGAATTGGAAAATAATCTGTTGAATAAGGGGAAAATTGATCTTTTGGAAAAAGTGCAAATATCTTCTAATTTGGCTAACATCCATTATATTCGACAAAAAGAGCCTAAGGGGTTGGGACACGCCGTCTGGAGTGCACGTAAATTCATAGGTGACGAACCGTTTGCTGTTCTTTTAGGGGATGATATTGTTCAAAGTGAAATTCCTTGTTTGCAGCAATTAATTCGTAAATATGATGAAACAGGTTCATCGGTTATTGGTGTTCAAAAAGTTCCAGAAAATGAAACAGATCGGTACGGTATTATTGACCCTCTAACAATTGATGGTAGGTTGTATCAAGTAAGTAATTTTGTTGAAAAGCCAGAAAAAGGAACTGCTCCTTCCAATTTGGCTATTATGGGACGTTATGTAATTACTTCGGAGATATTTAAATTCTTAGAAACACAACAAATAGGAACAGGTGGAGAAATTCAGTTAACCGATGCAATTCAAAAATTAAATAACATACAAAATGTTTATGCATATGATTTTGAAGGAAAACGTTATGACGTTGGGGAGAAAACAGGGTTTGTTAAAACCACTATAGAGTTTGCATTACAGCACAGAGAATTGCGTGAAAGTATATTGCAATTTATAGAGAAGAAATTAGAAAAAGAAAAAAAATTGGTTTAGTATAAAGCCAAAAATTAATTGAAGCCGATTAGCCTTAGAAAAAGCACTGAGATATCGGAGTTTGATTGGGAATTGAATTTTTTATCAACAAGCCTGGTAAAAATAGAATGTCGTATTTCTTGAAAAACTTTAAATTAACCTATCTGATATATCTTTGAAGGTAGAATTGAATAAAAAAGAGGTTCGGTTTCTGTGTTATAGGTGAATTGAAGAAAACAGATCTGATAAATTATTGAGAAAAAGGGGGTTTCTACTACGAAAATCTTATAGTATATGTTGCGATGTGGATAAAGAAATATAATCATTAATCTTGTCATAAAGGAGTTTCCAGAAGTGCATAAGAAAATTTTGAAACGGAAAATAGATTTTATACAGCAACCGATTGCTAATTACCTTTTTAGGGAACGACATAATCGTGTTAATCGTTATTCCAGATACTATGATAAATTGAAAATAAAGAAGAATACAATCTTGTACGAAAGCCGTGATGGAGAAAGTATTACTGATAGTCCATATGCAATATTCAAATATATGCTGAACCACAAAGATTTCAAACAATACAAACATATATGGTCAGTACAGGATTTTAATACTCTCTCAGATGTAATTGATAAATATAAAAATTATCCAAACGTTAAATTTGTTCAACGTAATTCAAAAAAATATTTAAAATACTTAATAACGAGTGAATACTTAATTAATAACTCTACCTTTCAATCGTTTTTTATTCCGAAAGCAAATCAAAAATATATTAACACATGGCATGGCACCCCACTTAAAAATATGGGGTTTGACATACCAGGTGATCCTTCACACTCACAAAATGTTTTAAGGAATTTTTTGAGTACTGATTATATTTTGAGTCCCAACAGCCATACTACAAAAATTTTTACAACTAGTTATAAACTGGAAGGCCTTTATGAGGGGACTATCATTGAAGAAGGTTATCCAAGAATAGATTTGACTCTAAATACAAACCCTGAGAGCTTCACTAAATATTTAAGGGATTTAAATGTAATTGTTGAAAAAGGCAAGAAAAATATTTTATATGCACCTACTTGGAAGGGGACAAGTGTATCTAGGGTTGAAAATAATATCTTACAAATAATTGCTGATATAAAATATTTAAAAAAAAGAGTTGGAAACAAATATAACGTTTTTATAAAAGTCCATCCTTTTTTATATAGGCAAGCTACTGATTATCCTGAGATTCAGAGACAATTGATCCCCGACTATGTGGATACGAATGAATTATTATCTATAGTGGATTTGCTAATTACTGACTACTCAAGCGTGTTTTTTGATTTTCTTGTAACAGATAAGCCAATTTTATTTTATACGTGGGATGCAGATATTTACAGTGAGCAAAGAGGACAGTATTTAAAAAACGAAGATTTACCTGGTCCAATTCTTTATAACGCCAAGGAACTTGTTGAGGCTATAAAGAATATAGCTAGACTTCAACCAGTTTATTATGATAAATATAAAGAAATGAAACAACTATATACTGAACATGATGACGGAAAAGTAACACAAAGGATTGTTAATCACATCTTTCAAAAGTCTTCTAAGAAAATTAATACACTCACATGTTGCCAATCAAAAAAAGAGAAAATACTAATTTATCCTGGCGGAATGAGAGATAATGGAATAACTTCGTCTTTTATTAACCTAATGAATAATATTGATTACAATAAATACGATGTTAGTTGTTTTTCTGCTACTCCGCATTCCAAAGAAGTTATAAAAAACCTAAATAAGGTGAATATGAATGTACGGCTACTTTTTAAGCCTGGACTCGCTAATTATAAGATAAGTGAAGTTTATAGGGATAAATTCATCCATAATAGAGGAGAAAAGGGGATTTTAGGAAAAAAATTATACCCGGATAAAGCATACAAGAGAGAACATAGACGCTTATTCGGAAAAACAAATTTCGATTATGTAATTGATTTTAGTGGATACAGCCTTTTTTGGGCAAAGTATCTTTTAGCAGCGGAAGCAAAGAAAAAAATTTGCTATATGCATAATGATTTGCTCTCAGATAGCGAGAGGAAAGTAAATGGAAAGAGACCTCATAGAATTAATTTGAGAGGACTTTTTTCTGTTTACCATCGATTTGATAAATTAGTTAGCGTATCAAAAGGAACAATGGAACTGAATCGAAATAACTTAATCAAGTATGCAGATTATAATAAATTTGTTTATGTAATGAATTCAATAAACCCCGATAAGATCCTTCAATCTGAGTCACAAGAATCTGAAGTTATCGAAAAGAGCAGCGAATTATATACAGAGAATTTTAAATCAAGAGGTTTATTAAGGGACATTAATAGATACCTTGTTTGGAATACCTTACCGGGCAATTCAAAAGCAACGCAGTATGTATTGGCAAAACATTTTGCAAATGCTGAAATATTTATTTCTAGAAAATTTGAGAATAAGCAATATACTTATTATAAATTCAGCTATAATAATCAAATTATTGGATGGATTGATTGTAGAGCTGTGGAGTTAAAGCCCGATACTATTTTTTACGAAAAGAAAGTCAACAAAATTGCTAAGTTAGAAAGACCTACAGGGAACCATATCTGGTCAAAACCTTATAAGGTTACGGATATGGTAAAGGTTTCTAATAGTAAAGATTATAAAGGGGTTATTTTTGAAATAGACAGAGAGGCAAAAACTCAACATTCTGTCTACAGTCGTATCTCAATTAACAACACAGTAATAGGGTGGATCGATAACTCGGCTTTAAAAGTTGTTGAAGATTGTACCCTTTATGATTCTATGAAAGGTATAAAGAAATGGAAAGTTTTACGAAAAAGAAAAACAATCTTGTTGAAGAATTACAAGGTGTGTAAGAGAGTTATAGATAATATTGAAAATAGAACATTAAGAGAGAATAATATAAACGGTAAAATATATGGAAAAATAGCCAATCCAGAAAACCATACGATTTGGACAAAAGCTTATCCTAATTTTGGTTTTAAGAAAGTAGCCATGGCTAAGGAGTTTACTGGAGAAGTTGCTAAAATAATAACAATAAATGATACGAAAAAAGGAACTTATTATTTGTTTGAGATAGAGAATACAAAGATAGGTTGGCTAGATTCTAGGGCGTTTGATATTGTTAAAGACCCAGTGTTGTTAAAGGAAAAGGAAATATCTTATATTGCTACGGTCAAACCAAGGTATAAAGACTATTTCTGGGACAAACCCTATGGTTTAG
The DNA here is from genome assembly GCF_042683165.1 of Tigheibacillus halophilus. Lineage (NCBI taxonomy): Bacteria > Bacillati > Bacillota > Bacilli > Caryophanales > Bacillaceae > Tigheibacillus > Tigheibacillus halophilus. Next base: position 310,442 of record NZ_JBHUIZ010000006.1, read on the forward strand.
AGAGAGCTAAGAAAATAGCAACAAATATGAAAGAATATAATTATAGTCTAGTAAAAATTCAAAAAGAAGTAGTAACTCAAAAAGGGACGTATGCGCAAATAATGAAAGGAGGAGAGATGTTAGGCTGGTTAGATACAAATGCCTTAATCATAAGAGAAATGTTGGGAGTAGAGGTAGATAATAAATTTGTTCCATATCCTGATAAGAAAAACATTAATTTTGTCAATATGGGAAGACTTTCTCCCGAAAAAGCTCAGGATAATCTGATTTATGCATTTTCTAACTTCCATAAAAAACACAAAAATAGTAAACTATATATTCTGGGGAAAGGTCCATTGAAAGAATATTTAAAAAACATAATTAGTGATTTGGATTTGGAAAATTCCGTTTATCTAATGGGGCAGTTAGAAAACCCTTTTACTTTTATGAGAAAGTGTGATAGTTTTGTGCTTTCTTCTCATTATGAGGGGCAGCCAATGGTGTTATTAGAAGCGATGACATTGGGTATGAAAATAATTGCAACTGATATAGTAGCAAATCGAACAGTTTTGGAAAACGGGAAATTCGGATTACTTGTAGAGAATAGTATTCGAGGCCTTGAAAAAGGGTTAAACTTTATTGCAAACGAAGAAAATGTGGTTCAAATGGAACGGTTTGATTATTATAAATATAATTCTATAGCAATGGATAACTTCGAAACTTGTCTATCAAAATAAAATTAATAATTATCTAACTGATATCTGTTTTTATCCAGATGGATAGGTACTTTCTCAATTACGTAAAGTACCTATCTTATAATAATTCAGATGTTGGATAAATATTTAAGAAATAGGGGATTATAAAAATGTTGGCCAAATTTGTTTCAATTAAATATTCCCAAGATAATAGTAAAGTTTTATTGAGTGGTGAGACTTCGGTATCTGCAAAGCATTTAATTACGAATAAACCTAGTATCTTCTTTCAAGAAAGACTTGACTATGATGATTTTTTTATTCCAAAAAGAATTTTTTTGGAAATAAATTGGAGGGAAAGTTTTTTTACAGCTGTAATTAGTATCAATGAACTAAAAGGAAAATTCTTTGAAAGTAGAGTATGGGATTGTTTTATTTCTGTTGGAAATAAAGTCGAAAAAATTTCTATACAGCAAATCGATTTTTCACCGGTGTCTTTATCTGCTGAGATTCCACTTTATGAAGCAAAGCTGTATAAAACAAAGATAGACACTTTGGCAATAATGGTAAAACAACAAGAGGTCCATATAAATTCCGTTAATGGGATGATAGTTGATAATCAATTTTTGATAGATTTATCTGTATTTGCTGATTCCTTAGTTTATATTAAAAGTAGAAGCAACATATCTCTTGTATTTAAAAAGAGGATTCAGCCAGACATATTGTATCACCATCAAGTTATCACTTTTCCGGTATTTGAAAAAAATAAAAATTATTACTCGGCAAAAGTGGACTTATTAGAACTAATTAAATATGAAATTGTTCAACCTAAATCGACTTGGGACGTTTATATTAAAATCTGGAATGAAAAAGAAAATTTAATGAATGAATATCCATTTAATATTAATCTGTCTTCAGGGATTGTCGGTATTCGTCATTACATATTAAATACAGTAGAAATGAAATTTTACAAAAACTATATGAATGCCTTATCACTAACTATTTCTATTAATAAATCTCTATTTAAACTGAATCATATTGAAATTGAAGAGTCAATAAAACTAAAAGGAATAGTAAAAGGGTTGACGATTGACAAATTTATTTTAAAAAAGGAAGCAACGTTTGATAATGGAGAGTTAATAAATACTGTCAGGGAATTAACATGTCACCAATTTAATAATAATTTTTCCGCGGATATTCCAATAATGAAAATCCTAAATGAAATAAGACTTGAAGACGACGCAGTCTATACTTTTTTTGGAGAATTAAGAGATCGAAAAACGGGTATAATATTTCATGCACCTATTTATATAAATAGGGAACTGTCAATACCAGATCAAAATATTAAATTAAATAAAAATTATCAGATGAGATTAACTTCTTTTAATTATAAATTAGCAATTAATTGTAAAGCTAAAACATATAAGACTGCAAGTAACACTGTAAAGATAGCTGTTTCGGGTTCTTGCTTTAGTCGCTTAGCTTTTAGCTCAAATGATTTTTACAATCCTGATTACAAGCAAAAATATCAGTTAGTGTATACACAATTCCATTCTTCTATTATCAGTTTAATGAGTAGCCCCGTGGAATTTCCCGAAGATAAATTTGAAGGGTTTAACGATAGAGAAGTGAACTATTTAAGAAGCGATTTTAAGAAAGACTTTTTTACTCAATTGAAGTTAACTAACCCTGATTTTCTTATATTGGACTTCTACATTGATGGATCAAAGGATATATTGTACTTAGATGCTAATCATATAATAACTATTAATTATATGTTAAGAAAAAATATGAATTTTTTTTATGAAGTAGATAAAAATTCTGATGTTTTATCTCATCAGAATATTCATAGCTATTTACAATTATGGCAAGAAGCATTAGATAAATTTGTTGAAAAGATTGTGCAAATCATTCCTCAAGAAAGAATTATTTTACAGAGAGTACGGAAGACGGAGGAATACAAAACAAAAGATGGTAAAATAGAGAAATTTAAAGGTAAAATAAAACATGTAAAACGCAGTAATTACTTGTTTGAATATATGGAAGAATACTTTATTAAATTATTACCAAATATAAACATTATTAACCTTGAAAAGAAAGAATATTATTCTCTTTATAACCATCCCGAAAATAATACACCAGACCATCTTAATTCCAGTTATTATAAGGATTTTATGAATCATTTAGATGATATAACTATCAAATATCTGTTAAATAAAAATATCCAATAAAAAAAGGTATGACAAGAAAAATATTTAATTAGGTAATGTAAAAGGGTGAATTATAAGTCGTCAAAAGTAGAGTTGATTAGTAAAGTATAAATTGTAAGCACAATAAAATTAACGATTCAGCAGACGTTGGAGGAGGTAAGGGACTTTTCTATCCAAGGAGTGATAAAAAGAAAAGACGAAAGTTTAATAAAAACAGCAAATAATTGTGGGATTGGGCTGATAACTAAACAAGCTTTTAACCCCAACAAAATTGAAATATGATTTAATTGGCTGGAGCAAGAAGAAATACAGATAGAGTATCGTGATATTTTATATTCTACTGAAATCTAACAAAATGAATAAACTGCTGAATTATAAATCTATTGATAATAAACGTCTGATGCAGTATAGCAAAAACAGAACATAAACACCTAAATTGGAGTATACAATTATGCCCTATTCTATTGTTTTTAAAAGCGTTACAAAAAAATACAAAATGTACGACAATCCAAAAGATAAAATAAAAGGTGTCATTCTCCCCGAAAAAGTCGGGGAGGACTTTTTCGCATTGCAAAATGTAAGTTTTACGGCGAAAAAAGGGGATGTCATTGGTGTGATTGGTGTTAATGGAGCCGGAAAGTCAACTTTATCCAACCTGATTGCAGGAATTTCTCCTCCAACTACAGGGGAAATTAAACTCAATGGACAAGCAGCTTTAATTGCTATCAATTCTGGTTTGAACGGTCAGTTGACTGGAAGGGAAAACATTGAATTGAAATGTTTAATGCTCGGCTTCAGTAAAAAGGAAACGAAGGCACTGATGCCTGATATAGAAGAATTTGCCGATATTGGTAAATTTATTGATCAGCCGGTAAAAAATTATTCAAGTGGTATGAAATCTCGGCTTGGATTTGCTATATCGATTAATATTGATCCGGATATTCTTGTCATAGATGAGGCATTGTCAGTTGGAGATCAAACTTTTGCTAATAAATGTCTTGATAAGATGAATGAATTCAAGGAAAAAGGGAAAACGATCTTTTTTATCAGTCATTCGATTGGACAGGTGAAAAAGTTTTGTCAAAAGGCGTTATGGCTGGAGGCTGGAATGGTCAGGGCTTACGGAACAATAGAAGAAGTTGTTCCCGAATACCAGACTTTTCTAAAGGAATACAAAGCCATGTCAAAAGAAGAAAAACTTCAATTCAAGAAAATGGTTAATGAAAAACGCAGTAAACTGATGAAAGTGGAACAGTCAGTTGTAATTGAAGAGAAAAAGGAAGATAAGACCTTAACGGCTTCCAGGGTAACAAGGAGCAGTATTAAATCTTTTAAGAAAAGAATAAAATACTTTGTTGTCATATTATTTATTTTATTGTTAGTTGGAGCTGGGATGTTTACCAATTATAAATTTGACTTGATAGATAGATTTTTTGCAGACACGGCTATTAAAAATGAAACGGATAAAAATCTAAACACAGAAGGGCCTAACAATAATCCGGTCGTTTCTTCTGATAATCAAAATAAGGATAATGACAATCAGATGGAGGAGCAAGATGATATAAGATATGTTAATGTGCGTAGTGCTTATATTCGGGCTGAACATGATTTGGACAGTGAAGCATCATCTGTGACCGGTTTTGGCAGCCCATACAAAGTGAGTGACTCATACGCCGATGAAGAAAATGATGTGGAATGGCTGCAAGTTACCAGCGTGGATTCCGATAAGGAAACTGGTTGGATCAGTTCCAAGCTATTGACAATCATTAAAGACAATTCTTCAGATGATAGTTTGGTAGCTAGCTTAGATGAATTATTGGGGATTGATTTGAATAATCATACCGAAATATTAGGGCAGAATGAGGAAACAATGGAATATGCTGACCGAGATCATACTGTGAAAGATGGTAAAATAACTTCTGTTACTTTACAGACAAACCCTGCCGCTAAAGATATGATTACTGCACGACTAGGTGAACCCCAATTGAAATCTAAAAATGCCTTAATGTATTCTGGAGGTAAATATTATTATATAATCGACCTACCGGAGAATGATAATGCTGAGTCGATAACGATTGGTATCCGGGATGCTAGTGAAGATTAGATATATGTGTTTCTTTCCTATAAAGGTAGGAATTTATCAATCGGCCTGCTTAAAAAAGTAGGCCTTTTCGTACGATTGTTTTTTAAAATGGAAACTTGTATAATCTATAAATGGTACTAATGAGTTAAATTATTATAAACAGCCATAAATTTAATATGTACAAGTTGAGAGGATATACTTATGAAATCAGCTTTTATTGTTATCAAGGAACAGATAAGAAATTTTTATTTGATCAGAAGATTATCGTTATATGAATTGAAAAGTAAAAATAAAAATAACTATTTGGGAATACTCTGGGAGTTTTTAAACCCGGCCATCCAAATCCTAATTTATTGGTTTGTCTTTGGTACTTTGAGAAGCAGGGATCCGGTCGAAGTAGGGGGAGTGGAGATCCAGTTTTTCAGTTGGTTACTGGCAGCTTTCTTTCTGTGGAATTTCTGTTATCAATCAATTATTCAAGGATCGAAGTCGATTTATACAAAGCTTAGGATGCTCTCAAAAATGAATTTCCCAATGAGTGTCATTCCGAGCTACATTATTTTTTCTCAACTGTATATTCATATCATCATGCTGATTGTATCGATTGGTATCTTACAGCTTAGTGGGTTCTATGTGAATATATATTACCTTCAGATCATTTATTTTATGTTTGCAGCGTATTGTTTGGTTTTTGCAATTTCGTTAATCACGTCGACACTCTCGACAATAGTAAGGGATTTTCATATGTTGCTTAATTCTTCGCTGCGAATGTTATTATATGTATCGGGTATACTGTGGCCGCTCTCTATATTGAATAAAAGTTTCCCTGAAATGGTGCAAATACTGAAATTAAATCCACTTATTTACCTAATTGAAGGATATCGCTCTGCCTTGTTCGGTGTAGATTGGTATTTCATCACCCATTGGGAATACACGATTTATTTTTGGGGATTAGTAATAGTACTGTTCCTGATTGGTGCGAAATTGCATGTCAAGTTCAGAAGACATTTCATCGACTTCCTGTAAAGGCTTGTGACATTTATGGAAAAATCAATTATTGTAAATAATGTTTCTAAAAAGTATAAATTATATCAACGGAAAAAAGAGCAATTGTTGGATGTAGTTACTTCGAAAAACTATGGCCAGGATTTTTACGCGTTGGCAAATGTTAATTTTACAGCTGAAAAAGGAGACGTTGTAGGTTTTATCGGGATAAACGGTTCAGGTAAATCTACTTTATCTAATATCATTGCCGGGATAGTACCGGAAACCTCCGGAACAATTCAGGTGAACGGAGAGGCAGCTTTAATCGCTGTTTCTGCGGGTTTGAAAGGGGAACTCACAGGCAGAGAGAATATTGAGTTAAAATGTTTAATGCTTGGTTTCTCTAAAAAAGAAGTTAAAGAAATGGAAGAGGATATCATTTCGTTTTCAGAACTGGATAAATTCATCGACCAGCCTGTGAAATCTTATTCCAGTGGGATGAAGTCCAGGCTTGGGTTTGCTATTTCTGTCAGTGTCAATCCAGATATCTTAATCATTGATGAAGCACTTTCTGTTGGTGATAAAGCATTTGCCGAAAAAAGCCTTGACAAAATGAGAGAGTTTAAAGACCAAGGTAAAACAATGATATTTGTCAGTCATTCCATCAGCCAAATGAAACAGTTTTGTGAGAAAATTTTATGGCTGGAATATGGAATGGTGAAGGATTTCGGAACTGTAGAAGAAGTAATGCCTAAGTACCAGAAGTTTCTGAAGCAATGGAAGAAAATGAGTAAAGAAGAAAGAGAAACGTATAAGGAACAGGGGTATCAAAAACAAAAAGAATTATTAGGAGTTTAATTTTGCCTCTTGTGTAATGGTTGTTTAAACTGACTATTATACAAGAGGTTTTGATTTTTAGAAGACCAAAACCATTAAATTTCAGCTGAAGGATGAACTTCTTCGACAATATGTTATAATATCCATAATAACCATTACGAGGTGAAAAAGTTGATTTATGCTGGTATTTTAGCAGGTGGAAAAGGAACAAGAATGGGAAATGTTCCAATGCCTAAACAATTTTTGACATTAAACGACAAGCCAATCATTGTACACACCATTGAGAAATTCTTGTTAAATAACAAATTCGAAAAAATTATTATTGCAACACCTAAAGAGTGGATTAACCATACGAATGATATATTGAAAAAATATAGTATAGACCTTCCAGTAGTGACAGTCGTTAGTGGCGGAACGGATAGAAACGAAACAATTATGAATATCATTGATTATATCGAACAAGAGAACGGTCTGAATGATGATGATATCATCGTTACCCATGACGCAGTAAGACCATTCTTGACACATCGTATTATTGAAGAGAATATTGAGCATGGTTTAAGAAACAGCGCTGTGGATACTGTAATCCCGGCTATTGATACCATTGTGGAATCTACTGATGAAACATTTATTTCTTCTATTCCGCGAAGAGATTATATGTATCAAGGACAGACACCACAAACGTTTCATATAAAAAAACTAAAAGAACTTTATGGCAATTTATCAGTAGCGGACAAGAAGATACTCTCCGATGCCTGTAAGATTTTTTCACTTAGTGATGAAAAAGTGAAGTTGGTTCAAGGAGAAATATTCAATATTAAAGTAACTACCCCTTATGATTTAAAAGTTGCCAATGCGATTATTAAGGAGAGCATTGATAAATGATCAACCAAGTATACCGACTTGTTTCGCCGAGGCAGTTTGAGATTACTTACAAGGACAAAAGTATTATCGCAAACGATGTTGTAGTACGCCCTACACATCTTTCGATTTGTGCTGCGGACCAACGGTACTATACAGGTTCCAGAGGGAAAGAAGCAATGAAAAAGAAACTCCCGATGGCTTTAATCCATGAAGGTGTTGGAGAGGTGGTATTCGATCCGGCAAAAGAGCTTCCCATTGGTACGAAGGTAGTGATGGTACCGAATACACCAACAGAGGCGGATCCTTATATCGCTGAAAATTATTTACGGACAAGCAAGTTTAGGTCTAGCGGCTACGATGGCTTCATGCAGGATTATGTATTCATGAATCGAAATCGTTTAGTAGAACTACCCGAAGAATTGAATATGGATGTTGCAGCGTTCACAGAGCTTGTCACAATTGCTGTCCATGCGATAAGCAGATTTGAACATAAAGCACATCAAAAGAGAGATACGTTTGGTGTATGGGGAGACGGCAATTTGGGGTATATCGCTTGCTTGATTTTGAAAAAACTCTATCCAGACAGTAAAGTGATCATCTTTGGAAAAACAGATTATAAATTAAGCCATTTTTCCTTTGTTGATGACGCTGTGAAAATTGATGAAATTCCTGAAACGCTTACCATCGATCACGCGATTGAATGTGCAGGAGGCAAAGGCAGTCAATATGCAATCGATCAAATTATCGATCATATCAATCCTGAAGGTACTGTTTGTTTGCTAGGGGTAAGTGAATACCCAGTGGAAGTCAACACAAGGATGGTATTGGAAAAAGGACTAACCGTGCTTGGCAGCAGCAGAAGTGGCGCTACAGACTTTCAACGAACTGTCGATATATATAAAGCCTATCCTGAAGTAGTCGATTATCTAGGTACACTTGTTGGCAATGTACATCATGTTGCAAAACTTGGTGAGATCACTGAGGCGTTTGAAAGTGATTTATCCAGTTCCTGGGGCAAGACTGTCATGAGGTGGAAGATCTAAATGAAATATCTTCGTTTTTTGAAGAATATCTATGTGGTGATTTACAAAATATGTTTTCAAGTTGTTTATAAGTGTGCTTGTCTTCTTCGGAAACAAGATAGTAAAAAAATGGTCATCGCATTATATAGAACTGATCAATTAGATGATAATCTGCGATTGGTATATAGAGAAGTACTAAAACAGAACCCGGAAATGAAGATTCATCTTGTTCATGGAGTGAACAAGATGAATCTTAAGCTGTTTAAAGAAATTATTGTTTTATCAAATGCACGTTATCTGGTTTTGGATGATTATTATTTGCCAATCTATCTTGTTGAGCCAGATAAACAGCTGAAAGTGGTTCAATTATGGCATGCTGCGGGGGCCTTTAAGAAATTTGGACATAGTACAGTTGGGAGCAAGTTCGGACCCACAACATCTTACCTTAAGTTGGTTCCCATTCATTCCAATTATGACTTTGTTTACATATCTGCACAAAAGTTTGCTTCATTTTACGCTGAAGCATTCCATATGAATTTGAAACGTATTTTTGCTTTGGGTATTCCAAGAACGGATTTACTAACTAATGCAGCTCTGTCCCATCGTTTGAAGACTGAAATGCATAAAGTATATCCATTCTTAGAGAATAAGAATAACGTTCATATATTGATGGCTCCTACATACCGCGCAAAAGGTTCCCACCATGAAACACAGCTGGATGTCGCGAAAGCGGTAATTGAATTATCCAGTCTATTGAATAGGGATAAATGTATTATATTTAAACCACACCCATACATGAACAGTTCATCTATTGAAGAACTTAGGAAATGTCCCAATATAATTGTTGCGGACTCCCGAGGGATCAATGAATGGATGTTGGTTGCGGATGCATTCATTACAGACTATTCTTCTTCGGTCTTTGAATTTGCGCTAATGCATAAACCGATGGCACATTTCGTCCCAGACCTGGATGAATATAGGGAGAATCGCGGGTTTTACACAGATATAGAGTCTATATCTGATGCAGCAGTGATACAGGAAACGAATCAATTGGCTGCTTGGATCAACGCAAGAAATAAGGGAGAATATTTCGATTCAAGCAGAATGATTTCATATAATTTTGACCATGTTGATCATGCGACTGCCAGGATTGTCAAGCATTTCCTGTCAACTGAGAAATAGAGGTGTTTTTATTGTTTATATCATCCATCGATAATAAAGAAGCCGAAATCAAACGGCATGCCAGAGTGAGCAGTGACATTACGAAGTTAAGCATATACGGGCCATATCTCGACATTGAAGGTTATGCTTCAGTAGATGGCTTGCCCACTTATGAAGAGGATAGAATCAGAAAAACCCTGCTGCTCATACCTAAAATAGACTTCGATAATTATCGGCAAATTAACAGTGTATGCACAGATAACGAGGATGAATCATGTGTGGAATTAACGGATGATGAAATTCTTGAAAAAGAAATGTACCAGATTCCATTGACCAATTGTCCATTACGGGATGTTTCTGATGAGGCAGAGCTAGGCGATATGGAACAGTTGAGCGGCTTCCAAGGAAGCATTGATTTATCCACAATTAACCACGAAAGGCCTTTGGATGCGGGGCAGTATGATGTATATATAAAATTGGAACAGATGGAGAAGGACAAGGATGATGTGAAATACGAAAAAATCATCCCGCTCTCAAGTGCAAAAAAATTCCTGGGAGACAGGCTGTATACTACAAAGCTTCACTACTTCTCAACCAAAAAAGTTTTGAAATATAATTTGCTTTTTGTTCTAGATAAATATACGAAAACACTACAATTAAAAAATTCCCTGCTGCAATCTTATGATCCGAGGGAGCTGGTTGAAGACAGCGAGGCATATGAAGGTAGATACACGAAGGCGCTGAAACGTCGCTTTTTCAAGCTTATGTACATTTTGTTCTGCATACTTCCAGTAAAGCAAAAAAAAGTAGCTTTTGCTTCAGACAGTCGCTCAGAGCTGAATGGTAACTTCTTTTTCGTTTACGAAGAATTGTATAAGCGAAACCTGGATTTGGATATCAAATTTTTATTCAACGAAAGGATTAACAATAAAAAATCAGTTTTTGATTTAGTTCGGATAGCCTTTCATTTTGCTACATCCAAGATTATATTACTGGATGATTTTTATCCTATGATTTATCCGCTGAAAATACGTAAAAACGCTGATTTGATACAAGTTTGGCATGCTGCGGGCGCCTTCAAGACATTTGGATTCAGCAGGCTGGGCAGACCTGGCGGGCCATCTCCCAGATCTAAAAATCACAGGAATTATACAAAAGTGGCAGTTAGCAGTGAAGGTGTCAGAAAAAATTACGCAGAAGGCTTTGGGGTATCCATTGATAATGTCTTTGCCACGGGTGTTGCACGGTCGGATATCTTCTTTGATGAAGAGTACAAACAACATGTTATCAAAACGCTTTATCAAAAATATCCATTTATAAAAAACAAAAAGGTGATCTTATTCGCACCTACTTTCCGGGGAAATGGGCAAGCCTCTGCACATTATCCATTTGAAGTGCTCAATCTGAAAAAATTGTATGAACAGCTGTATGAAGAGTATGTATTCCTTTTTAAAATTCATCCCTTTGTGCAAAATAAATTAGATATACCATATGAATTTGCAGATTTCTTTTATGATTTAAGTGATTACAGGGAAATTAATGATTTATTGTTGATTACGGATTTACTTATTACGGATTATTCCTCTGTTTGCTTTGAATATGCATTATTGAATAAGCCTATGTTATTCTTTGCTTACGATGTGGAGAAATATATACAGGATCGGGATTTTTATTATAATTATTTCGATTTCATTCCTGGTCCGTTGGTTAAATCCACGGAAGAACTTTTGAAAACAATTGATAATAAAGACTTCGAAATGGAGAAAATCAAGCCCTTCGTGCAGTATTTCTTCGGTGATACTTTAGGACAGGCATCCAAAAACGTAGTGGATGAATTGATAATACCCAGCTTGGAAGACGATGGCAAAGAAGAAAAGGAAACGAAAATCAGACTTTCTCCGCCTACCTCAAGAATTGAACTGTTTGAGCGATCGATTGCTGAACAGGAAGAACAGTCATAAGCAAAAGTTTAGATACAGCATGCAAAAGTTTTGATAAAAAATAGAAGGGAACTGATAACATGAAAAATTATCTAATAAGATCTGGAATGTCACCGTTTGATACATTTGATGCAACCCATATTATATCCAATAATTCAATTGGAGGGAATGTTGGAAACCTTGTCTATCAATATAGTGTGTTCAGGACACTAATGACAGAAGATGTTACAATCACGCCAGACTATTACAATTATGATCCAAGTAGAGCGGATGAGATCAATGAAAAATATGATGGCTATATCATACCGTTAGCGGATGCTTTTCGTGACCAGTTCGTTCCAACTTTACGTAAATATACGAAATTGATCAAAAAGCTCAAAATTCCTGTGTATGTAATCGGAGTGGGGCTCCGTGCCCCATTTGAACCAAAGTTGAATGAAGGATTTTCTTTTGATAAAGACGTAAAAGAATTCGTTAGTGCTGTTCTGGAAAAGTCGAATATTATTGGTCTCCGTGGAGAAATTACGTCTAAATATCTGAATCGTCTCGGTTTTAGGGAAGGTATTGACCATACAGTGATAGGCTGTCCTTCTATGTATTCCTTTGGAAGAGAATTAGAAATTCGGAATACCAATATTACCAAAGACTCCATGATCTGCGTAAATTCATCAAAGCTTTCTCAAAACAACGTGTTAGATTTCATTACTAGGAGTTTGGACGATTACCCTAATCATTACTTCATTCCACAATGGATGAAAGAATTGGTATTGGCTTATGTTGGTGCTCCACCTATTGAAAAGTCCAATGATAATTATCCTGTAAAAATGTCAGATCATTTATATATGAGCGATAGGGTTAGGTTCTTTTTAAATGTACCAACTTGGCTTGATTTCCTTAGGCAAGCTGATTTGAGTTTCGGAGCACGGTTGCATGGAAATATAACAGCGACAATTGCTGGAACACCAAGTATTCTGATACCAAAAGACGCTCGCATGCGCGAATTAACTGAGTACCATGGTTTGACCCACGTATGGTGGAACGATATTACTGAGAAAACACGTCTTGAGGATTTGGTTGAAAAAGCAGATTTCCAAAGTCCTACAAAAAAACAGGGCAAGAATTTCGATCATTTCATTGATTTTCTAAATAAAAATGACCTGGACCATATTTATAAAAATGGAGAACCTAAAATTGTACCGCTGAATGAGCAACTGAAAAAAGTAGAGTTCAAGAAACCTGTAAATCCCATTAGCGGATGCAATATGGAAGAAATTGCCTATAGATTTGAGTCCTACTATCCAATGATAGAAGAAAAAAATGCTAAAAAAATGTCTGCTAAAAATACAACGATAAAACAGTTGCAATCCGATTTAAAGAAAAAGAATAAAGAAATAAAATACCTGAAAGGCACTTTGAATAGAAAATCCGTTAAAGCAGCCTTGAAGACTGCAAATATGTTTCGTTCTAAATGAGCAATTCGCTATTTTAAAAAGAAAAAATTAAAAAAGTCCCCGCGGGGCTTTTTTAATTTCATGTCGATTAGGGTAACGTATAATAAATATAATAAAGGTTAATTGTGATATACTATTGAAGAAAATATAACTTATTTAGAAAAACAACGGAGTGATTAGTATATGGGCAAGGTATCGGTGATTATCCCTGTTTTTAACACGACAGAATTTCTAAAAAAAAGTATCGGCTCATTAATAGAACAAACATATAAAAATATTGAAATCATATTGATCGATGATGCCAGTTCGGTTGCTTGTTCGAATTCCTTGGAAGAACTGTCAAAGCAAGATAAACGAATAAAGCTTCATCACTTTGCTGCAAACATGGGTGTAGCTGCTGCCCGAAATTTTGGAATAGAGAAAGCGACAGGCGAGTTTCTCTATTTTATGGATAGTGATGACTACTTACCGAAGCAGACAATTGAAATTTTAATAAACCACATCAAAGAATTCAATATAATAAGAGGTCAAACAAGAAAAGTGTATTTTAGCAGTGCGTTAGCTGTCATTCTGGATGGTCTCTACCAAGTAAAAATCTATGGAGATAAAAAGTATACGTTGATTAAGAATGAATCAGTACTAAATAGTTTATTTAGGGCGGATTTCGTCCGTGATAATCAATTGACCTTTGACGAAGATGTGCGGCTTTATTCTGACCTCACATTTATGGTGCCGGCATTTATGGTTGCTGGCCAAATACCATATGTGAAAGAAGCGGTTTATTTTAAAAGGAAAAGAAATGATGCAATTAATAATCCGTCGTTGAGCCAGCAAGATACCGAGGTAAAAATTAAAAGTTACATGAGAGTATACAATTCATTAAAAAAACAAGCCATTAGTTTTTTAGATGAAAGTGAAACAGAAGAGGAAGCAGAAGACATACAAAAAGCGCTGGATTATCTGGACAGGCATTTTTTGAACTTTTATCGTAAAACCATTGTCTCTTATTTTTTAGATGAAACGAGGATTATGCCTTTATTTAATGAACTGGCAGAATCCTTTCAATTGATTGATTCTAAAGAACTTAACAAGTATAGCTGGGTTTTGAAAAATGAAGCAAAGCCTATCCTCGTCAACAATTTGAAAAAATATATTAGAGTCAGCAAGAGACATCATGAACTGCGACAGCTGCGAAATGGTCTTAAGAAGAAAAGAAAATTTTATATTTATATCTATAAAAAATTCTTCTTAAAACGAAAAGCAGACGAAAAACTAGTCTTTTTTGAGAGCTTTCTGGGCAAAAATTATTCAGACAGCCCGAAATATATATACGAGTATATGCTAAAAAATAATCCTGAATATAAATTCGTATGGAGTTTCAATGAAAAAAAAGATATCCCAGGGAATGCAACACAGGTAATCCGTTTCAGCCTGAGGTATTTTTATTATCTCGCCAAATCAAAGTATTGGGTCAGCAATTCCAGACTTCCAAGATATTTGGATAAACCTGCAGGAAACATATATCTGCAAACCTGGCACGGTACTCCTTTAAAGCATTTGGTCTTCGATATGGATGATGTCCATTCAGCAGATCCTAATTATAAACAACATTTTTATGACCAATCAAGGCGCTGGGATTATCTAAGTTCTCCTAATCAGTACTCTTCAGAAATCTTCAAACGGGCCTTTAAGTACGATGGGAAAATGTTGGAGTTTGGTTATCCTCGTAATGATATTTTGTATAAGAGAGATACTGAAAAAGAAATACGTGCATTGAAAGAAAAAATGGGGCTGCCTTTGGACAAAAAGGTAATTTTGTATGCCCCTACTTGGCGGGATGATGAATTTTATGGCAGGGGAAAATATAAATTCACTTTGCAGATGAACTTGGATCAAATGAAGAAAGAACTTGGAGATGAATATGTCATCATTCTGAGGATGCACTATTTTATTGCATCAGTACTGGACATCACTGAATACGAGCAGTTTGCCTATGATTTTTCCAGCTATGATGATATTGCCGAATTATATTTGGTATCAGATATGCTTATTACAGATTATTCTTCTGTGTTTTTTGATTATGCTAATCTAAAGCGTCCAATTCTTTTCTTTATGTACGACTTGGAAAAGTATCGTGATACGTTGCGCGGTTTCTATATAGATGTGGAAAATGAAGTCCCGGGTCCCATTTTGCGTTCGACGGATGAAATAGTTCGTTCGATTAAAGACATAGACGGTGTGCAAATGTCCTATAGGGATAAATATAGAATATTTTACGAACGCTTTTGTAAATGGGATGATGGAGATGCATCGAAAAAAACTGTTGAGGTTGTATTCGAAAATGAATAACGGGGAGGAGCGAAGCCACTCCCTCTTTTTTAGAGTTGGTGAAGCACATGCAAAATAATATTTATTCCTTATTATTAAAGGTCTATAAGCTCCTATTTTGGTTTATAGGGAAGGTAATTTCAAAAGATGCGAAAATGATTGTTTTTGAGAGTTTTCACGGGAAACAGTATAGTGATAACCCTCGTGCCCTTTATGAATATCTAAGGGAAAAACACCCTGAATATAAGTTAATATGGAGTGCTGACCGCAGACATATGGCAACATTTTCAGAAAATGATATTCAATATGTGCAGCGTTTATCTTTGAAGTGGTTATGGATCATGAACAGAGCGAAGTATTGGGTAATCAATACGAGATTGCCTTTATGGATCCCAAAAGACTCTCGCACAAAGTATATCCAAACCTGGCACGGCACTCCATTGAAACGTCTTGCAGCGGATATGGAACAAGTGTTGATGCCTGGAACTGATACGGAAAAATATAAACAGAATTTTTTATTTGAAGCAAGCAAATGGGATTATTTGATTTCTCCCAATCCGTATTCTACGGAAATCTTTAAACATGCTTTTGCTTTTGATAAACAAATTATTGAATCCGGGTATCCAAGAAATGATTACTTAATTACGCATAATAACCCCGGGAAGATAAAGACGTTGAAAGAAAAAATGGGGATTCCCTTAAATAAAAATACCATCCTCTATGCGCCAACGTGGCGAGACAATCAATTTTATCAAAAAGGACAATATAAATTCGATATTCAGATGAATTTGCAACAAATGAAGCAGGAATTTGGCGATGAATATGTAATTTTGTTGCGAATGCATTACCTGATTGCTGAGAATATTGATCTGAGTGACTATCAAGGTTTTGTATATAATTTCTCTGCTTATGAGGATATTCGTGATTTGTATTTGGTTTCTGATCTTCTGATTACTGATTACTCGTCCGTGTTTTTCGACTACGCGAATTTAAAACGCCCAATGCTTTTTTTCGTTTATGATATTGATGATTATCGGGATAACTTACGTGGTTTTTATTTTGACTTCGAACAAAAGGCACCTGGTCCATTGGTAAAAACCACAAATGAAATTATTGCAGCGGTAAGGCAGTTAGAACATGAGCATTTTAAAGCAGATAAAGAGGTAGAGGCATTCTGCCAGAGATTTTGTCGCCTTGAAGACGGCAAGTCTAGTGAAAGAGTTGTTAAACGAATTTGGGGGTAGGCTGTTTCATGGTGGAGTATGTTTGAATATAAATGTGTCCAATTACGTATGAATTTTAAACATTGTTTTATCCGCTTAAAAATACTATATGGGGAGAGTTAATATGTTAAACAGAACACCTATTATCCTGACCAGTTCACTTGATACTAACAGAGGCGGTGTGACCAAAGCAGTGCTTACGCGCGCTAATGCCTTGGCTGAATTGCATGAGGAAGTTGTTATTATTACGATGCTTTACCAACAGTATTTCACCAAGAAAATAAATCAATTGAAAAAAAGAAAAGAACTATCCCGGAATGTTAAAGTGTTGAATTTTTTTCATGAGATGAGAAGTAATGAAAAGAAAAAGAAGCAAAATTTCAAGCAAGCAAAGTATCAAATACAAGAAAAAGGTTTAACTGCATTCCCAGATGACAGGTTAGCGGATGGAAGGGCTTTTCGTTACTACACTAATGGTTTGTATATCAAGTATAAACGGTTTAATAAGAAAGGTGAGCTAGAGTTTATAGATTATATGAGTCGAGGCAGACAACGTGAATGCAGGGAGGAATACGATAACGATGGTTTATTGATTCGATCAAGGGAAATGGACTTAAGTTATAACAAGCCTAGCCTGGACAGATATTTCGATGCCAGAGGAAATTGTTTTATGAGTGTATGGGTTAATCCAGAGAATTCAAAGGAACAAAGAACACTTACGTTTGGGGATACGGCAGCAGAATATGATAATCTATACGATTTACAGACAGTATGGTTGAACCAGTTATTAGCTGCATATAAACATCCGACAGTAATGGTGGAACGAAGAGAGTTCGATGAGATGTTAATGAATGTTACTCATGATAACATTAAAAAAATAGCTGTAGTACACTTCAACCATTTAGGAGAACCTTTTACTAATATAAAGAAAGTGAAAAAAAGATTTCATCGTTTATTTCAAAAAGCTGGATATTTTGACCGCCTCGTTTTTTTAACAGAGCAGCAAAAGCAAGATGTTCAGAAAATATACAACAATGCAAATAACATCTCTGTTATTCCTCATTCCAGTGAGCAAATAAATGATATCAAAAATGAGAGTGATAAAAATGAAACCTATAGACCTCATTTGGCAATAACTGTAGCTCGGTTGCATAGAGATAAGCAGTTGGACCAAGCAATTCGCGCTTTTAAGGATGTTGTTTCGGCGATTCCGGATGCGCAATACCACATATATGGTGTTGGAGAAGAGAAGGAAAATCTTATGACATTGATTAATGAACTCGATCTGAGTAAACATGTATATTTAATGGGTTATACAAATAATGTCCGAGATGCATACCATGGTGCTGCGTGTTCAATTTTAACATCCAGGCAAGAGGGATTTGGAATGGTTATTACAGAAAGCATGGCTGTTGGAACACCAGTTATTTCATACCATACAAAATACGGACCAGGGGATTTAATTGAAGATGGGATTAATAGTTTTATTGTCCCAATGGGCGATGTTCAAAAAATGGCTGATAGAATCATTCAAATAATGCATGATACTAATTTAAGGAAGAAAATGTCAGATAATGCTTTAAATACGGCCGGAAAATATAACGAAGAGAGATTTAAACGAGAGTGGGAAGAAGTAATTAATGAACAGGCTAATGAGTAAAGATACTTTTATAGGAGGCTAAATTTGGCAAAAATTAAGTTTAACATAGTTAGTATAGGTTTGTTTCTGTCAATCATTTTGAGTCCATCCCCCCTACACATAGATGCAAAAAATTTTGGGCCGGATGAATGGCATCAATACCGTATGAAAAGTGATAAAAACGCTGTATTTGATAATGGTGCTGAGCCATTGGAGTACGTGGAATTTCAGACAGAGGATGAGGTTAGAGCTACGCCGGTTATTGCGGAGAATAAACTGTTCATAGGAAATCATAATTCAGGAGATTTGTTTGCTTTTGACATCAATACGGGTAAAAAAATTTGGCAAAGCAAGGCCCCAAACTGGATCCATTCTGAAATGATTTACAACGAAGGTAAAGTATATGTGGGCTACGGGAATCGGTTCTTTCAGGAAAATGGGATACGTGGAACAGGTGAAAGCGGCATAATCGCATTGGATGCTAAAACGGGGGACACGCTTTGGGAATATAAGACACAAGGTGAGGTTATGCCGACGCCTGCGTACAACGATGGCTATGTGTACGCTGTCACAGGAGACAGGCATCTATATAAATTGGATCCGGATTCCGGAAAGCTATTACATAAAGAAAATATTGGACATACCGTAAGCATGTCTGCACCTAATATCAAGGATGAGACATTATATGTTGGAGGTAGCAGTCCAAATCCTTTCACTTTTTCCGCGTATGATTTGCAAAACGATGAACTCAAATGGCAAACTGAGTTTCCAAGTGTATTTGCGGGATTGGATGATGTTCCGCCAGCTATTTCCGGCAATTTAGTCGTCACAACAGCAGTTGAGGGAGATAAGGGGGATCCTGAACATTTCCTTTATGCGATGGAGGTGGACTCAGGGGAGATTGTTTGGAAACGAAGCATGGGTAAAGGAGATTTTGTTAAAAACAATAAATCTGGTGCCCCGATTATCTACAAAGATAATATATATGTAGGAAGCCCTATAGCAAAAACCTTCTATTCGTATGACTTGAAAACAGGTAAACAGCTGTGGAAATTTAAAGATGAAGTTATGAAGGCTCCTCCAGTTGCAAATGATGACATTGTATACTTTACGAATACGAAGGGTTTTGTGTATGCTTTGGATGCCAAAACTGGTGAGCAAGTTGGGAGAAAAGAACTAAATGGCAAGCTAGCCCCTGCAGGTCCAGTCATTATCAATGATACCTTATTTGTCGGTAGTCAGGATTCGAAAGTATATGCATTCCCATTAAGCGATATCAATGGGCATCAGAATAGCGGAGAGAAAGTGAAATCAGAGCAGGAGACAAATGAAACACAGATGATGATTATAATGAGTGTTTTAATCCTTGTACTAGTGGTTCTGCTGTTCCTAGTGTTAAAGCGAAGAAGACGAAATAGTTAATATAGGTATATCAACCATCTTAGATGTTTGAAGATGGTTGATATGCCTTTTATTTTTATTCTATTTTACTTTTGTATAAAAGTCATCAGCTAACCAATTATGGCCAAAAAGTGCGTCGTATTGAATAATCCGATAGTCGTTGACCATTGCCAATAAATCTTTTGGAACTTGATTATCGGACAGTTTGCCTTCGTTTGTGACAACATAATCCTTTCCTATTCGTTTGACCCCTTTTGTCAGTAAAGTATTCATAAGCCCTTGATAGGGTGAAACATAATAGTTTCCTTCCTTTAATAATAATGGGACAAAGAATGCGGGTGATAGATCTTCAAGCTGCATCCCCTCCTGGCTTCTGCCATTATTCATGAATATAAACCATGGGGTATGATGGAGTTCATCGCCCTTAAATTGATTTTCTGTGCCTCTGAAAACGCTGGGATAGTGATCACCATAAAACAGTAAATTAACATCTTTGTTGGATTTCCCCAATTCATTCACTAAATCTTTAATTGCATTGTCTGTTGCATGGATTCCTTGCAAATAGTTGAATAATCCTTCCGCTTTCTTTTTCGGATAAATATTTGTATTTATTTCAGGTTTGTAACCCATTTCTGGAATCTTTTTATTATATGGCGAATGATTTTGCATAGATAAAATATGAATAAGACCTACATTGTTTTTATCCATCACATCCAAAATATCCTTATTCAAAGCTTCGTCGGAAACTCTTTTGTGGTTTCCCAACTTGTCTGTATGTTTAATTCCATGATTTAGGTATCGAAAATTATCAAACCCTATTTTTTCGTAGACTGTTTTTCTATTGTAAAGATGTGCAGTATAAGGATGGACAGCAACCTTTTCTTTGTCATAAAAATCCAATATGGTATGTTTGTTTTTTGAATCTGCATAGAAATCAGAGTAAGGGGTCACCACTAGTGGTTCATTAAAAACTTCCAAACTGAAAGATGTTAAAACTGACCATTCTAAATTAGCGGTGCCGCCACCTATATATTGGCTGTACATAGAACCGCCTATATTATTTTTAACTGTTTGAGTAATAAAAGGAATTGGTGACTCATTTAATAAAAGTCCTGGAAGCTGTTTAGGGTCCATGAATGATTCACTTAAATAAAGAAGTGTTTCGGAATCGTTTAAAGACTTATCGCGTTCTTTATTAATTCTCTGGGATAACTTACTATGTTTCTGTGAAATTTCTTTTATCTTAACCTTGTTATACCCTGCAGGTCTATCCATATAAATAGGTTTGACAGTATGCATAAAAGTTGGTAAAAATCCATCCATCCGGGCACGTTTTAAGGGATTGAAATTATGGCTATGGGTCTCTTCGAATTTTAAAAGATGTGCATTATAGTAGTTGGGTTTGATGAATATCATGATGAGAAACGTTAATGACAATAGCAATAAAGTTACTCGGATCCACTTATTAATATAAAAGTGAAGCTTCTTTGAAAGTTTGATTATCAAAAATTGCAAACCAGCTAGAATTAATATAACTGTACAAACTATTACTAGCGCAAAAGCAGGGGAAACATCTACGAAAGATAAAAGCTCTTTGGGCGACGCAACTGTTTTGATCTCTGAGAAAGTGATAAACTCATTTCGTTCCACAACTTTGATTTGGTTTGCAAAAATCAGGCCAATCATAAGTATATCTATAATCAAAATACTGACAATTGCTGTCCCAAGGATTGAATATAGAAATATCGTCGAGATAAATATTAAAGAAATTCCGTTGGAAAAAGAATCATGAAAGTCTTGTGTAGAATCAATAGTGTAATCTGGAAACATGCTTTTATTCAACCATTCAACAATAGCTGTTGCGTTGATTTTTATGACGAAAAATAATATTAAAAAATATGCAATTAAAAGTAAGCTCCGCTTTGTTTTCGACATTCGATACGCCACTTCTTTCATAGTATATATTAACATGGGGTTACTTGAAGGATCTCTATTTAAGTTCCCTGGCTATACAAGCCTAAACTGGGAATATTATTTACAAAACTTCAAGCTTTCTAGTTATTTTATCATAAATGTGTAAGAAACTTTAAAATACTTTTTAGTTGAGAGATATGAAGACTGCAAATGCTATGAAACTTACTTATTCGGTAATACAAAATGGTTTTCAGGGAATGTAGGCATTGTCAGCATTCCTTCCGGCCTCCGCTGCTTTGATTAGACATCAATAACAGTGGAGGGAATTTGGAGGCTGGCAAGCCTTTTTATTTTTTGCTTTTTCATGTGCAGTGTTATGTATTTTACGCTGCATTACTATGTACTTTTATTTTGCCATATACAATCACTCCTTATTTAGAACCAATAGAATATTTCCCCTGAACAGACAAATGGGAAAATTATATAATTACAGTTGCGTAGCAAGAAATATAGTGTTAACATTCAATTAACAAACTTAGTTTATTAATGTGAAGATTTAATTGATTGTATATCATATAAAAATAAAGAACTGAGCAATTTAAGTGACATTTATTAAACTCATATTAATAAATGAAGGGGATTAGGGGGGATTCGGCCTTAAAAAGTTTATTTTCTGTTGCTGTATTAAATAAAAGGGATTCATAAAAGTGGCAAAGTACAAATTTGACATTCAATTTCCGCAAATTAGTAAAGTACTTTGCATAAATGTAAGCCCTTTTATGTAATACGTTCGATTGTGTATATTTTATAGAAACTTCAAAAGCCGTAGAAGGAGTTACCCAGTTTGTTGCAACTGGTCTTAGCACAATATTTGCTTGGTTTTTGTTGGTGATAAAGATCAACTGGCAGATAACAGTACTCAATTAACATCATTAGAGGTGAAAATCAATGATTAAGGGTTTGACAAGAGACGGACTAGGTAATCTAAAAAATCTTGAAACACACATTATACTTGCTGCAAAAAATGATATTGATGTTGTAGATACAGATGGAAATGCCTTAAGAGAGCTAATCGAGGCAAAAGGAATCGAAGGTGCAAAGCAATTTTTACAGGAGAATCAGGTGCAAATTGGCGCAATTCAATTTCCAGTCGATTGGAGAAACTCAGACGATGCATTTTACAATGATTTACCAGACTTACTGGAAGATGCAAAAATAGCAAAAGCTTTTGGGTGCAAAATTTTTAATACATTTTTCATGCCTTCCACGGATCAAGATCCTCTTCAGCATTTAATGAAGTTAACGAATCGAATAAAGATATGTGCACAAATGATTAAGGGATATGGTTGCAATATTGCTTTAGAATTTGTTGGACCATATCACATGAGGAAGTTGTTCAAAAATGAATTTATTTGGGACTTGCCAACAACTCTAGAATGGATTGACATGATTGGCGAGCCGAATGTTGGAGTATTACTGGATAGCATTCATTGGTATACTTCTGGAGGAAAAATTGAGGATATTACAGCTATTGATCCCGCAAAAATAGCTTATGTTCATATTAATGATGGACCTGAGTTGCCTAGAAAAGAGATACTCGACAACGGAAGGCTATACCCTGGTGAAGGTATCATCGATCTTGTTGGTTTCCTAAAGGCATTAAAAGATGTAGGATACGCTGGGGTTGTTTCACAAGAGGTTCTTACTGAAAAAGAGCCCGTAGAGTCAAGTGAAATCCTTGCGGAGAGGTCGGGTCAAGCTATGGCAGAGGTATTTGTAAAAGCCGGTTTACAATAACTAGAAGTTGTTGGTGGCATTAATCGGTAAATATAAGTTCTAGGAGGACAGACATTATGACAAAAGAAAGAGTGAGAATAGGCGTTATCGGTTGTGGAAATATTGCGTTTCAAAAGCATTTACCTTCATTATCAAAGTTAGGCAGCAAAGTATCTCTTGCAGGATTTTGTGACATTGTTAAGGAACGAGCGGATAAGGCAGCAGCTGAGTACGGAACAAAAGATGCTGTAGTTTACGAGAATTATAAAGAACTTTTACAAGATGAATCCATTGATGTCGTACAAGTTTTAACTCCAAACATTTCACATGCTAATATCACTGTAGATGCATTAGAAGCTGGGAAGCACGTAATGTGTGAAAAGCCAATGGCCATTAACTCAAAAGAAGCAAAACTAATGGTGGAGGCTGCAAAGCGCACAGGAAAAAAATTGACTGTAGCATACCAACATCGACATAGAAGAGATTCCTTCTTTTTAAACCAACTAATTGAGGATGGGGAATTAGGTGAAATTTATTTTGCTAAATCCCATGCTGTTCGGCGTCGAGGCGTTCCTACATGGGGAGTGTTTTTAGATAAGGAAAAACAAGGAGGCGGAGCACTAATCGATATAGGAACACACGCCTTGGATTTAACGCTATGGCTGATGGATAATTATAAGCCGAAATCAGTCATGGGTTCAACATATAGTAAATTAAATGATAAACCAGATGGGAATATTTTTGGGCGTTGGGACCCTGAAAAATTTGCTGGTGTAGAAGATTCTGCTTTTGGTTATATAAAAATGGAAAATGGTGCAACTATTACCTTAGAGGCTTCTTGGGCGCTTAATGTAATTAACCCAAAAGAAAGTCAAGTAACATTGTGTGGAACAGAAGCTGGAGCCGAGATGTTTGGAGATGCAGATGCAAACGAAGGATATGTGGTATTGAATACATCAAAACATGACCAATTGCTAGAAATGGAAACGCAGCCAAGTAATTTGATGCCTTCCCTGCAAGCGGAGGAAGATATAGGCTATCTGGAGGCTAAACGATGGATAGATGCCGTGGTGAATGACGAAGAACCGATGGTGAAACCAGAACAAGCTTATGTAGTAACGCAGATACTGGAAGCGCTCTATAAATCAGCTGAAACAGGTCAATCTGTGCAAATTGACGAACTTGAATAGGTTCATGTACAAAAATCTATTGTTCAAAGTATAAAAAGATCCTTCCCTCATTGCTAGTTGTCATATTAATTTCTGAGCTTTAACCAAGTAGAAGACACCCCCTTTAGTTTTGTTGGCAGAATTGAAAAATGAATGGATATAAATTCTTGAGGTGTTTTCTCTTTTTTAACAGCCGCCAGTCATCTAATGATATACAACATTAGATGATTTGGCGTAGTTCTATACGTAAAGCGTGTAATTGCTCGTAATCTAAAAAAAGGGAGTTAAAATATGGAAGCCTTTGCGAGAGAGAAAACAAAACTAGGTCGTGAGCGACATAAACTAAGTTTAAAAGAAAAGATAAGTTATGGGTATGGAGAAATGGCGTCTGCGTTTGTATGGGGGATGGTGACTAGTTATCTACTCTATTTTTACACAGATGTTTATGGAATTTCTGCCTCAGCAGCCGGTACTTTATTCTTGATAACTAGATTGTGGGATGCGGCAAATGATCCGATTATGGGTGTGATTGTTGACAGGACGAAAACGAAGCATGGGAAGGCAAGACCTTATTTACTATATCTTGCAATTCCGTTAGGGATTATAAGTGTATTAACTTTTATCACCCCAGACTTCTCGGATACAGGGAGATTGATGTACGCATATGTTACTTATCTGCTATTGGGGATGATTTATACAGCAATTAACTTACCATATGGTGCACTGGCACCTACAATGACAAGAGATTCTAAAGAAAAAGTAGATCTAGGCAGTTATCGAGCTATGGGGCTTGCAGTGGGTACCGTAATCGTTTCCGCAGCTACTTTGCCATTAGTTAACTTCTTAGGCAAAGGTAATGAACAAGTTGGTTTTCCACTTACAATAACTTTGTATTCGGTTATAGCGGGAATACTCTTTTTTCTTACATTTAAAAACTGCAAAGAGCGTTACTCAGAGTATATCGAAGCAAAAGATCGAAAAAAATTATCGGAATCTTTAAAAGAAATGTTTAAAAACCGACCATGGGTGTTGGTAGCCATCACCTCATTTTTAAAATTCCTTCGGTTAGGGGCGTTGAATGCCGTATTAATTTATTATGTCACCTATGTTTTGGGCAAACCTGGAATGGTACCAGTCTTTCTAACATTACTTAATGGAGCGACATTTGCAGGAGGTGCCTTAGCAATGCCGCTTCTAAAAAAAGTTGGAAATAAATTGGGAACTCAAGTTGCGATTGCAATTGGTTCGGTTTTCTTTATCCTGTTATTTTTCATACAGGGGGGTTCTCCTATACTATTCGCTACAATTTTCTTTTTAGCAAATATGTTTGTTGGGGTGGATAATGCATCGGTATTTGTTTTGTTGGGAGATTCCATTGATTACCATGAGTGGAAATTCGGTCAGAGATTGGAAGGGTTACTTTATTCCGCATATAGTTTTTCAACTAAATTCGGGGTTGCAATTGGTTCGGTTTTAGTTGCTTACGCTTTAGGGTTTGTGAACTATGATCCCACAGCGATCACGGAGGGGGCGAAAAACATGATAAGCAGTCTTATGTTTATAGCTCCAATTGTGTTCTCTGTTCTTCAAGTGATTACATTGGCTTTTTATAAGTTAGATAAACACCACGCATCGATTGTAGAAGAATTAAACAACTAACGATTATCTCTGGAAGGGAACGGCAGCAAGCAAGCGAATGAAAGAAAGCGTTTTAATGGTAAGGTTGGGGTGAAATGGGGTTTGTAGAAACAGACAGGTTTAACGAAGATACAGCATAAATGGGGTAAGTTTGTCTACATCCTTTATTGGGAGGAATATGATGGAAAACACTATTAAAATAGGAATAATTGGTTCAGGTAGAATTGCAGCGAACCACGCTAAAGCGTACATGAATATGAAAGATGTAGAAATTGTAGGCATTGCAGATACTATTCCCAATAAAGCGCAACATTTTATTGATGAATTGGAAATTAAAAATGCGCAACCGTTTGAAGATCATAATGATCTTCTACAATTGGATATGGATGGGATAAGCGTTTGTACGCCAAACTTTGCTCACCACAAAACTAGTATTGATGCATTAAAAGCTGGCAAACATGTTCTTGTGGAAAAACCATTGGCAGTTACTCTCGAACAAGGAATTGAAATGTCTCAGATAGCAAAAGAAACAGGTAAAATGCTTTCTGTTGGCTATCAACCGAGGTACGATCCTAATATGAAAAAAATAGTGAGTATTGTTCAATCTGGTCAACTTGGAGATGTTTATTACGTAGAAGTTGGCGGCGGCCGTCGTCGAGGAATGCCTGGTGGAACTTTTATTAATAAGGAATTTGCAGGTGTGGGTGCGACTGGGGATATAGGAACATATTCATTAGACTTAGCACTAAATGCATTAGGCCATCCTAAGCCATTAACGGTTTCTGCTTATACATCGAATCATTTTGGAACAAACCCGCTTTATCATCCGGAGTCAGACAAGTTTGAGGTGGAAGATTTTGGCGCAGCAATGATTCGATTAGAGGGTGGAATCGTTCTTAATTTCAAAATATCATGGGCTATGCACATGGATACGCTCGGGCCGGCTATTTTCCTTGGAAAGGATGCCGGACTTAAACTGACTCCTGCAGGAAGTGGTCCATGGAGTGGTGTGTGGGACGGCGGCATTGCCGCTATAAGTATGTTTCATGATTGCGAGGAGCGATATGAGGAAGTAAATTTACCTATCGAAAAGCACGACATTAATATTTTTGCAGCGAAAATAGAAGATTTTGTTCATGCGATGAAGGAAAGCAAGCCAGCTCCGATACCAGCAGATGAAATAATCATTAACCAAGCAATTATTGACGGTATTGCGAGATCATCAAAATTGAACAGAGAAGTTGAAATTCATTTACCTGCATTTTAATTTTAATGGCTCTATAGACAATGCTAAAATAAATTCGAGTTTTTTGGTTGTAATATTTGGGATAATGGAAGCTTTCTTGCTGACTCCATGGTATCATTCCTGATTTGTTTAAATGATATCGAGCATTTCTTTACAGAAAAGCAAGTGCAAAAGGTGAGCGAAAGATACAAATAGCACTGGTAGCTGGTAAATGACATTATAGAGATACATTTCTACACCCCCAACACACGCTTTTGTATGTTTGGGGGTGTGAAAATGTTATCGTTCAAAATAACTGTTATTAGTCATTTTGAGCAATTATCGCCAATCTCCAATTTTCCCTTTGCTGTCTTACGCTTTTCATTTCCGTTTTGGTCAGCTACCTTCACCTCTATTTCGGCTCCTTTTGTATTCACGTTTGATATTGCTGTCCAATAACCCACGTAATGCCCAGGTTCTGTTTCCATTAACGGAAGTTCAGTTGCATTACTTGACTCCTTGATGGTATTCGTTGAACCTAAGGTATTTGTAAGCGGGATGCGAATAGCAAAGGTAGCGTTTAACTCAGGTTTACTATCAAATTCTATCTTTACTGTTTCACCAGCGTTTAAAGAAATATTTTGCGTCGGTTTGAGATCCTTAATAGCCAAATCCTTTGAATCATCCTTTTCGGGCACTAATTCGATCCGCTTTTCAGTTGCTTCTTCTACAGCTTTGCGGCTAAATAGTAATGGAAATGTTTTTCCCTCAGCCCACTTACTGAACAAATCATCATAATGTTTACTGTTCGGATCTCCGGATTGTCCTGGTGTATTGATCGCAACAGAGTTATCCCAGTTTCCCACGTCAATCACTTGTCTGTAACTAGCGCCACTGGTTTGTTTAAATTCTTTATCAAAGGAAGTAGCCCCTACTGTATAGCTGCTGCCGCCTCTAGGGATTGGGCCGACATTCATTTTCTTTTGTTTTTCTTGATCGGTTAAATCAGACAATGGGTGTTCTAAATATGCAACATGTAAATCTCCCCATTTCCATTGTGCCATGTCGGGACCTAGCAGGCTTTCAGTTTGTCCAATGGCATCTTTCAGGCTGCGAAGCAATATTTTATCCCGTGTTTTTTTGGGATGTTTCCCAAAGCGTTGGTCTGGTTTTTCCAGTAAGTTCAATACAACAACTGGATCTCCATTTCCAATATCATTTGCGGCTTTTTCGGGTAAAACGCTTGCTACCACAGCTTTTTGTAAATATTTTTGATACCATACTTCAAACAATGCTCCGGCAGAGGAATTGGTTGTTAAATTATTATCCCAGTCCCTGAGTAATTTTAATGCTTCATTCACTTTTTGGTCCTTGGACTTAATTCCTTTTAGCAAATTGGTAATACGTCTAGCGGGTAAAGATACGAAATCATTTTGTAAACGTTGGGAGTCCTTTATTCCAAATGTATCGGTATTATTTAACACCTCTTCAATTCTTTGATAGCGAAAAGGCGCAGTCCATTCAAAGCCGATCTGATACTTTTCATAAGGATAATCATCTGGGAGGTTCATTTGATTTGCCGTAGCAATCCAGCCCCGCTTAGGGTTATATTCATTCGGCAGTTTATCCTGGTTGAGAAAACCATCCCATTCATATTTTCCATCACCTGGTACTGGCATAACACCATCCCAGTTTTTTCTTTTAGGGGTAAGACCGCCTGGTTTCCACCCGATATTGCCTTTTGTATCAGCATATATCTGATTTTCCGAAGGTGATCCCCATTTATTCATTGCCTCTTTAAACTCATCCCAATTTTTCGCGTTCATATAGGACATACTCCCAAGATATGGCGCCGTTCCAGGTTCAAACCATGCAGATTTCACCGCAAAAGCACGATTATTTTTCTCATCTTTGTAAATGACAGGTCCATGGCGAGTAAATTCTAGTTTTCTTTTTTCTGCCTTTTGTCCTTTGACCCTGATCTTCTCGGTGTCTGATTTCATCGTCTCCCATTTCCCTTTATACAGATATTCAGATGGATTGTTTGGATTGGTTTTATAAACATATAGATCCTCTTGGTCGTGGCCAAAAATGGTAAGGCCAAAAGCAATATCTTGATTGTGACCAATAGAAATCCCCGGCAAAGCAGGCTCACCGGCTCCAATGACATCCATGCCAGGTGCTGACAGATGGGCCATATAACGAAGTGATGGGACTGTGACTGACCTGTGGGGATCGTTTGCCAAAATTGGGCGCCCGGTTTTGGATTTCTCCGGGCCAATGACCCAATTATTGCTTCCAAGACCGGATTCATCATTAACTTGCTCGTTTAACTCTTTGAGGGATTCGGTTTTGATCTTATTATCCATTTTATCGAAGTAAACGGATTCTTTTGCTTTATTATAGACATCCAAAACATCCTCTGGGATATCCTCCAGATTCAGTCCCTTTGGTACCTTTATTTTATGGGAAGGTTCCAGTTGTTTACGCATGTTTTCAGCTTTTTTTCCATGTTCTTTTAAAGTAAGAGCACGGGCAACCTCGCTATTAAGGCTTTTAATCAATCCATTGCTCCGAATGACCGCTACGTCCTTTGGTTTCCACTTCGAGGGTTCATAACCAAGCGTTTGGAACTCTTGAGGTAAAAGGTCTGGATTTTCCTTCGTTTTTTCCACATACGCATTAATTCCTTTTACAAAAGCGGTTGCGTTTTTTTGCGTATCTTTTCCATACGCTTCCCATTCCTTGTCCATATCACCACGATACAAAAATAAGCGTGCAGCTCTATCCTGATCTACGTACTCTGGACCAAGGACTTCCGATAGTTTACCCAATCCGCGGAGTCTCCAGAGATCAATTTGCCACAGCCGTTCCCGTGCGGCATTAAAACCTTGAGCAAAGTAAACATCTTTTTGAGACTTCGCATAAATATGCGGTACTCCCCAGTTATCGACAAGTATTTCAGCAGGTTCTTTTAGCCCATCCAATTTAAATGTTTGAGTAGGCTTGTCCGAAATTGTCGCATGAGGGGATTCCTTTGATTGGTTCTTAGCCGTCTGATCTGCACTCGTGTGGAAAGGCGGCAATGTAATGAAGAGTACTGATGCAAGCATGAACGACAAAAACTTCCTCATTTTGCTATACCTCCCTTAGATTTTACCAAATTTTAACATTTATATGTATAAAATGGAATAGTATGAAAGTTTTAATTTCAACAATGAGAATAAGGTACTATTTGTGGTCAATTGTCGCCATCTGAACAAAATAGCTTACGTTCCATATCATTCGTTCGCTTCACATTTTGAAGGTTTACAAATTGCATGTTCTATTTTTTTATGTTATTCTGACAATTAATTGATATAAATCTCTATGTTACTTATTCGATAAGGCATGGTGGTAAGTGAGGGAGCGTTCCCGCATGTTACTGCTGTGTCTTTTTTGATTTTGTAAGGGAGGCGCCTAAGCTTAAGAGGGGGGGATGGGGCAGGTTATAAGAGAAGTGCATACAGCAATTTTATTTGGAAGATAAGCGAATATGAGAGGATGGTTCAACGTGAGAAAAGTCATACTTAGGCTAGTTGTTCTTTTATTATTGGCGGTTGGTTTGGCAGCTTGCAGTGAGCAAGGGAGCAGTCAAAACAGTAAAGGAGAAAATGACTCCAAAGCAAGTAAGGCAACGACGGAACAGTCTGGAAATGCAAGTGAAGAAAGTGTGGAAGATCTATTTAAACGTGTGAAAAATAATTCGCCTACCAGTGAGAGAGTCAATGCCTTAAAAGATATTGCTATGCATTACTATTGGTATGGCGGCGATGTGAAGAAAGCGGAAAAGAATGTCTTTAAAGGGATCACATTGCATGGGGATTATGATGTTGTCGAAGAGGCTTTTCGACAAGCTTCCCAAATAGATCCCTACGATCTTGATTTACGATATTCCATTGCTTCTGCACAGGTACTCCAAAAAGATATACCCGGAGCTTTAGATACCTATCAGGAGATCTTGCATTTGGACAGTAAACAATTTAATGCGCAGCTCTTGTATGGTATTTATTCAAAAGTACAAGGGAATGAAGCGGATTATCAATCAAGCTTTAAAAAACTAGATGAACTGAATAAAGAAAAAGCGGATGCATACAGACATAGGGTAGAACTTGTGGATGAGAAGAAAGATGCAACGCTTCATACTGAAGCACCTGATGATATTTCTAAAAAGAATCATGCTTTTGTTGTACTGGGATATGCTTTGTCTGATGAAGGCAAGATGGAAGATACATTAAAAGAAAGATTGAAAGTGGCGAAAAAAGCTGCTGAGGAATTCCCGGAATCGAAAATGATTGTCTCAGGCGGGGTACCGAAAAAAGGTAACACAGAAGCCAGTGTCATGTACGAGTGGCTGGCAGATCATGGTATAGATAAAGATAGAATCATAAAGGAAGATTTGGCAACAGATACAGTCGAGAATGCCTTATTTTCGATGGAGATCGCCAATCAGGAAAATATAAATGATATCACTGTGATTTCCAGTGCCAGTCATATGCGCAGAGCACTAGTGATTTTTAATGAAATTGATCGTATGTTTGAAAAGGTCCATGATAAAAAATCGGGACGTCAGATCACAAATATGGTTTACATGGATTATGATAGTGAAAAAGAAGCAAGAAAGTTTACAAAAGATGAAGAACTGGTTGTTTATAGGGATTTAATGAGAGCTTCAGGTATATGGTCCTTTCCAGGGATGCAGCGGTAGAAAATACGAAAGGAATATATATTGACAGCATAGGGCCACTCAGAAGTGAGTGGCTCCATTTTATATTCATCATTAGAAATTCACCTTTAGAAGGTGTACACATATATCCGTAAACATCCGAACCTTGTCATTACACTTGTGCATATTCACCGCAAAAATTCATTATTTTAATCCTGTTGCTTCGCCAGAAAATGAAAAGTACCTGCATATTTATTAATCCCTGGCATATAATGTTCTGTTGTCTGGTTTTTGTATACGCCGTACAATTCAAAAGACCTTAAAATTGTGACTGTATTCACAAATATATCATCATTTCCAACGTGAGAATCTAGTATAATATATATAGCAATTCTTTTTGGTCTACGATAAAACGTGTTTCAGCTTGTTTTTTTTGCAAAAAGGGTATATAAGATAAGAATCAGGAACGTATGATATAATTATGCATTTTGTTATGGAACTAGCGGTAAACTCTTTCAAATTGACTTATTTAAGGGAGAAATTTTTACCATACTTTGCTGTACAGCTGCCAGTCTTAAAACTAGTAACCAAAAATGAACACGATGAGGTGATGGGAAACAATCTGTACATTTTGCATATATTTCATATCCTCTACATATTTTATTGAATATAGGATGTAAATTCTAATAGATTAATAGATATAAGGCGGGATTCACATGTCCAATGGATACACATCAAGAGTAGAACGAAAACAGCAGCAACAGAAAAAGCAGAAAAAGGATCCAAAAAAAGGTTTGTGGAAAAAGATTCTGCTAGGTTTGCTTGCGTTTGTGATGTTGGTGGTTATCGTATGCGGGGTTGTGGTCGCCAACATGATTCATGATGCACCGACTTTAAACGCAAGTGATTTGCAGACACCGTTGTCTACACGAATTTATGATCAAAACGGAAAGCTTGTCAGCACATTATTCCACCAGGAAAATCGTATCAGCGTCTCTATTAACGAAGTTCCGAAAGAGCTGCAGGATGCTGTGATTTCCATTGAAGATAAACGATTTCGTAAGCACCATGGTGTCGATGTCCGCAGATTGGCCGGAGCGATATTTGCCAATATCAAAAATGGCTGGGGTGCGGAGGGTGGTTCGACCCTCACACAGCAGGTGATTAAGCGCAGTGTGTTGACACCGGAAAAAACGTTGACGCGAAAAGTGCAGGAAGCATGGCTTGCTTTGCAGCTCGAAAGGAAATATTCTAAAGACGAAATTTTAGAGATGTATCTGAACAACGTGTATTTCGGTCATGGTGCGTATGGCATCAAGACAGCTGCTATCACTTATTTTGGCCAGGAGAATCTTTCCAAATTGAATACATCGCAAATGGCTCTGCTTGCCGGGATGCCCAATTTGCCATCAGCCGATGATCCTTTCAAGCATCCAGAGCGGGCAAAAGCACGGCGTGACCTCGTATTATCCGCTATGGCGAACAATCATGTTATTTCTCAGCAGGAAGCTGAAAAGGCTAAAGCCAAGTCTATTTCAGAAATTCTGAGAAAGAAAGAAAAGAAACAGGAAAATGATGACCCATATAATGCATATATCGACGCAGTGTATGATCAACTGGTCAAAAAAGAAAAGGTCGTTACCGACAAACAATTTTTCCAGGATGGACTGAAAATATACACATACCTTGATAAAAAAGCACAGCGAAAAGTGTATGACTTGCTTCATTCGAAGGATATCCCTTATCCGGATGATAATTTTGAAACAGGGCTTACACTGGTGGATACGAAAACCGGCGCTGTCAAAGCGGTCGGTGGAGGACGACATTTCAAATCGATTCGCTACACCAATTATGCCACCAATGTTAAAAACCAGCCGGGTTCCACCATCAAGCCTGTGCTGGATTACGGGCCGGCAATTGAATATTTGAATTGGCCGACGGCTTACACACTGAATGACGAACATTATCAATACAGTGACGGGACACCAATCAACGAATGGGATAATCAATACTGGGGCAATATTTCCATGCGGCGTGCGCTGGAGTGGTCAAGGAATATACCAGCGCTGAAAGCTTTTCAGGCTGTCGGAACCGATAAAGCACAGCAATTTGCCGCAGGTCTCGGAATAAAAATCGATCCGATATATGAATCGGCTTCTATCGGCGGTTTTGAAGGTGCAACCCCTATACAGATGGCTGCAGCTTATGCGGCGTTTGGTAATGGCGGGACGTATCATGAACCGAATACGGTCAAGAAAGTCATTTACCCAGACGGTAAAAAGTGGAAGCCGAAACAAAAAAAACACAAAGCAATGCATGATTACACAGCTTATATGATTACGGATATGCTGAAGACAGTGGTTACGAGCGGAACAGGAACACAGGCTAATATTGCCGGTATACCAGTAGCTGGAAAAACTGGATCGACCAATATTCCTAATGATATAAAGGAACAATACGGACTTGGCAACGGTGTGAAAGATTCGTGGTTTACTGGATATACAACGCAGTATGCATTGTCGGTTTGGACCGGATATCCGTCTTGGAAAAATAAAGACGGTGAGGTACAATACATCCGATATGATGGTTCGCAGAATATTGCCATGCAAATTTTCCAGCAGCTGATGTCTGATATCTCGGATCCAAATACACCTGATTTCCAGAAGCCGGACTCTGTGGCTGCCAGCGGATCGGAGCTGTATGTACAGGGGACACAGCCGCCTCCACCGCCGCCTGAAGAAAAAACACAGCCGGATACTTCCGATCAGGATCAAGATAAACAGGAAGAAAAGGATAAAAAAGAAGAAGAGAAACAAGATGCTTCCAAGGAAGAGAAGAAAGATGAGAAGCAGTCTGACGATGAGAAGGATAAAAAAGCAGAAGAAAAAGACAAGAAGGACCAGGAACAACCAAAGCAGGATGATAAGAAGCAAGATCAACCTAAAGGGGAAGACAAAGATCAGTCTAAGAAAAAAGATCCTGGTCAAGAAAATGAAAAAAAGTCAGATTCGAAGCAACCGGATAATGGTGACAAGCAGAAGAAAGATGATGGTCCGGGTAACGGTGATCAGAACAAAGATAAGGGAACTCCACCTAAAAAGGATGGGTGACTGCACGTTGGGATTTGATGAGGGTGTCTTTGATAGCCTGCATACTTGTAGGCGTTGAAGGCACCCCAATCTGGTCAGCAAGTGAACGTATCTTGTCGGATGGGAGCAATCTCTTGTCAGGTATCGCAGTTATCTAGTCAGATGGGAGCAACCTCTTGTCGGGTGGAAGCAGTCTCTTGTTAGATAGCGCAGTTATCTTGTCAGGAGGGAGCAGTATCTTGTCAGGTAGTGCAGTTATCTTGTCAGAAGGGAGCAGTATCTTGTCAGATAGCGCAGTTATCTTGTCAGAAGGGAGCAGTATCTTGTTGGATAGCGCAGTTATCTTGTCAGGTGGAAGCAGTATCTTGTTAGATAGCGCAGTTATCTTGCCAGAAGGGAGCAAATAGCCGTAAAATTTTCACCCGCATGGACACAAGCTTTTTCGGCAGTAACTATCATCCTGCCGAAAGTGCTGTGTACATGCGGATTTTGATTTACAGCGTGCTTTTTGTACAATAGGGTATACAGAAAGAAAATAGCGAACCTCCTCTTTTATTCGATTGGCTTGTCAAATTCACTGTCACGAAAGAGGATGCATGGTTCGCTGTCAGAAAGTGGTCCTGTTTGGTTCCATCATGCAGTTTCACAACGAAGTGTAGGCAACGGAAAAACAGGATATAGTAAGTTTACAGATAGGAGGGCTTCGCATGGAGAAGCGTTTGAATATAGA
Source organism: Tigheibacillus halophilus (assembly GCF_042683165.1). Taxonomy (NCBI): domain Bacteria; kingdom Bacillati; phylum Bacillota; class Bacilli; order Caryophanales; family Bacillaceae; genus Tigheibacillus; species Tigheibacillus halophilus. Next base: position 346,502 of record NZ_JBHUIZ010000006.1, read on the forward strand.
TAAGTTTAAACAGAAATTGCAGTCTCTGAAACCTGAGAAGGAAATAGAAGAGAATCGCAAACATTTCACAGAAAATGAATATGTGGCCAAGCTGCTGAAATACGCAAAGAAAATCGGGGTGAAAACATCTTACTACAGTCTGCTGTTATTTTACGCCTTCAAAAGTCCAGCCACACCAAAAAAGGCGAAGCTGACGATTGCGGGAGCGTTGGGTTACTTGATTTTGCCTGCTGATATCATTCCGGATGTGATTCCAATCGTCGGTTTCACAGATGATGCCGCAGTCATTTTATATGCAGTGTACCATGTGGTTTCGCATATTGATGATCAGGTGAAATCAGAGGCCCATGAACGAATGAAGAAGATTTTTGGAGAAGCTTATGATGAAGAGCAGGAGATTGATAATCAGTTTAAACCGGAGGATTAAATAGAAGCTGCACGTAGCTCCACTTTTTTTGCCCAGAATTTTTTTTGAAAAGGGACTTGCTAAATCAGCCAGGGGGAATTATTGGCAAATATCCAACAAGGATTTGTCAATCTCTCCCGGCTATTTGTTTCCTGTGAAGCGAATGCGTGTTAAGCTCCTCACTCCTCATACATCCTCCTATTTGCTCCTGAAATACGCCAGCACTGCTGTGATAAAGCACTGTACCAACGGAGACAAGTAGCGGTTTTTATCATAGGCGATATATACATTGCGTGAAAGTCCAATGTCTTGAATCGGTTTAGCGATACATCCCGGCAGGTTGCTGTAATGTACATAATTTTGCGGAACGATAGAAATGCCGAGATTATTTTCAACCAAACTGCAGCAGGTTTCAAAGCGTTCAATTTCGCAATTGATTTGCAATGGTATACCTGCTTTTTGAAAGGCACTCATAATGTCGTTCCTGGTTTGAAACCCTTCTTTGCACACAATAAAGTCTTGTTGCGCAAAATCCGCCAGCTGCAAGCAGGATTTGCTTTCAAGCGCATGCCCTTTCGGAAGCAGAGCGACCAACTTTTCATCGTAAATTGGCAAGGTCGTAATATCCTCATTTTGTACATACTGATTGGTAATCGCTACATGAATATCGAAATTATTCAAGGCTTTCTCCACATCATTCAGACTCAGCGTTTCCAAAAGACTGATGCGGACATCAGGATAAGCCAGCTTGAATTCCTGTAAGATTTTTGGAATGAAAAACATGGAAGATTCAATGAGGCCGATTTCCAGTTTATGCGGCCCATTTTCTTTCAGACGGAAAAATTCCCCGGTTACACTTTCAAAATGCTTCAGCAGCTTTATTGCCTCGGAGTAAACAATTTCCCCTTCATTGGTAATGCGCAGTATTTTCGCTGAGCGGTCAATGAGTATCAAACCGACCTCATCTTCCAGCTTTTTAATCGCAGCGCTAAGTGATGGCTGTGAGATATGCAACTGTTCCGCTGCTTTTGTAAACGATTTATTTTCCACAATGGCAGCAAAGTAGCTGAGCTGCTTGATATCCATGATGACACCCCACTCATAGACAAAAACTATCAAAATATAATAAATAAGTATTTGTCTTTATAGTATAGACTACTTATAATTTTCAATAAAGAAATAGCTTTTTATATGGAGGTGATTCATAATGTATACAACACCTAACACGCAGCTGTGGACTGGTCGTTTAGATGGCGACCTGCCCGAAGAGAGAAGGTTTCACCAGGTGATTCAGCTGCAAGCAAATCAATCTGTCAGCAAAAATAAAAGCGCTTTCAGTATAATTGGGTTTGCCAGCGATGAAGGTGTACGCCGCAATCAAGGCAGAATCGGGGCAAGAAAAGGACCGGATGCGATCCGAAAGCAGTTGGCAAAGCTGCCATATTGTCTGCCGGAGGAAGCACAATTGTATGATGCAGGTGACGTCCATTGTAATAATGGTTTGCTGGAAGCAGCGCAAAGAGAACTGGGTGAAAAGGTTCATGAGCAGTTAAGCACTCATAATATTCCCATTATTTTTGGCGGCGGACATGAAACATTTTATGGCCATTATCTCGGTATCCGTAAATTTCTGGGAGTTGAAAAGAAAATAGGCATCATCAACATCGATGCGCATTTTGATTTGCGCGATGATGACATCCCTTCCTCGGGAACAATGTTTCGCCAGGTTTTGGAGCGGGATGCCAATGCCGGCTATTTATGTTTGGGAATCCAGCGGTTTGGCAATACCAAGGCTTTGTTTGATGCTTCTGCTCAATTTGGCTGCGAATACGTACTGGAAGAGAATGTGCGTTTTTCGCAGATAAGTGATGTATTCAAGCAGATTGATAGCTTTGCGAAAAAACATGACTTTATTATTTTCACCTTATGTATGGATGCTATCGATGCATCCGCAGCACCGGGAGTGAGTGCACCTTCACCACTGGGGATGAACCCGAAACTGGTCAAAGTATTGCTGAAATATATTGCCGCAAACGAAAAAACCATCAGTTTTGACATTTCAGAGGTAAACCCGGAAATAGACGAGAGTGAAAAAACAGCAAGACTGGCTGCATATCTTGTAGCAGAAACACTGGATGGATTTTGTAAGTAAAACTTATATTGCGTTGAAAGGGGAGGCTTTTTCATGACAATGATTGCAAAGGACAAGGTTGCGCAGTACAGGGGGACCGATCTGCACACAAAAGGCTGGCTGCAGGAGGCGGCATTACGTATGTTGAACAATAACCTCCACCCGGATGTTGCGGAAAATCCGGATGCATTGGTAGTGTATGGCGGGATTGGCAAGGCGGCTAGAAATTGGGATTGTTACGAAGCGATTGTCAACGAACTGAAACGCCTGGAGAATGACGAAACTTTACTGATTCAATCAGGAAAACCAGTAGCCGTCTTTCAAACACATGCAGACGCACCAAGAGTGCTCATTGCCAATTCCAATCTTGTACCGGAATGGGCCAATTGGGAGCATTTTCATGAATTGGATCGAAAAGGTCTGATGATGTACGGCCAAATGACGGCAGGCAGTTGGATTTATATTGGCAGTCAAGGGATTTTGCAAGGAACCTATGAAACGTTTGCGGAATGTGCACGGCAGCATTTTGCTGGCAGTCTGAAAGGTACTATCACGTTAACAGCGGGGCTGGGAGGCATGGGAGGTGCCCAGCCTTTGGCGGTCACCTTGAACGAGGGGGTCTGTATAGCGATTGAAGTGGATCCGCATCGTATTGACCGTCGTCTGGAAACAAAATATTTGGATACCCGTGCGGACACTCTGGATGAAGCAATCCGACTGGCAAAAGATGCCCGCAATGCAGGCAGACCATTATCGATTGGCTTGCTGGGAAATGCGGCGGAAATCCTGCCCAAAATGCTTGAAAAAGGGTTTATACCGGATGTGCTGACAGATCAGACGTCTGCACATGATCCACTCAATGGGTATGTGCCGGCCAGCTTATCCCTGGAAGAATCAGAAAAATTGCGGGGGGACGATCCGGAAAAATACGTCCGCCTTTCCAAACAAAGTATCGCTCTGCATGTACAGGCGATGCTGGAGATGCAGAGGAAATCTGCCATCACATTTGATTATGGGAATAATATCCGCCAGGTGGCCAAGGACGAAGGTGTAGAGAATGCGTTTGATTTTCCAGGCTTTGTTCCAGCATATATCCGTCCGCAGTTTTGTGAAGGAAAAGGACCATTTCGCTGGGTAGCGCTTTCTGGTGATCCGGAGGATATTTACAAAACGGATGAAGTCATCTTAAAGGAATTCAGCGATAATGAAGCACTTTGCAAATGGATCCGTATGGCCAGAGAGAAAGTGCAATTCCAGGGGCTGCCATCCAGGATTTGCTGGCTGGGATATGGAGAGCGGGCTAGATTTGGAAAAATCATTAATGAAATGGTAGCTAAGGGGGAAATCAAAGCACCAATTGTCATTGGACGTGACCATCTTGATTCAGGTTCCGTTGCTTCACCGAATCGTGAAACCGAAGGAATGAAGGATGGAAGCGATGCCGTTGCAGATTGGCCCATACTGAATGCACTGATCAATAGTGTGGGCGGTGCCAGCTGGGTGAGTGTACACCATGGCGGCGGAGTTGGTATGGGCTACTCGATTCATGCCGGAATGGTGATTGTTGCAGATGGTACCAAGGAAGCTGAAAAGCGTCTGGAAAGGGTGCTGACAACGGATCCGGGAATGGGAATCGTCCGGCATGTTGATGCAGGATACGCCAAAGCAAAGGAGACAGCCGAGAGCAAAGGGGTTCATATCCCCATGTTGCAAGACAAAGGAGATATCAATAAATGACAGAAAAATTATTTATCGCACATGCATCCCAGTTAATTACAATCGATGGACATACAGAAGAGCCTGCCAAAAAGCAGGGCATGCAGGAATTAGGCCTTCTCACAGATGGCAGCTTACTTATCGAAAACGGTAAAATAACGGCGCTTGGCCCCCATGAACAAATGGTAAGGGATTATAAGGAAACAATAGCTGAGGCAAAAATGATTGACGCCACAGGAAAAATTGTCACACCTGGACTAATCGACCCGCATACGCATCTGGTTCACGCTGGCACACGGGAAAATGAATATGCCATGCGGCTGCAGGGGAAGACCTATATGGAAATTATGAATGCAGGGGGCGGGATTCACGCAACAACTGAGGCAACAAGAGCGGCTACTTTTGAACAGCTGTATCAAGAATCGAAACAGCGCCTGGATACATTTTTGCAATATGGGGTTACGACAATTGAAGCGAAAAGCGGATATGGGCTGTCGCTGGAACATGAATGCAAGCAGCTGGAGGTTGCCAGGCAATTAAACAGTGACCATCCAATTGATATTGTTTCTACGTTCATGGGCGCACATGCCGTACCGTCAGGAGAAGATGCGGATCATTTTGTGCAGCGTGTGGCTGAGGAAATGATTCCAGTCGTTGCAGAGAAAAAGCTTGCGGAATTTAATGATGTATTTTGCGAACGGGGAGTTTTTACACCGGAGCAATCTAAAGCGATTTTGCTTGCCGGGGAGCGTCATGGTTTGCGAGCCAAAATCCATGCCGATGAAATTGAACCATATGGCGGAGCAGAACTGGCAGCCGAAGTAGGAGCCATTTCTGCAGATCATTTGCTGCGCGCTTCGGATAAAGGTATCGAGCAAATGGCGGAAAATAATGTCATTGGCGTGCTGCTGCCCGGAACGGCATTCTTCCTGATGGCAGATTTCGCAAAAGCAAGGAGGATGATTGATCAAGGTGTAGCCGTCGCGCTGTCGACTGATGCCAATCCAGGTTCTTCTCCAACATTATCCTTGCAGTTTATCATGAACCTTGGCTGTTTGAAAATGGGCATGACACCGGAGGAAGTGCTGGTGGCTGCAACAATTAACGCAGCGCATGCCATTGGTAAAGCACATGAAATCGGCAGTCTTGAAGCTGGCAAGCGAGCCGATATCGCTATATTCGATGTTCCGAATTATTATATGCTCTCCTATCAATACGGCATGAACCATATTGATACCGTCATTAAAAATGGCCATGTTGTTGTACAGCACAAACAATTGCAAGAAGGTGTTGGGACCACATCGAAATGATGGAGGGATTGCTATGGAAAATCCACAGGCAATGATGATAGAAGAAAAGCAAAAGAATGCAAGCGGAAAAAATATTGCCAAATTCGTGTTCTTTAGCGCAATTGGCGCATTCACTTTTTTTATCCCCATCAAGATAAACGGAGAATCGACTATACTATTGGATCATATCGTCACTTTTGTGCAGCATACAGTGCCTTCTGTTATCCCTTACTATATTTTACTGGTGATTATTTTCGGCGCAGTATATCCTTTCATCAACAAGTCATGGAATAAAGATGCAGTGAATATCGGACTGTCTATATTCAAGTTGATTGGCATGATTGTCGCCTTTATGCTTGTATTTGATTTTGGACCGGCATGGCTGTTTGATCCGGATATGGGGCCATTTCTTTTTAATAGTCTGGTCACTTCTGTTGGTGTATTAGTACCAATTGGCGCCATATTCCTGGCACTGCTCGTCGGGTACGGCCTGCTGGAATTTATCGGTGTCCTTGTCCAGCCGATCATGCGGCCGGTATGGAAAACACCAGGCCGTTCAGCTGTCGATGCTGTTGCATCATTTGTCGGCAGTTATTCGATTGGCTTGTTAATCACGAACAAAGTATATAAAGAAGGGATGTATACGAAGCAGGAAGCCGCCATAATTGCTACCGGTTTTTCAACCGTATCGGCAACATTCATGATTGTTGTCGCAAAAACACTGGGAATAATGGACATTTGGAATACGTATTTTTGGGTGACATTGGTGGTGACATTTTTCGTGACAGCCATCACAGTTCGTATGTGGCCATTGAATAAGATCAGTAAAGAATATTACGCTGGAAAAGGGAAGCCGGAAGTTATTGTAAAAAGCAACCGCCTACGTGAAGCCTGGAGACAGGGTATGGACGCAGCAGACAATGCTTTGCCTATCTTAAAAAACATCGGGGTGAATTTAAAGGACGGCCTGATTATGACAGGTGCTATTTTACCATCGATTTTATCGGTCGGCTTACTTGGTCTGGTGCTGGCAACGTATACGCCTTTCTTTGATATACTTGGGTATATTTTCTTACCTTTCACATGGCTTGTCCATTTGCCAGAGCCACTGCTCGCTGCAAAGGCATCGGCCATTGAGATTGCGGAAATGTTTTTGCCGGCACTATTAGTCACGAGTGCTTCACTGGTTACAAAATTTGTCATTGCTGTATTATCTGTATCCGCGATTATCTTTTTCTCAGCTTTGGTGCCATGTATTTTATCAACAGACATTCCAATCAGCATTCCTCAACTATTAGTAATTTGGGTGGAGCGAACGATATTGACAATTGTGATCGTAACTCCAATTGCCTATCTGCTGTTGTAGCGGACAATGACAGGTATTGGTTGAGTCGAAGGGCAGCTCTCTTTACAAGGCTGCCCTTTGGTGTGCTGGTCTGCGTAGCACTTGGAAGATAGTTTTCCGTCCCATACGCTTTATGTTTTTTATACATGTAACAGCGAAAGCGCTTGAAAATTAAAGCGTTTGCAATTATGATGATGTTAGGTTTAGTTTGTTTGTTTACTAGCCAAATTATAAATAATTCAAATTTCGCAAGCTAGCAAGAAAGACGTCTCAATGCATATTGGTAAACGTTCAGTTAACTGTTGTATTCAACTGGGGATCCGCTTTGGAAAAACACTGCGCTTTCCGTGGGCGGCTGGTGAGCCCTTGCGCTTTGCGCTATCAACAGCTTTCTGTCGTAACTGTACATTAGTTAATTAAAATAAATAGTTGAGGTGGTAAAAAGATGAAGACTTTTATAACGGATGATTTTCTGCTTTATAACGACACGGCACAAGATTTGTTCCATCATGTTGCTAAGAAGCAGCCTATCATAGACTACCATAATCATTTGAACCAGCATGAGATATTAGCAGATAAACAGTATGATAACTTAACGGAAATCTGGCTTGGCGGCGACCATTATAAATGGCGGGCGATGCGTGCAAACGGTGTGGAGGAAGCATATATTACCGGAAGCAAATCGAGTGAAGAGAAATTCAAGGCATGGGCTAGGACAGTTCCGCATACATTCGGAAATCCGCTTTACCATTGGACACATATAGAATTGCAGAGGTATTTCGGTATTGACGAATTACTGAATGAAAAAAGTGCGCCAGCCATTTATGAAGAGGCAAACAGACAGCTGCGCACGCCAAAATTGTCTGTCAGATCCATTCTGGATAAAGAAAATGTCGTGTTTATAGGTACGACAGATGATCCGACAGACGATCTTCTGGCACACCAACAATTGGCGAAGGAGAAGGGTTTCAACATTCAGGTATCTCCTTCATTCCGCCCGGATCAAGCGATTGCGATTGAAAAAGCAAATTTTCCATCTTGGATTGAGAAGCTGGAGCAATGTACAGGGGACAAAGTTGACACGTATGACAAGCTGCTGCAAGCATTAGAAAGCCGCGTAGCATTCTTTTCGGAAATAGGATGCAGGAGCTCGGATCACAGTATCGGGGTCATGTTTTACGAAGAAGCTACTGCCGTTGAGCTGAACGCGATTTTCCAAAAACGTTTGCAGGGAGAGCTGCTAAGTGAAAAAGAAGTAAACAAATTCAAAACGCAGTTGTTGCTCGCGCTTGGGGAAATGTATGCGGATAAGGGTTGGGCAATGCAATTACATCTTGGCGCGTTGCGGAATAACAATACGCGTATGTTCGCAAAGCTTGGACCTGACAGTGGTTATGATGCCATTGGCGATTCATTGCTCGCAAATAAATTATCCCGATTTCTCGATGCTTTGGAGGCAAAGGAAAAATTGCCGAAAACGGTTTTGTACAGTCTGAATTCCAAGGACTATCATGTACTGGCAGCAATGGCGGGCAATTACCAAAATGCGGAGGTTGCAGGCAAGGTCCAGTTTGGAACAGCATGGTGGTTCAATGATTCGATTGATGGTATGGAAAACCAGATGAAAATCCTCGCGAATATCGGGCTCATTAGCAATTTCATCGGTATGCTGACTGATTCCCGGAGTTTTTTATCTTTTTCAAGACATGATTATTTCCGCAGGATCTTATGCAATTTTCTCGGGACCTGGGTAGAAGAAAAGAAAATTCCAAAGGATATGGACTTGCTTGAAACATATGTGAAAAATATTTGTTATGATAATGCTAAACATTATTTCAATTTGCAATAAGAGAAGGAAAGAACATTGTCTTTATTGCATCAAGTGATATGCACTCCCAGTCTAAGCGGCGGGTACGCTTGCCATCATAGTTGGAAGTGACACATAACAGGAAGGGAGCTGCCCATTTTGAAGACATTGTATTTGGATTGTTTTTCGGGAATTAGCGGAGATATGATGATTGGTGCATTACTGGATGCAGGCGGAGATTTTGAACATCTTAAAACAGAGCTGCGAAAACTTGCCATCACAGACGAGTATGAACTGAACATGAAAAAAGTAGTTAAAAATGGTATTACAAGTACGAAATTCGATGTTGTGTTGAAGAATGAGGAAGAGAATCACGATCATTCGGGGCATTCTCATTTAGACGACCATACGTATGCTCAGGAGAACCACGGTGCACATGCACACCACCATGATCATGAGGCGCATGAAGCACATGCACATCATCAGGAACAGGAAGACAAGGAGCCGGCGCACGGGCACCATCACCATCATCATGGGCATGATCATGGACATAGTCATGCGCACCGTTCTTATAAGGATATCGTGAAGATGATTGAAACAGCAGACTTTTCCGATGGTGTAAAAAATGCCGCATTGAAAATCTTCAAGAAAATTGGTGAGGCTGAAGGGCGGATTCATGGCATGGAATTGGATCAGGTCCATTTTCATGAAGTTGGTGCGGTCGATTCCATTATTGACATTGTCGGCACAGCAATCTTACTTGACCAGCTTGGTATTGCATCCGTCAAATCAGCCGCGGTACCAGTCGGCTCAGGGAAAATCTATATTGATCATGGCGTTTATCCTGTTCCGGCTCCGGCTACCCTGGAGATTTTAAGAGGGGTACCGATTCAGAAAAGTGAGCTGAAATCGGAGCTTACTACGCCGACGGGGGCAGGCATTGTGGCTGTCATGACAGAAACATTTGAAAATTTCCCGACAATGAAAGTCGAGGCCATCGGGTATGGAGCGGGGACCAAAACGTTCCCGAACCATCCGAACGTATTGCGTGTGGTCATCGGCGAGTGATGACATTGCCTGCTATGCTTTATGCTGCAATGCCAGCCTGAGGGGTTTACAAGATGGAAATTTTGATCATTTTAAAAAACATTATCCTGCCTATTTTCGTCATCATGGGAATCGGCTTTGTGCTGGAAAAGAAGTTCGCTTTGAATGTGCAGACGTTGGCCAAAATGAACATCTATTTTTTCGTGCCGGGATTTATTTTTGTCAAGCTGTACAGTACGCAAATATCGATGCAGCTGTTCGGCAGTATATTTCTTTTTTTCATCTTGCTTGTTGTCTTATTGTATGTATTATCCATACCGGTCGCGAGATATCAGCACTTGGATAAGAAAGAGAAAATTACTTTTTCAAACAGTGTCATGTTTTTCAACTCCGGAAATTATGGCGTTCCGGTCAATGACCTTGTATTCAAAAGTGACCCTGTTGCCATGTCAGTGCAGGTGATTATGCTGACTTTACAAAATATCTTTTTGTTTTCGTATGGCATTTTCTCCTTGCAGTCAGCGGAAATCGGTAAACTGAAGGCGCTGCTGGGGTATTTCCGGATGCCAGTTCTATATGCGTTGCTTGCTGGTATTCTTTGTAATGTCCTGGACGTACCGCTGCCGGAATTTATCTGGGTACCCGCAAACTATATTGCAGAAGGAATGATTTCAGTCGCATTACTGACTCTGGGAGCGCAAGTGGCGAATTTGCGGTTGACTGCCGGACTGTCAAAAGTAACTTACAGCTTATTGCTAAGACTAATGGGTGGTCCGATCATTGCCTTCGTGATTATCAAGCTGTTTGGCATGGAGGGCGTCATTGCACAGGCTTTGTTGATTGCATCAGCTATGCCGACCTCCGTAAACAGTTCAGTGATTGCGCAGGAATACGATAACCATCCTGCATTGGCAGCCCAAATCGTTTTATTTTCTACGCTCATCAGCAGCATCACCGTCACCTTGACAATATATTTTGCCAGATTGTTCTTGTAAAGTGTCGCTTTTGCCAAGGGTGATTTTCGTACAAAAGTGTGAGGGTTCTTTGCAGTATTATTTGAATAGAGCGCGGCTAAAGTATCCAGTCTTTGGATTCGATATAACTAACAATATACACAAGGAGCGTGAAAGGGATGGGAATTCTTCAGGAACTGGTACAAGACATTCCGCTGCCGAAAATGGCCAAGGTTAAACAAACATTTTCCAGCGAGCAGATTGATGATTTAAGTACTGCATTGTACAAGGAATTGGATAGAGAAGATGTCAAAGCCTCTGTTAAACCTGGCATGGAAATCGCTGTAGCTGTCGGCAGCCGGGGACTGGACAGACTGCCTGAGTTGACGGCGGTCACTGTAAAATTTTTACAAGATTTGGGTGCAAAACCATTTATCGTCCCTTGTATGGGAAGCCATGGCGGAGCAACCGCTCCTGGGCAAAAGGACGTTCTGAAGCATCTGGGGGTTACAGAGGAAAGCGTCCACGCGGAAATTCGCTCCTCCATGGAGGTCATCAAGATTGGCGAGCTTGAAAACGGTCTTCCCGTTTACATTGATAAAATTGCTTCAGAGGCGGATGGCATCGTTGTCATTAACCGTATCAAGCCGCACACTGCATTCCGCGGGCCGGTAGAGAGCGGAATCATGAAGATGATCAGCATCGGACTTGGCAAACAAAAAGGCGCTGAGGCCTGCCATCAGCTTGGATTCAAACATATGGCCGAATATGTGCCGGCGATGGCAAAGGTAGCCCTGAAAAAGATGCCGATCCTGTTTGGCGTCGCCACTGTGGAAAACGCTTATGATAAGATTGCCAAAGTGCAAGTGCTGACCAATGATGAGATTGACAATATGGAAAAAGAAACGGCACTGCAGGAGCTTTCCAAGAAGATGCTGCCAAAACTGTTCTTCGATCAGATCGATGTATTGATCATTGACCAGATCGGGAAAAATATCAGCGGAGATGGCATGGATCCCAACATTACCGGACGATATCCAACGCCATACGCATATGGAGGCCCAGAGGTCACAAAGATGGCAGTACTGGATTTGACCGATGAGACCGAGGGTAACGCGAACGGAGTCGGGACAGCCGACTTCACGACACAGCGCCTTGTCGATAAAATGGACAGGGAAGCGACGTATGCCAATGGTTTGACATCGACTGTCGTGGGGCCGACACATATTTCCACCGCGATGCCGAATGATAAAATGGCCATCCAGGCTGCGATTAAAACATGCAATATTCTCGACTTCCATCAAGTGAAAATGGTCCGTATCAAAAACACATTGCAAATCAGTGAGATTGCGGTTTCAGAAGCATTGCTGGAACATGTAAAAGAACATGCAAATATGCAGCAAGCGTCAGAACTGTATGAGCTGGCATTTGACAAAGATGACAATCTATATTAATTTGCGATATATAATGCAGGGTGGATAGGATGAGAGAAATGGAAGAAATATTGAAGCAAGTACAGGCAGGGAATATGAGCGTAGCAGAAGCGATGGCCCAGCTTGCTACATATGAAGAACTGGGTTTTGCAAAAATAGATCATCATCGCAAAAAACGCCAGGGTTTTCCTGAAGTCATTTTCGGAGAAGGCAAGTCAGCAGATCAAATCGAGCAGATCATTCAATCGATTCAAACAGAAGGCAGTGATATTCTTGCGACACGTGTTGCGCGAGATAAGGCTGCCGTGATTCAAGGACGTTTTCCGGAGCTGATATATAATGAAACAGCGGAGCTGCTGTACAGCCGGCAAAAGCCCCGGGAAAATGAAAACGGGAGCTATATTGCCATCGTATCTGCTGGCACTTCTGACATGAAAGTTGCCGAAGAAGCGGCATTGACTGCGGAAGCTTTCGGCAGTCAAGTGTGCCGGTTTTATGATGTGGGGGTCGCTGGCATCCATCGTTTATTTAATAATATCGATGGGATCCGGAATGCCTCCGTGTCTGTTGTCATCGCGGGTATGGAAGGCGCGCTTGCCAGTGTTGTTGGCGGTCTTGTTTCCCATCCTGTAATCGCAGTACCGACAAGTGTCGGCTACGGTGCCAATTTCCATGGGTTATCTGCGCTGTTGACGATGCTTAATTCCTGTGCATCAGGAATCAGTGTGGTCAATATTGACAATGGATTCGGGGCTGCGTACAATGCAGTCATGATTGACCGCATTGCCCGTAATGCCAATGCACCACAATGAACGAAAAGAGGCATCAGCTATGACAGATAAACATCCACCAAGCTATGCACATACCGACGAGGATATGGTGAAAATGGAAGTGAACCTGGATGATACCCCAGGGGAGTGGTTGGGTTATGTAATGGAGTTATTGTTCGCTTCCGGCGCAAATGATGTTTTTTATGCGCCGATTTACATGAAGAAGAACCGGCCGGGTATCATGCTGCAATTGCTTTGCAGCCAGGAAAAGCTGTCGGAAATGAAAAAGATTTTACTAGAGGAGACGACAACCCTGGGTATCAGGTATTATCCATTGACCGTTTACCGTGCGGAAAGAGATTTTATTAAAGTCGGGACCAAATGGGGAGAAATTACAGTAAAGCGTGGGTTTTATGAAGGAAAAGCAGTCCAGCAAGCGCCGGAGTATGAAGAATGCCGGCAGATAGCTGAAACATATCACGTCCCGTTGAAACAAGTGTATGAAGAAGTGTGGAAAGCCTTGGATTGATCCGTCTGCACGACGGCCCGATCCCGGGCTTTTTTGCTTTTGTCTTTCTCATTTTTTGTTGTCCGCTGCGGTGTGCTGCTGCTCAGATTGCGTTCTGTGGTGTATCCACAATGCAATTTGAAGGGCAAGGGCATCCTTAAAGTTCCTGGGATCAAGACCGGTTTCCCGGGTGATCTTATTCAAGCGGTAGATAAGTGTATTTCGATGGACGAATAGTGCATCGGCAGTATGCTGGATGTTCAGATTATAGTGAAACAGGCTATTTAGTGTATTTATTTTTGTATCATCCAGGTGTTGCAAAATCTTGCTCGCGAACCGGTTTCCGATTGTTTCATTCACATGGTAAATTAACGATTCTGTTTCATTTGCTGCAAAAGAAACGATTTCCTGCTCCGGCGGACAAATTTTTAAGGCCAGTTTACAATCCGTATATGCTTGATAAAAATCTGCCAGGCTCGAAAATGGCATGCTGTAAGCAATTTGAAAAGATATGTCCTGTCTTTTCAGTGTGCTGGAGATTACCTCCAGCCTTTCTTTGATTTGCGCAGAATCAAAACCTGTTGTTGCAATAAAAATCTGGTTGAAACGGATATAGCTGACAATGGCCTTGTCTGCCCCGAATATCCCTTCCAGTTTTTGTATAAGCGTCTGGTGTGCAGATGTATCAGCTGCATGTACCAGCAACAAACAAGTAAAAGGCGGTTTTAACGTAAAGGAGAGTGATTCCAGCCCCCGTTCGATATCACTGTAGGATGGTTCTTTTTTCAAAAGCTGTTCGGTGATCATTTCCTTCATCCGCTGTTTCCATTCATGCTGGGAGGCGATAAACGCTTGATTGATCATCAGCTCTGTTGTCATTTTGACAAGCTCGCCAATATCACCCATTTCCTGCGGATCCCCCGTTATGCCGATCACGCCGATGATTTTTTCCTGGAAAACAATCGGTAAATTGATACCGGGCTGTGATCCTTCCCATACCTCATTTTCAGCTGCATGGATGATCACTGGTTTGCCGGTCTTCAAGACTTGCAATGATCCCTGATGGATCGTATCGATCCGGTTTTTATCCCGGGTTGCGATGATGGAGCCATTGATATCCATGATGTTGACATTCCGGTTGATTCGCGAAGAAGTTTCTTCGACAATCGCATCTGCGATTTTTACAGTTAACATGACATCGCCTCTATTTCTGATTTATGACCAAAAGTTGGGGGATAAAAGTGATGGGTCAGGCAAAGGCAGAAAAATTTTGGTATTTAATGGGAATAATCTATGCTTATCGTTTTTTGGAATGTATACGCTATCCTTTTTTAGTTGGAATAGACAAAAAATAATAAAATCTGCACTATTATTTCATATGGTATAACCATAGATAAATATCGTCAAGTTTCCTATAATTTTGATAACAAAAAGAAAGCGTTATCAAGAGGTGCACAAAAATGAAAATAATTATTGCTCCTGATTCATTCAAAGGCAGCCTGAACGCCAAAGAAGTGGCAGAAGCTGTCGACCGGGGTATCAAAAATGCTTTTCCAAAAGCGGACACAGTCCAGCTTCCAATGGCTGATGGCGGGGAAGGTACGATGGACATCCTTGTAAGCACTACCAACGGCCGGAAGCGGGATGTATCCGTGACAGGGCCTTTAGGAGAGCAGGTATCTGCTGCCTATGGCGTGCTCGGAGATGGGAAGACATGTGTCATAGAAGTCGCATCAGCCTCCGGGCTTGACCACGTTGCAAAAGACCGGCTTGCTCCTTTGGAGGCAACTACCTATGGAACTGGTGAATTGATCAAGCTTGCACTTGATGAAGGATTCACCACATTCATCATTGGTTTGGGAGGGTCGGCGACGAATGACGGCGGTGCCGGCATGCTGCAGGCGCTGGGGGCGAAGCTGCTGGATGCCGATGGCAAGGAAATCGGCTTTGGCGGCGGAGAATTAAAACGCGTCCACGCTATTGATTTAAGTGAATTTGACGCACGGATTCCAACTTGCGACTTTTTGATCGCTTCTGATGTGAAAAATCCGCTTGTCGGACCAAACGGAGCTTCACATGTATTCGGCCCGCAAAAAGGAGCCACTGCTGCGCATGTAAAAGTGTTGGACCAGGGGCTTACGCATTGGGCAGACATGGTGGCCGACACGACTGGTTCTTATTTGCATGATTGTCCGGGGGCAGGGGCTGCTGGCGGTATTGGCGGTGCTTTCCAAGTATTTTTCCCTTCCGAAATGAAACGCGGGATTGAAGTAGTACAGTCATACAGCAGACTTGACAAGCATTTGAAAGATGCGGACATCGTTGTGACCGGTGAGGGCAGAATCGATTCTCAAAGCCTTTCCGGGAAAACTCCGATGGGGGTGATTGAAGCCGCACAGAAGCATGGTGTGCCGACAGTAATCATTGCCGGAGCTGTAGAGGAAGGGATCACAGAGCTGATAGGGGACAGCATTGTGAGTATCCACTCTATTGCCAACAGGCCGATGTCTGTTGAGGAATCGATCGCCAACGCTTCAGACCTGCTTGCGTTTACAGCCGAACAAATTATCAGGACATATTTCTACCAGACGAAGATCCACCAAGGGGGTTATCAGATTGAAAATAATGGATAATGTGGAAAAAGTTCCAGGAGGATTAATGGTGGTCCCGCTGCTGCTTGGCGCCACTTTGAACACGATTGATCAGCTTCATATTCCGGCAGTCATGGACGTGTTGAAGTTTTTAGGCACGGCGAAAACTGATGATGGGTATTATGAGTTCTTAAGGATTGGCGGGTTTTCACAGGAGCTGTTTAAAGATAGTGCGCTTGTCCTCATTGCCTTGTTCTTATTCTGTGTGGGCAGCCAGATGAACTTGCGGGTTGGAGGGAAAGCACTGAAAAAAGGGGTGTTGACAACTTCATCCAAATATTTGACAGGGCTGGCTATCGGCATGGCATTCGGATACTTTTTCGATCCGATGAGCGGATTGTTCGGTTTGTCCACACTTGCTATCATTGCCGGTATGACCAACAGCAACAGCGGCATGTATGCTGCATTGACCGGACAATATGGCAACAGATCGGATGTCGGCGGACTGTCCATCCTGGCAATCAACGATGGTCCATTTTTCACATTGATGTCATTAGGGATACTTGGGACAGCTTTTCCATTGATTTCATTCATCGCTGTATTGCTGCCGATCGGCATCGGTATGCTGCTTGGCAACCTGGATCCGAAAATACGGACGTTTCTAAAACCGGGAGAATCGATCACGATACCGTTTTTTGCATTCGCACTGGGCGCCGGTATGAATTTGGCTAACTTTTTCAATCCGGATGTGCTGACAGGCGGGCTGACGCTCGCAGCATTGACATTTTTCCTGACAGGCGGAATGGGCATTCTCGTATTCAAGCTTTTCAAAGAAAAGAGCTTTATTGCTCCCATCTCAGAAGCATCTACAGCTGGAAATGCAGCAGCTACCCCGGCAGCAGTTGCCGCAGCCGCTGCTGTGGCGGTCGGATCGGGTGCAATGAGCGCTTCGGAATACGAGGCCATTCAAAATATCGTCCCGATTGCGACAGCCCAGATTTCCATTTCTACGATCACAACTTCTTTGCTTTGCCCGCTTGGCGTCATTTTGATGGATAAATATCAACGCAAAAGAGGCATCATCGCAACGAGAGAAGACCTGGGCCTGCAAGGAGATACGACAGAGACGACCACGACAACAACTGAAGCAGTAAATAATTGATTGGAGTGTTTCATTTGAGGACGCAGTTACTATATGGGAAGGAAGGGCTGGAACTAAATTTGCCAGCCGATTCCCTATTGATTGAACCAACGAATCTTCCAGAGCTTGAAAATGTGAAAGAGTCGATTACCGCGGCATTACGTGACCCAATTGGAACGAGCTCATTAAAAGAAAGTGTGAAGGCGACCGACAAAGTTTCCATCGTTATCAGCGATATCACCAGGCCGACACCAAACCATATACTTGTTCCACTGCTGATTGAGGAGCTGAGCCATGTCCCATTGGAAAACTTCGTCATCATCAACGGAACAGGGACACATCGCGACCAGACAAGGGAAGAATTCGTGCAAATGCTCGGGGAATGGGTCGTCGACAATATCAAAATCATCAATAACCATTGTCATGAGAAAGAAGAACATGTCAACCTTGGCCGAAGCAAGTTCGGCTGTGATGTGTACTTGAATAAAGCGTACGTTGAATCTGACTTTCGTATTGTTACTGGATTCATTGAGCCACATTTTTTTGCCGGTTTCTCCGGAGGGCCTAAGGGAATCATGCCAGGAATTGCTGGGATTGAGACCATCTTAACCTTCCATAATGCCAGAATGATTGGCGATCCTCTCTCAACATGGGGAAATATGGAACATAACCCTGTACAGGACATGACAAGGGAAATCAATAAGCTGTGCAAGCCGGACTTTATGCTGAACGTGACCCTGAATCGAGAAAAAGAGATTACGAACGTATTCGCTGGAGAATTGTATGAGGCGCATGACCGGGGCTGTGCATTTGTAAAGGAACATGCGATGTTCCGATGTGATCAGCGCTTTGACGTGGTGATCACTTCCAATTCCGGCTACCCGCTGGACCAAAATTTATACCAGGCCGTCAAAGGGATGAGTGCGGCACATAAAATAGTCAAAGAAGGGGGCGCCATTATTGTTGCCTCTGAATGCTCAGACGGTCTGCCGGATCATGGGAATTACGCGAAAATATTCGATATGGCCAGCAGTCCTCAAGGATTGCTTGATTTGATCAACAGTCCTGATTTTAAAATGTTCGACCAATGGCAAGTACAGAAGCAGGCGGTGATCCAGGTTTGGGCTGACGTATATATCTATTCCAAACTCCAGGATAATTTAGTAGAGAAAGCCATGCTGAAACCGACGGACGATATTGAAAAAACACTAGCGCAGCTGAAAGAAAAATACGGCGAAGATATGACCGTTGCCGTGTTGCCTTTAGGGCCGTTAACAATTCCATTTGTCGAAGAATGAAAGATGCTAACAGCAGTTTGGAAGTGATTTTTCGGAAGTTATTGCTTTTAGGGTAGCTCTATCAATAATTATATTGCCATTTCCGGGGAGTTAATGCTCATAGAGGAGCGCTATCAACAAATACAGCGCTAATTTAGGGAAGTTAATGTTCATAGAGAGGCGCTATCGACAATTTCATTGCTATTTCAGATAAGTTAATGCTCATAGAGAGGCGCTATCAACAATTTCATTGCAATTTCAGGGAAGTTAATGTTCATAGAGAGGCGCTATCGACAAATACAGCGCTAATTCAGGCAAGTTAATGCTCATAGAGAGGCGCTATCAACAATTTCATTGCAATTTCAGGGAAGTTAATGCTCATAGAGAGGCGCAATCAACAATTTCATTGCAATTTCAGGGAAGTTAATGTTCATAGAGAGGCGCTATCAACAATTTCATTGCAATTTCAGGGAAGTTAATGCTCATAGAGAGGCGCTATCAACAATTTCATTGCAATTTCAGGGAAGTTAATGTTCATAGAGAAGCGCTATCAACAACTACAAAGCTATTTCAGCGCAGTTATTGCTATGAGAGTTAAGGTGTGTGAATTTTCAATAAGGTAATTTGACTTCATGTATAAAGGAACGTAAACTGAATGCAAGATATGTGTTCAATAAAATGAGGAGGATTAACATGCTTACAATAGAAACAAAGAATGAGCAGTTAGGAGAAATATTAAAGGGCATGGGACGTGTCATCGTAGCATTTTCCGGAGGGGTTGACAGTTCTTTTCTCTTAAAGCGGGCCCAGCAGGAGCTTGGTGACAATGTGCTTGCAGTGGTTGTCGGATCCGAATTGTTCCGTAAAGAAGAATTCAGGAAAGCTGTCGAATTGGCAAAAACGATGGGCGTCAGCGTGCATGAAACGGAAATCAAGGAACTGGAGAATGCGGATATTATTGCAAATACCCCGGACAGCTGGTATCACAGTAAAAAGCTGCTATACTCTCATCTAAACAGTCTGGCAGAAAAAATGGGTTATCCATATGTGCTGGACGGCATGATCATGGACGACTTAAGTGACTTTCGCCCGGGGCTGCGGGCAAGAACGGAAGAAAACGTTCGCAGCGTGCTGCAGGAGGCTGCGCTTTATAAAAAGGAAATTCGCCAGCTATCCAAGGATATGCATTTGCAGGTATGGAACAAGCCGGCATCATGCAGTCTGGCATCTAGGGTTCCCTACGGCATTCCGTTGACAAAAGAGAAAATCGCTCAGGTGGAAGAAGCAGAGCGCTTTTTGGCAAAGCTTGGATTTGATCCGGCAAGGGTGCGCCACCATGGGGAGGTGGCCCGTATTGAAGTAATACCGGACAAAATAGCGTCCTTGGTGGAGCAGCGGGAAAAAATCCAGCTGAAATTGAAATCTCTCGGTTTTTCTTACGTATCAGTAGACCTGAAGGGCTATCGGACTGGCAGTATGAATGAAGTATTATCTCAGGAGAATGAGGTGAAGGAACTAGGTTAATAGCAGTATGGTCTTTTCCCAAAGGTGCTTGACAGGCCTTTGGGTTCCACTTGTTTGAATATACGAATTATTAGGGGAGGTAATACAATGGACAGGATACGCTGGGGAGTGCTTGGCACAGCAAAAATTGCCCAAAAAGAGCTGTTGCCCGCTTTTTCACGAGCGGAAAATGCAACAGTGACAGCAATTGCGAGCAGAACTAAGAATCAAAAGGCAGAAGAAATCGCGCAGCATTTCGATATTGAAAAGGTATATGACAGCTATGAGGCTTTATTGGATGACGAGGAAATCGACGCCGTCTATATTCCCCTGCCAAACAATCTGCATAAGGAGTGGGTCATCAAAGCAGCGGAAAAAGGCAAGCATATCCTTTGTGAGAAACCTGCTGCATTGCATGCAGAGGAAATGGCTGAAATGCAGACGGCATGTGAGAAACATAATGTTCAATTCGTAGAAGCATTCATGTATCGATTTCATCCTCAACATGAACGTGTAAAAGAAATCATTGATTCAGGAGAAATCGGCAAAGTCCGATTCATGCGCGCGTCTTTTTCTTTCTTGCTCGAAAGTAAAACAGGCAGCATCAAAATGAATCCGCAGGGTGGCGGAAGCATTTATGACGTTGGCTGCTATGGGATTCATGCGACACGGAATATTCTTCGAATGGAACCGGAATCTGTATTCGTACAAGGAATCATGGACACGAAGCACCATGTGGATACGGCTGCCACCGGTATCATGACTTTTCCAGACCATGTGCAGGCTGTTTTTGATGCCAGCTTTTCCATGGCGAGGCGTGCCGAATATGAAGTGATCGGAGAAAAGGGAAGAGTCGTGGTTCCAAGGGCATTTCGTCCGGACTGGTTTGAGGGACAAGGTATCGTCGACATAGAAACAGAAAGCGGGACGAGAAGAGAAACAATAGTGGCCGACCAGTATAAAGCAGAAGTAGAATACGCTTCCAAAAGAGTATTGGAGAACGGCGGGAAGGGTGATATGCACTTCCGGGATGCAATAAACAACCTAAGGGTGATCACAGCTTGTCTCAAGTCATTAAGGGAGAATAAAACCATACAATTGAACTGAAAAACAACGTTGTAAATTTTTCAAAAAAGACTTGATTTATAAAACGCTTACACATATAATGTTCGTAAGGATATTTAGTTTGTTTGCCATACAAAATAAAAGAGTTTGAAAGCGTTCTATTTATTTTGTATGCTACTGACAAAAAACAAAGGGGGAAAAAGAGTGAAAAAGAAAGCGCTGGCAATTTTGATGGTGATGATTTCAGCAGTTCTTCTGCTTGCTGCATGTGGTAAAGATGAGAAGGCTTCCGGTTCATCAGATAAAAAAGGTTCCGGTAAGACGGTTACATTGAAGATGGCTGAAAACCAGCCGGATGACTATCCGACAACAATCGGAGATAAAGCGTTTGCGAAATTGGTAGAAGAGAAAACAGATGGCCGCTACAAAGTGGAAGTATATTCCGGCGGACAGCTTGGTGAAGAAACAAATACTATTGAACAGGTACAACTTGGTTCTATCGATTTGGCAAGGGTGAATGCTTCTCCGTTGTCGCAGTTTTCCAAAACGATCGGCGTGACAAGCATGCCGTTCCTGTTTACAGATGAAGAAGAAAAGTGGGAAAAACTAAATGGCGAAGTTGGCCGTGAATTGCTAGATACGCTAGAAGAAAGCAATATGGTTGGACTGGCATTCTATGACTCTGGGGAAAGAAGTTTTTATGACACGAAGCGCCCTCTCAAAAAGCCATCTGATATGAAAGGGTTGAAAATCCGAGTTCAAAATTCGGAAATGTCAATCAGTGTAGTTGAAGCTTTAGGTGCATCTGCTACCCCGATGGAATATGGCGAAGTTTACTCGAGTCTACAAACAGGCGTCATTGACGGGGCAGAAAATAATTTCCCAAGCTACTATACTTCCAATCATTATGAAGTGGCAAAGCATTTTACTTCGAATGGTTACACAGGAACACCGGAAGTGGTTATTGGTTCAAAGAAGCTTTGGGATTCGTTGTCTGATGAGGACAAGAAAGCATTTCAGGAAGCAGCACTTGAGTCAGTTGATACACAGCGTGAAGCTTGGGCGAAGTTGACAGAGGAATCCAAAAAGGCAGTAGAAAAAGCTGGAAGCAAAATTGTTGAAGTAGACAATGTTGAAGAATGGAGAAAAGCAGTACAGCCGGTTTATGACAAATATGGCGACCAGTACGGGGATTGGATCGATAAACTGTCAAAATAGGATAATGGACGAGAGGAGGGTTTATACCCTCTTCTCCTTTCCAGGAGGGTTTAAAAATGAAAGTCCTGTCAACGATTAAAAAAATATTGGACTGGGTATTGTTGGGATTTGCACTTGCCTTTATATTGGCGATGGTCATTTTGATTATTGTGCAAGTATTTTCGCGGCAATTGTTCAGTTACACGCCATCATGGTCAGAAGAGTTATCAAAGCTGTTTTTTGTTTGGATCAGTTTCCTGGGAATTGCATATGGGTTTAAATCGAAATTGCATATCGCTCTTGGGTTAGTAGTGGATGCGATGCCGGAAAAAATACAAGATGTGTGTGACTATTTTTCAAAAGTGCTTGTCATCGGATTCGGCGTGATCATGATGTATTATGGCTGGCACTTCACTGTGCTGATGGGCAATTCGTCCATGCCAGGAACTGGCCTTCCTTCGAGTGTATTATACGGTGCCATCCCAGTAACAGGATTCTATGTAACGTTCTATGGGATTGAGTTATTATTCAAAAAAGGCATGCATCAGGATTTTAACGATGTAAGTGAGGGTTGAGCTATGACTAGTGGAGTAATTGTATTGATCGGCAGTTTTATTTTATTACTGATTTTAAGGGTTCCTATCGCGCTTACACTTGTCGCATCTTCCTTAATTACAGGAATTTATTTGGGAATTGATCCTGCGGCTATCGTCCAGCGCATGGTCGGCGGGCTGAATTCATTTTCTTTATTGGCTATTCCTTTCTTTATTCTTGCTGGCGAGATAATGAACGAGGGGGGAATTTCCCGCAGGTTGATCAACCTGGCTAATGTCATTATCGGAAAAGTCCGTGGTGGACTGGCTATGGTGAACGTTTTAGCGAGTACTTTCTTTGGCGGTATCTCTGGTTCAGCACTGGCGGACACTTCCTCCCTCGGTTCCGTGTTGATTCCGATGATGAGAAAACAAGGATATGATAAAGATTATTCCGTTTCTGTCACCATTTCGGCATCCATCCAGGGTGTGATGATTCCGCCAAGTCATAACATGATCATCTATTCTACTGCTGCCGGCGGGGTTTCAGTTGGTGCACTGTTTATGGGGGGGCTCGGCCCAGGGCTGTTACTTGGTTTTGCAGTGTTGGTTCTGTCGTACGTTCTGGCCGTCAAAAGGAAATATCCAAAAGGCGAACCAGTTAAAAAGGAAGAAATTCCAAGAATCGTTTGGGAAGGTTTGCTGGGATTATTAACAGTCGTCATTATCATGGGCGGTATTTTGAGTGGTATATTCACGGCGACTGAATCAGCTGCAATTGGTACACTGTATGCTTTCATAATCACCTTTTTCATTTACAGAGAAATTCCGATAACACGAATGGTAGCCATTTTGCATCGAACATTCAACACATTGGCAATGGTATTGTTCTTGATCGGGGCATCTTCCGCATTCGGTTATTTACTTGCCTTGCTTCGTGTGCCGCAATTGGTATCAGAAGGGCTGATCAGCATCTCCCCAAATGATTTTGTGACGATATTGATCATTGTGATTATTTTATTGTTGCTTGGCTGCGTCATGGACATGGCCCCACTGATTTTAATCGCAACACCAATCCTGTTGCCTGTAGCTACAACGACAGGGATGGACCCGGTACATTTCGGTGTATTATTGATCCTTTGTCTTGGCGTCGGATTGTTGACACCGCCGGTTGGTTCGGTGCTCTTTGTAGGATCGGCAATAGGGCGGCTGTCGATTGAAAAAGTTTCCAAAGCCATGCTGCCGTTTTATGGAGTGATGATCGTTATCGTATTATTAGTAGCCTATGTACCAAGTATTTCTCTATGGCTGCCAAGTTTTTTCAAATAGTTAACATGAAAACCCTTTCCCTGATTGAATCAGCCGAAAGGGTTTTTTCCTGTGATGCCGAGACTCAAAGTGGACGAATAAAGTGAGCTGATGAGTTAGTGAGTAACCAGTGCTGCTTAGCCAATTTTCATTGTAAAACTAGTTAAAAAGACATATTTTTGCGTCAAGGAGGATAGATTTTTAATCCGAAAGACGGGTATGCATCGTAAGATAAATATGTTAATATTCAAATTAACAACGTTGTTATAAATGAAATGATAGCGGTTACATTTAATAAGGAAAGCATGCAGCCTTATTTGTGTAATACTGCAATTTATGAAGGAGTGGGATGAGATGAAAAAGTATTTTGCGGGGCTGGCATGTGCGTTTATCGTGCTCTTCCAGCTTGGAGGTTCCCCCACTGGGGCAGAAGCAAAAGGAAAATCGGTGTGGGAGGACGAATTGCCAGGCATACTTGCTGAAATAGAAAAGCCTGCTTTCCCAGACAGGGACTTTAATGTGGTAGATTACGGTGCGAGAGGTGATGAATCCAAAAAGTCGACTGAAGCATTCAATAAAGCCATTTCTGCTGCGAATGATGCTGGCGGTGGCCGGGTAGTAGTACCAAGTGGCACTTATTTGACTGGTGCAATACATTTGAAAAGCAATGTCAATCTTCACCTGGAAGAAGGAGCTACAATCAAATTCAGCCAGGATCCAAAAGACTATTTACCGCTTGTAAAATCAAGATGGGAAGGAGTAGAGCTGTATAATTACTCTCCTTTAATCTATGCCCATAATCAAGAAAATATCGCGATTACTGGAAAGGGTGTATTAGATGGACAGGCCGACAACGAACACTGGTGGCCTTGGAAGGGAAAAACGGAATATGGCTGGAAAGAAGGGGAGCCGAATCAGGCAGAAGCTAGAGATGAATTGTTTC
Source organism: Tigheibacillus halophilus (assembly GCF_042683165.1). NCBI lineage: Bacteria > Bacillati > Bacillota > Bacilli > Caryophanales > Bacillaceae > Tigheibacillus > Tigheibacillus halophilus. Next base: position 371,465 of record NZ_JBHUIZ010000006.1, read on the forward strand.
AGATGGCTGAGGATGGTGTAGCGGTAGAAGACAGGAAATTTGGCGAGGATTCTTATTTGCGGCCAAGTTTTATCCAGCCATACGAGAGTGAAAATATTCTTATCGAGGGCGTTACATTAATTGATTCTCCAATGTGGTTCATCAACCCGGTTCTATCGGAAAATGTGACAATAGAAGATGTGACGGTGGTGGGTCATGGCCCCAATAACGATGGGGTCGATCCGGAATCCAGTAAAAATGTGCTCATCAAGGATTCTCATTTTGATACAGGGGACGACTGTATTGCGATCAAATCCGGACGGAATGCCGATGGAAGAAGGATAAATGTCCCTTCGGAAAATATTGTGATCCAAGGAAATGAAATGCGGGATGGCCATGGCGGCGTGGTCGTAGGCAGTGAGATGACTGGCGGTGTCAGGAATGTGTTCGCGGAAAACAATGTCATGAACAGCCCGAACCTGGACCGTGTATTGCGAATCAAAACAAACTCTGTCCGTGGCGGCTTTGCCGAAAATATTTACTTGCGGGACAACCTTGTTGATGAGGTCGGCGGTGAGGTAATACGCGTCAATATGCAGTATGAAGAAGGAGATGCGGGAGATTACACGCCTGTCATTCGCAATATTGAAGTGGATAACCTGCACAGCAATGGTGGAAATTACGGTATCTATATCAGAGCCTACGATAGGGCTCCTGTACAGAATCTCAAAATAACCAATTCCAGTTTTGACGGTGTGAAGACACCTACGTTGATTGAGAATGTCGAGAACATGCAATTGTCGAACCTAACCATCAATGGGGAAAACTATGACAACACACCTCCAGAAACAGCCACAAAGGTGAAGGGACAATTGCTGTCAGATGGCAGCTACTTTGGAAAGGCGACCGTTGCATTAGCAGCATCTGACAAGGATGGAATAGACCATATCAAGTACCAACTGCAGGACGGTGATTGGAAAGCATATAAAGCCCCTATCACGGTAAAGAAGAGCGGAAAGAACTTTGTGCGTTATTATGCTGTTGATCGTACTGGGAACAGGGAGTCCCAGCAAACATTGTATGTTCGTATCACAAAGGCTGATTTTTCCGGGGTAAAGGGCTATATTTCCAAAGCTGATATTCGTCCAGGCGGTATTAAAAACGCCATTCATAAGAAATTGGAAAATGCGGAAGCTGATTTTAAAAAAGGAAAGGTTCAATCTGGAAACAAAAAACTGCAAAACCTGATACAATATGTCCAACATAAAAAGGAAACCCAGATTCCACATGAGGTAAAAAACGACCTGACAAATATGCTTCATCACTTACTCAAGTAACATTGTGCCACAGCGTCCCTTGCTATTTCCACATGCAAGGGACGATTTTTGACCATTTTTGAAACATAGAATGTACCTCAAGTTTTTCTGTTATTACAAGCGAGTGCTGGAGAAATAAAGCACTCGCATATATAATCGCTTCGCATTCTCCAGTGCGATCGCATATTTTGACACAGCTATCGCAGTGAAAATCTTTCTGCCAATCTGATGCAGGCCTAGCGTGATTTTTTTGGGGAGCATACGTACGAACGCAAGAATACGGGAGTGTACCATACAAATGGGATGGTGTAACATTACTGCATATAATTCAGTTGATAAAAAAGGACGAAAGCTGTTTTGTATCAGTTTTCGCGCGCCTTTTGATTTATTTATGCGATATCATGAAAATATCGTTCCAGCGGAAAAAAGAAAACAAGTCTGATATCGTCTGAACGCTTGAAGACAAGTCTTTTTGTCATTGACGATTAGCTATCTGCGTGTTATTCTTGATTTGGTAATTAATTTGTTTGTCAAACAAATTAACATAACGACGTTTGTAAGGGTTTACAATAAACCTGAAGCAAGATTTACGGAGGGATCATCATTGGGAAATTTATTCGATTTGACAGGAAAAACTGTAGTTGCAATGGGGGGGAATAGTGTACTGGGCAGCGCTATGGCAAAGGGATTGGCAGGCCAAGGAGCGAAAGTGGCAATTGTTGGACGCAATATGGAAAAAGCGGAAGCAGTAGCAGCAGATATAGCAGCGAATGGTGGCGTTGCAAAGTCGTTTCAGGCTGATGTAAGTGATTTAGAGACTGTGAAAAAAGTTGCTGAAGAAATTGAAGCATGGTCCGGCGGCTGGGATATTGTCTTGAATGCACCTGGTACAAACAGCTCTACGCCTTTTTTTGAATTGACGCCAGAAGAATGGGATGAAATCATGGGCGTCAACTTACGCGGAATTGTCTTCACATGCCAGTTATTTGCCAAAAAGATGATTGAGCAGGGAAGGAAAGGCAGCATCATCAATATTTCATCTGTTTCGTCGACCACCCCATTATCGAAAGTATTCACCTATTCCGCATCAAAAGCGGGAATCAATAATGTTACCCAGTTTTTGGCGAGAGAATTGGCTCCAAACGGGATCCGTGTAAACGCGATCATTCCAGGCTTTTTTCCTGCGGAACAAAACCGTAAAATTCTTAGTGAAGAACGGATTGCTTCCATTATGAGCCATACGCCTATGGATCGCTTTGGAGAGCCCGAGGAATTACAAGGGGCAGCCATTTATCTTGCCTCGGATAAAGCAAGTGGCTTTGTCACAGGTTCTTTGTTGCGCGTTGATGGCGGCTTTGGGAATATGACTATATAATCAGTATGATCGAACTTTTTCAGAGAAAGTCTAATGGAAGGTGCATATCTGATGAAAACAGTGATAGGTTTAGACATAGGTACAACCAGTGTAAAAGCAGTCGTATACGATACAAATGGCAATCTTCTCACAGAAGCAGAGGAAATGATAACGACTCTTCATCCGGTACCCGGTTGGGCAGAACAGGATCCTGATGAAATTTTAGTAAAAACACGCCAGGTGCTGAAGAGTGCTGCAGCAGCAATCCGTGATGAAGGGAATACGTTGCTTGCTGTCGGGTTCTCAAGCGCCATGCATTCACTGATTTGCGTTGATAAAAACAAAAGGGCTTTGTCCAATATGTTGATTTGGTCAGATGGGCGCAGCAGTGAACAGGCGGTAAAATTGAACAGCGGGGCCGGCAAAGAAGTGTATTCCCGGACGGGCACCCCTATCCATCCGATGTCTCCTTTTGTGAAGCTGCATTGGATGCGGGAAACGGCCTTTATGCCGTATCAGGAGGCAGCTTATTTTCTATCCATGAAGGAATATCTCCTTTGGCATTGGTTTGGTAAACGGGTGATCGATTACGCGATGGCATCAGCCACAGGACTGTACAATGTCACAACAAAAAAATGGGATGAAACAGTATTGCGGCTGGCTGGTATTCAAAAAGAACAGCTTTCTGAGATTGTCCCGCCTGACACGGTTTTAAATGGTCTCAAGCCGGAGGTGGCTGCCGAGCTCGGTATTTCAGCTGATGTACCGTTTGTTGCAGGTTCGGCTGATGGACAGCTTGCCAATCTTGGCGATGGGGCAATCGAACCTGGAGAGGTGGCTGTGTCGGTAGGAACAAGTGGAGCTATCCGGCAATTCACGGAAGGTGCGCCGATAGACGAAAATAGGGCAACCTTTACCTATGCATTTACAGAAGATACATCGATCATCGGCGGACCGACAAATAATGGCGGTATCGTACTGCAATGGTTAAAAGAAATGCTCGAATTTGAAGGCAGCCATGAGGAGCTTCTGGCCGGGGCAGCGGACATAGCTCCCGGTGCGGAGGGGGTCTTGTTTTTACCGTATGTCAACGGTGAAAGGGCGCCTTTGTGGAATCAGGCGGCAAAGGGCTCTTTTTATGGCCTGACCATTGCCCACCGGAAACAGCACCTGGTACGGGCTGTGTTGGAAGGGATTGCACTGAATCTTTATCAAATCGGTTTGTCTTTGGAAAAGTTGGCCGGTACGCCAAAACGGATTACTGTGAATGGCGGCTTGTCCAAGTCGGAAATCTGGGTGCAAATTTTGGCAGATGTTTTCGGCAGAGAGATTCATCTTTCCGAATCACACCACAGTGCCGCCTGGGGTGCGGCGTGGACGGCCCTGGTAGGGATAGGATATGTGAAGTCCTTTGCTGCAATCAAAGATCATATCCCAATCAGAAGAATTGTAAAACCGAATATGCAGCATCATGAGAAATATAGGGGTATTTATATAAAATATACTGGTTTGGGAGAAAGAATGTCCGACTTTTACGAGTAAGCGAAACTGCTTTGGCTTTGGCATGATGTAGGGGAGGAAAAAAATGATGGAAATGACAGAAAAAAATGCTCAACTGGGCGAAATCCTGCAAGGGATGAAAAAAGTATTGGTCGCATTTTCTGGTGGCGTGGATAGTGCATTTTTGCTTCGACGCGCGCAGCAGGAACTGGGAGCAGATAATGTGTTAGCTGTTGTTGTCGCATCAGAGTTATTCCGCGAAGAAGAATTCGACGGCGCGATAGCTTTAGCTGAGAAGCTCGGCATTCCTGTGAAGCAGACAGCGATGAAAGAACTGGAAAACGAAGCGATTGTTGCCAATACACCGGAAAGCTGGTATCACAGCAAGAAAATGCTTTATAGCCGGTTAAATGAAATGGCGATGGCGCTTGACTATCCATATGTACTCGATGGCATGATCATGGATGACAAGCTTGACTTCCGCCCGGGACTGCGGGCAAGAACGGAAGCTGGCGTCCGCAGTGTCCTTCAGGAAGCTGTGTTGTATAAGAAAGAAATTCGTGAACTGTCCAAGGAACTGGATTTGCCGGTATGGAATAAACCCGTATCCTGCAGCCTTGCATCACGGATACCGTATGGCGTCCGTCTGGATCAGCAGAAAATCGATCAAGTAAACAAAGCCGAAAGGTTCATTGCCAGCCTGGGATTTGATATGGTACGTGTCCGCCATCATGGCGACATCGCGCGTATCGAAGTGTCATCTGAACAAGCCGCTAATTTGATTGCCCGCGCTGAACAGATTGATACGGCATTGAAAGGGCTCGGTTTTTCATACATCGCAATGGACTTGCGGGGTTACCGTACTGGCAGCATGAATGAAACACTGACGGAGGAATCCTTGCCATCTCATATCGGCTGAGCAAAGGTACATGATCCGTGATGTAATGCATAGAAAATGAGAGAAACGGCTTGAAAAGCAGTCGTTTCTCTTCGTCTGTCTACTTTGTATCACTTTGGGGAAGAGAGGAAAGCAATGATTCGACCTCGTTTTGTCAATTATCTATATATCTATTACGCCTTTGTATTCGTGCTACATATTATGAATGTGTTTTTGGAAAATAGTTCGCTGAATTATTTCATTGGTGTGTTTGGCCTGCTGATGCTGCTCGTATCTTTTCCATTGGCGCCGCGGCTGTTCCAAATACTTGGCGCGTGTTTCATCATTGCAGGCGGCTTTTTGTTTGCCTCATCAGGGATGTCTGTATGGGAAACCCCAGCTATTTTAACATCGAATATGTCTTTGCTGACACTGCTTGCCATGCTGCCATGGATGAACAGTGTGGTAAAGGCAGGTAGATTCGACAGGCTGCTGCACTCTTTGCTGCAGGCAAATGTCAAAAATCTCGGCACACTTTATCCGAGAAGTACGATCACGATGCTGTTTTTAACCGCGTTTTTAAATCTTTCCGCCGCTACTATCGCGCAAGATGTGTTAAAGGATAATTTGAAGCGTGTAAAGAAAAAGCTTGGTGATTCCTTCATCATGATGTCGACCTTGCGCGGTTATTCTCTGGCATTGCTTTGGAGCCCGCTGGAAATATTACTGATTACATCCATATTTATCACGGGTGTAGACTTCGTGACCCTGCTGCCTTGGACATTGCTTATTTCCATTATTGTGTTCGCAATCGATGCATGCTGGGGCTGGCGCTATTTCAAGAAATTTCCCTACCAGGCGGATAAAGTGGCAGTCACGCTTGAAAAAACGGGGCAAGGAATGGAGACACAGGAAGCGGCAAGCATCCCTTCCGGGGACGAGAATGTATTTTATGGGGAAAAAAAGGTATCTGTTTCGAAAAGCAAAATCCGTAAAATGACGGTTCTGCTCATCTCACTCGTTTTATTCCTGCTCTCTGTTATTTTGCTAGCGAATGGGTTTGGCTTGGATTTCATTTTTGCTGTCACGATAGCGATTTTCCCATTTTCATTTATCTGGGCACTGCTGATGAAAAGGGGGAGAAGCTTCTGGATCATTGGGTGGAACACATGGAAGGACAAAACTAATACGATGCAAAATTTTATCGTGTTATTTGTGACGATGGCTTTTTTCTCCAATAGTCTAAATGCGTCGCCAATGCTTGAAATGCTGCAAAAGCCGATTGTCATGGTTGCGGACTATCCATTATTGATTATGATTTTCATTCTGTTATTTTTTATTGTATTGAGTATTCTAGGGGTCCATCCATTAGCAACAATGGGGATTTTTGGCGGCATCAGCGGTGTCCTGCTGCAAGTGATGAGTCCGCTGAGCTTGGCAATCATGCTGGCCTGCAGTGCCATTGGCATCATCCCGATTGGAACCTATGGATTGGTTGTGACTATCACGGCAGTCAATACAGGCGCAAGTCCGTATAAAATCACCTGGTATAATCTTCCATACTCACTCATGTTCGGGGCGATTAGTATCTTTTTCGCGTATCTGTTGCTGTAGATACGCGATTTTCGATCTAACCATTGCATGAAAAAAACTGCACCTCTCGATGGCGCAGTTTTTTCAATTCCTGGCAAATGCATCAAGTGCTACAGGTTTGCCGGATTCGGCAGATTGATAGATTGCCAGTATCAATGCGAGGGAGTTGAGGGCCTCTTTGCCGTTAACAAGCGGTTCACGATCTTGGACAATGGCTTCCACGATATCGGCATATTGACGGACAAAAGACTTTACAGAGATGTTTTTCTGTGTGTCTCTACCGGCAGCTGCTGCTTGAACTTCCGCCTCGGTGTGTTTCTGCTCATTTTCTTCCCCTTTGACATGCCATTCGGACACTTCATCAGAAACAATGCGTACACTTCCATTTTGGCCGAAAACATCCAACGTTGTCTCAAATCCAGGATATGCGGCGGTGTTGCCTTCAATCATGCCGATCGCCCCGGATTTGAATTTCAAGACAGCGGCAGCAATATCCTCTACCTCGATCCGCTCATGGGCACGCGTCGCACAGTATGCATGGACTTCCTCTACAGGACCCATCGTGTACAGCAGCAGATCGATATAATGGATCGCCTGGTTCATCAAGGCGCCTCCGCCATCCAAAGCCATTGTCCCACGCCATTTTCCGCTGTCATAATATTCCTGCGGCCGGTACCAGGTTGTCCGTGAGGAGCCAAAATGCAATGGACCGAGTTTCTCTGTTTCGATGGCATGCTTCAAGGCCATAATTGCCTCATCAAAGCGATGCTGGAAAATGCAGCTTAGTTTGACGTTTGCTTGGTGGCACGCTTCGATTAACTGTCGGGATTTTTCAAGTGTTGTATCAATCGGCTTCTCCACAATGACATGCTTACCAGCCCGCGCGGCAGGGATGCCAAATTCGGCGTGTCTGCCGCTTGGTGTTAGAATGATGACAGCATCAACCGCGGGTGATTGCAGCATCTTTTCATAATCTGTATAGCAACTGACCTCGAATTCTTTGCCCCACTGCGTCGCTTTTTCCATATTGCTGGAATAGAGTGCAGCCAGCTGTGCGTTTGGATGCAGCTTGATAGCTTCAATATGTGTCCTGGCAATTGTACCGCAGCCAGCAATGGCGAAATTCACCTTTGGTTTTTCAGCCTGGGTAATCGTAGAATCGGCCGCAGTTATCATGAAATGTCCTCCTTTATTTGCTGGATGGCAATTGGTTTCGTTGCCAAGTACAACTCGGAAAACTCAAGGAAGAGCTGGATTCCAAAAGCACATGCTCCCATCATGCATGCCTGGCTGCCCAGCTTGGACAAGGCAATTTCACCGTATTGGCTGACATTGGAATGCAAGTGGCTTTTTATTTCAGCAATCGCGTTCGGATAAAGCTCCAATACCCGGCTGTTTAGCACCAGTGTTTCCGGATTGTACAGGTTGATCACATTGTTCAGGCCAACAGCCAGGTAAAAAATGAATGTATGAAGCAATTCATTGGCAGCAGGATCATTTTTAGCAATCAGCTGTTCGATGTCATCATAGTTTTCAATGCTTCTTCCCAGTTTTTCGGACAAAGTGGCAAACAACTGCGGCTCAGCGGCATAAAGCTCCCAACAGCCGTGATTACCGCAATTGCAAGGTTTGCCATTCGGCAGGATGATCATATGTCCCATTTCACCGGCATATCCGTGATAACCTCTGTCAAGCTTTCCATCGACCATCATGCCTGCGCCAATACCAGAACGCAAAATGATTGTCATCAGGTTGCTGCTATGGTGGTATTGGTATACTTTTTCTGCTAAAGAAGACAGATTGGCATTGTTTTCAATGAAAATATCCAGGTCCAGCTGTTTTTTCAAGTCGGTTTTCATATCTTTATGCTGCCATTTATATTTCGGAATGAAATAAATCATTTCTTCCTTATTTACAGTGCCATGGACGCCAATGATGGCATTGACCAAGCCATAGCGGCTGAAAGCATATTTTTTCTGGTAAGCACTGATTTGTTCCACCAGCAGGGCTATGATTTCCTCATAATCGTCTGTAGTCAAATCAATGCTTTTGCTTTCCACGATATTACCTTTCAAATTGGAAACTGCAAATTGGATATGCTTATAATCCAAATCAATGCCAAGGATGAAGCCTGTATCTTCATCGATGGAAAGCATGATCGGGCGTCTTCCGATCGCATTATGTTCTTGCTGTGTTTCATAGATAAGATCTTCATCAAGTAAATCGGCAACCTGCACGGAAATGGTCGCTTTATTGAGCCCGGTTATTTTTGCCAATTCTGCGCGTGATATAAATTCATGCTCCATTATTTTTTGCAAGATCAAGCTTCTGTTAATTTTTTTGATGTATGCGCCGTCTCCGGTAACCATGCATAGATCCCCCTTATTATCATGTGATGTTCATATTTGTTGAGTAAACAAATAAAGAAAAAAGAAAAACTGCTGACACACAGCCCTTGGCTGTTTTGTGAAAGGGTTTTCAATGGTAGTCGGGAATAAAGATACAAGTCAAGCTGGATCGATTCCTTTATACGCACATGATTCTCTTTCGGTAAGTGTCGGAGTCATCCTTTTCGTCTGCCAGCCTAAATGCTTTTGTTCTACCAGTTGGATGATCGATTCTACGATTGATGCTGCAAGTTCTTCTATTCTGACGCCGATACATGTCAGCGGTATTTCCATGTTAGCCATTTGCGGGATATTATCATAACTGATGACTGAAATATCCTTTGGAATACTGATATTATTTTCCTTCAGACAGCGGATGATTCCGCCGCTGATATCATAGCTGCCCCCTACAATCGCTGTAGGAAGGGAATCGCTTTGCAGAACATTTTTCACAGTGACATAGCCATCATACCAATCCAGCCCGCCCGTATCGATGATATGACTGTCATCAATGGGGAGGCCGTGTTTTTCCATCGCTTTTTTAAACCCAAGATACTTCTCCATTTGAAATGGATCGATAGAAGAAACATTTCCTATATATAAAATATCAGTGTGTCCCAAACCAGAGAGATAGTTGACTGCTTCATTCATCGCTTTTTCATGATTGGGATCGATGATCGGATATAGGTTGTTATTTCTGCCTGATACACCGTAAGAAATAAAGGGTGTACTGTTTGGTTTGATATCGAGATGGATATTTTCTTCAAACAGAATGATGCCGTCCACTTGGAATTTCTTGAAGGTTTCCATTGATTTTTGAAGTGGATCAACGGAAAGGATCATGGAATATGGTGTTTTGGACATCTCGTCGCTGATTTTGCTGACAAGCGTTGAAAGTACAGTTCTTTCGATGGTCGGCCAAATCAGACCTATGATTTTGGCATTTTTGGAAACAAGCCGCTGTGCAGCATAGTTGGGCTCATAACCCATCTCTTCTGCAATTTGAACTATTTTACGCTTTGTGTTTTCTTTGACAAGCGGGCTGTTGTTCAATGCTTTAGAAACAGTTGAATAACTGACGCCAGCTGTCTTGGCAATATCTTTGATTGTCACATGCATTGTCATGATCCCCTGTACCGCAACATTTGTTTTTTCTAATGGTATCATACAACACGAACATTTTCATCTATCAAAAGCCGTTTGCATTGTAAATATTAGTTTTTCGACCAAACAAATTCACTGAAAACGGTTGTTGTATTTTTAAAAATAGTTTATGATTGTTATAACAACGTTGTTATTTTATTTTTCCGGAAAATTTTCCGGAAAATAGGGTGAGAAGCCGGTAAAAAATGACTTGAAAATGAAACCGTTCACAAAAAGGAGCTGTTCAGAATATGGAACATGTTGGATCAGTGTTGAAAGAACTCGGAGAAGGCAAGTTGCCTTCTTCCGATGACAACATCAAAATCTATGAAAAATCTTTGACAACTTCAGAGCATACTAAATTGCTCATGATCAACGACCACAAAGCAAAATACCTGCTCGCAGCCGGTGAAGGAGAGCTGTATGATGCATTGGAAGGCGACACAGTCAACGACCTTGGAAAAGTATGCCCTTTATCGCATGCAAACCGTTTAGTATTGAATCGTTACTTTGATTATACAGTACCCCGGGCTTTCGGAACCAAGGCGGCTACCATGGGTCTTGGGGATCGTTTAGGGCTGGCATCGCCAGGGCATATCGAAACTGTCCGCAACCGTCGTGTGAAACCGATACTTGCACAGCAAAGCATCCGGGAGCTGACCCTGACCAACCGCACAATGAACGATATGCTGGATGCAGCTGCCTTCGCTGTTTTTCAAGAAGGTTACAAGGATGGCTATGGGGCGGACGGCGACCATATTAAAACAGAGGAAGATATTAAATACGCGCTTGGGTTAGGTGTTTCCATGCTGACGTTGGATTGCTCCGATCAGATTCAGAAAAAATACGAATCAGCTACAGAAGAAGAGATCCGCTCTGACTATGACGCCTTGGATGAAGCGACAAAATCACATTATAAGGAAGCTTATTTAAACAAAACATGCCATCTTGACGGCCTGGAAATCACTTTCGATGAAGTGACACTCATGAAAAATGTACTGCTTTACGGTGATGCCATCACTTATATGGCGCATGTGTATGATGCATATATCAGCAAGCTGGACAGGGATTTCGACTTTGAAATTTCTATCGATGAAACGGAGACGATCACCACACCGAGCCAGCATTTTTTTGTCGCTAATGAATTGAAGCTGCGGCATGTTGCTGTGGCAAGCCTTGCGCCAAGGTTTTGCGGCGAATTTCAAAAAGGCATCGATTATATTGGCGATTTGGAGCAGTTTGAAAAAGAATTATGTGAGCATGCTCAAATCGCTGCCTATTTCGGTTATAAATTAAGCATTCATTCCGGAAGTGACAAGTTTTCCGTATTTCCAATCATCGCCAAATATACAAACGGTGTACTCCATGTTAAAACGGCTGGCACAAACTGGCTGGAAGCTGTGCGTGTAGTAGCTCAGGCAAATCCGGAGCTATACCGGCGCATGCATGCTTATGCGCTCGAACATGTGGATGAAGCATTGAAATATTATCATATTACACCTGACTTCGAGGCCATCAAGCCGCTTGACTGTGCAGCTGACAGTGAGTTGACGGAATATATGGATGATGACAATGCGAGGCAGCTGATCCATGTGACATATGGTCTGTTATTGACAGCGAAAGATGTTGATGGCCGTTTCTTATTCAAAGATGAATTCTTTCAAACATTGGACGATGAGGAAGATACGTACCGCGCTGCATTGGTGAGTCATATTGGACGCCATGTGGATATGCTGGATTTATAAATCTGCTAAGAGCAGTTGTTCAGTTGTTCATATGAACAATTCTGCATATGAGACAATGCTGGTATATCGCAGTTGCCGAAGTTTTCAGGGAAAATGATCAACGCGGGGCCCTTTTCACGGAGACAGGGGCCAGACATAGGAAAGGGTGATTGTAGTGAAAAAATTTATGGATGAAAATTTTTTGTTGCACAACAGCACAGCTGAGAAACTGTACCATCATTATGCAAAAGATATGCCGATTATCGATTATCATTGCCATTTGCAGCCGGAGGAAATCTATGAAAACAAACAATACAACAATATAGCAGAGGTGTGGCTGTACGGTGATCATTATAAATGGCGAGCAATGCGCAGCAATGGAGTAGATGAAGCCTATATTACAGGAAATGCGAGCGATTATGAAAAATTCCTTGCCTGGGCCAAAACAGTTCCAATGCTCATTGGCAATCCGCTGTATAATTGGACACATTTGGAGCTGCAGCGTTTTTTCGATATATATGATTGTCTGAATGAAGAAACAGCACCGGCTATTTGGGAAAAAGTGAATGCAAAGCTGAATAGCGGCGATTTTGGGGCGCGTGACTTCATTCATAAGTCCAATGTCAAAGTAGTATGCACAACGGATGACCCCGTAGATGACTTGACATACCATCATAAACTGCAAGAAGAAAAAGATTTCCCTGTCAAAGTAGTTCCAGGATTCCGCCCGGACAAGGCATTGGCAATCAATGGAGATGGCTTTCCATCATACGTGAAAGCTTTGGAAAAAGCTTCTGACATGGAGATAGATTCATATCAAGCGTACCTGAAAGCATTGCAATCACGTGTGGCGTTTTTCCATTCCGTTGGCGGCAGGGTTTCCGATCATGCGATCGATACCATGATGTATGCCAAGGCAACTGAAGAAGAAGCAGCACAATTCTTTGCTGACGCACGAAAAGGCAACAAAGTCAGTCTGGAAGATGAAAAGAAATTCCGCTCTCATACATTGACATTTTTGGGCAAGGAATATGCCAAACGCGGTTGGGTCATGCAATATCACATTAACGCGCTGCGCAATAATAATACAAGAATGTTTGAAAAGCTTGGACCTGACACCGGATATGATGCGATGAATGACGAAGACATCGCCAAACCGCTTGTCAGCCTGCTGGACAGTCTGGATAAAGCAGACGCGCTGCCAAAAACAGTGCTTTATTCATTGAATCCAAATGATAATGAAACCATTGCATCAATTATTGGCAGCTTCCAGGGTGGAGGTATTCCAGGAAAAATCCAATTCGGCACTGCATGGTGGTTCAACGATACCAAATCGGGAATGCTCGCCCAGATGCAGGCTCTGGCAAACATGGGGGTTTTCAGCCAATTTATTGGCATGCTGACAGATTCAAGGAGTTTCCTGTCTTATCCACGACATGAATATTTTCGCCGGCTTGTCTGTTCCTTTATTGGGGAATGGGTGGAAAACGGCGAAGTGCCGGACGATATTGATTTTCTAGGGAAAATAGTCCAAGGTATAGCTTATGAAAATGCAAAAGCATATTTTGATTTCGGGTTGGAATAACATAGATTTTTTGAACGGAATAAGGCAGTTTTTAAGAGGAAAATCTTAAAGGCTGCCTTTTGCAAGCGCAGTTATAGGAAGAGGATGATCCCCAAATTGGCAGTGTGGTCTAAAGAGGGCCACGCTGCTTATTTTCGTACAGGTTCCACTCCTCGTCGTACCGGTTATTGTTGGAGACGTAGCAGGAAAGTCCTAATTAAAATAATTGTTAATTGGCATACTTTAAAAATAGCAATATAGCTGTAGAAAAAAGCAAGATTTGTGTTGTGAAAGCGTTTCGAAAATACTATACTGCACAAAATAGCAAATATTGGAAATTGCATTTGAAGAGGTGTGGATTGTCAACGCTGCAGCTGAAAGTCGATTCCTCAAAAATACTATAGGGAGAGAGTGTCATTTGAGAAAATTACTGACCATGTTGACGATGTTTGTTACTATTTTTCTTTGTTTTTCAACGAATACTTTCGCAGAGAACTTGAAGAAAGAGAATGATGCCTTGATTTTTCATCAAGAGAATCAGATCATCCCTCGAAAGCATTTTACGAACCTGAATGACAAGGTAGATCAGCTTAAAAACCTTGAGGAAGGTACAATCGTGGTAAGGTTTCTCTATGAAGGCAACGGCATTATGTCTTTATTTTCCCTTTCGAATAATAAACTTGCCAATGGACATTTCCATGTGTATGTAACACCTTCAGCAATTGGTAGTGAAAACAGATATGAGGAGCCAGGCAAACCGGCTAAAAACATTCATATTAAAACGAATGTGAACGTGAAAGAAAATCAGGTTCATACCATGGCGATGACTGCAGACAAGAAAGAAGGATACAAGCTCTTTTTGGATGGGGAGCGGGTGTTACATGATAAAAATGCAGAACGGCAGTTTATGGATCAAATTTTTGAGCCGAACAGCGCACAATTGGGCAGGACAGAAAGAGCGGGAAATAGCAACAACTATGAATTCAATGGTGTAATCGATTTTGCGGAAGTTTACAGCAAACCATTATCTGATCAAGTATTGCAGAAGATGACGGGGGTGACAGCCGCAGAAGCAGTGACGAATCCGAAACCAGGTGATGCGCTGATTACAGAACCTGATTCTGTCTTTTATCCCGGACTTTACAACTCAAAGGCATATCGTATACCAGCGTTATTAAACACGGCGGATAGTACGTTGATTGCCGGGATTGATAAACGGATTGATCATGCGGGTGATTCGCCAGCTAACATTGATATGATGGTGAGAAGGAGTCTGGATCAAGGAGATACATGGGAAAAAGATGGTATCCTCGTTAACGATTATCCAGGTGCTGCGTCTAACATTGATCAGTCCTTACTGCAGGATGCTGATACGAAAAGAATTTATTCGCTTGTATTAGGTTTTCCGGAGGGCGGCGGATTTCCAACTGCACAAAAAGGAAATGGCTATGCAACGATAGACGGTAAAGATTATATGGTGCTTTATGATAAAGACGAACAAGAATATACCATTCGAAAAGATGGTGTTGTCTACGACCAAGATGGCCAGAAGACAGGCTATACAGTAGACGAAAAAAGAAATTTGTACCAGGATGGCAGTAAAATAAGTAATATTTTCGTGGATGAATCGCCTTTGAAGCCATTAAAAACATCTTACTTGGAATTATGGCACAGTGATGATGAAGGAAAGACGTGGGATGGCCCTATGAATCTGAATGATGCCGTAAAAGAAGAGTGGATGGCGTTTTTGGGGGCTGGTCCTGGGACAGGAATACAAATGAAAAATGGACCACACAAAGGCAGACTGGTATATCCGATTTATTTCACCAATGAAAACAATGCACAAGCCAGTGCGGTCATCTATAGTGATGACAACGGAAAGACATGGAGACGCGGCGAGTCACCGAATGAGGGCAGGATAGTCGATGGCGAAGTTCTGAACGAAAGGACATTCACAGGAAGCAGTAACGAGTTGACTGAAAGCCAGGTTGTGGAAATGCCTGATGGGCAGCTTAAGCTGTTTATGCGAAATTATTCGGGATATGCGCAAATTGCAACCAGCTTTAACGGCGGTGAAACGTGGGATGCGGAAGTAGTTACAGAGCATGGCTTGGTTGCCCCGTATTCACAAATGACTGCGATCAGATATAATGGCCAAATCGATAATCAGGAAGCAGTGATTTTTGCCAGTGCAGGAGATTCCAGTTCTCGCGTCAATGGAACTGTCAAGGCGGGGTTGATTAAAGAAGATGGCACTTATCCGAATGGCAGGATTCAATATAAGTTTGATTGGAAATACTCCCAACTGGTGAAAGAAGGGGCTTACGGATATTCCAGCCTGACCAATTTGGATCATGGCAATATCGGTTTGTTATATGAAAATGATACAAACATGGATTTCATTCAATTCAACCCGGCATTCTTGAAATGGGAAAAAGAAGGTGAGTTTCCTGCGCCTGCGCTGAAATCGATAAGTATTGTGCAGGGAAAAGAAGAAAGTTACTTGCCTGGCGATTCAATCCGGGTGCAAGTGAAGTTTGCCGATTATGTCATGCTGAGTGGTGATCGGTCGTTGTTAGGCGATATTGACGGCCAACAAGTGGTGCTGCATTTAGTGGAAACTAATACGTCTGGGACAGCGTTTGTTTTTGAGGGGAAAGTTCCAGAATTGCAGGCAGGCAAATATGAATTGAATGCTTCGTTTTCGAATGATTTGAAAATACGAAATGTGTATGGTCAGGAACTGGATGCTTCGGGTGAAGCGAATAAGTTATCTGAAAAGATTTCTATTAATCAAAAAGTTACTGCATCAAGCATAAAAGAACTTGTGGCCGACATGGAAGAGGCTGGTGAGATTAAAGAAGCCCAGGATGCACATTTGTTTGAAATGCATTTAACAGCGGTTGAGCAGTATGAGAAGAAGGATATGCATAAAAAAGTAGTGAAACATATGGAAGGTTTTCAACGGTTACTTGAACAGAAACATGATAAGAAGTTGATGTCGGATGAGGCATTTAGAGAGATAATGTCAGCTGGATCCATCCTGTTGGAAAAATATAGATAGTATGGTTGCTTTCAATAACAGGCATGGTCTGTAATGGACTGTGCTTGTTTTGTTTTATGGATGTGTGGGAGAAACTATGAGGCCGCAAATTACGGAACATAAGAAAAGAGCGGACATTTGCACGCCTTTGAGGAATATTGCGCTGCGGTGTAATTGATGAAGGTTTATTGTTGCTGAAAAGCTGTTTGTGTAAAATCATCTACTCTATAGCCATCGTTTTTTTGATGCGGCGGATATCCACTTTATGTTCCCAAGTGTCCTCGTGTAGAAGGTCTAACTTAATATTATGCTCGGCGAGAGACTCTTTCAAAGAACTGAACTCCCGTTCGTTGGAAAGCTTTATCCCGTCTATTTCAGCCTTTAGGTGTTCTTGTCCGGTTTGAAGTGGACGTAGCATTTGTCCATGCTCCTTCAGTGTTTCCCCCTGCATGTCCAGCCTATGGGTTACAGTATCCAACCGCTTGTCCATGCCGTCAAGTCTTGCATCGATGCCGTCAAATCGTTTGTCCATGGAGCTGAGCTGTTTATCTACCCCGTCAAATCTTACCGTGATTCCTTCAAGCATGTCGATAATTTTTTCAGCTTGAATCTTTGTGTAAGGAATTTTGATAGATGATATTTTACAAGGCAGTGCTCGCCATCGTTACAATTTGTGATAAGCGGCGGGGCTGTTTCTTTTTTGTCTATTTTTCATTGTTAAGTAAAATTTAAGTTTTGGGTTGGATAATGTGGTTAGCAGATTGTAGGGCTAATCATTTTTTAGGAAAGGATGTTGGATCGATGAAGAAGTGGATTATGTCGGTTTGTATATTAGTTGTTTTGGCAGCGGGAGGAGGTTGGGTGTATTTTCATTTCAAGCACGACCAAAACCCTGTCATGGCTGCGAATGCTACAACAACTGTGAAGCAAGGGGAATTGAATGTGGAAATAAGTGGTTCCGGATCAGTCGCATCAGCCAGCAGCAAGGATGTTAAAACAAGCAGCATGGACGAAGTGAACGAAGTATTGGTTTCCAAAAATGACACCGTAAAAAAAGGGGATGAACTTCTCACTTTCACGGATGGGAGTGATCCGCTTGTCGCTCCTATAAGCGGTACAGTCACTTCAGTGGATGTTTCCAGCGGTGATAAAGTCAATAATGATCAAGCTGTGGCTCACATTACTAACTATAAGAAGCTGAAGACAACGATTAAAGTGGATGAATTGGATATTTCCAAAGTGAAAGTTGGACAAACGAGTGACATAACTGCCAGTGCATTTCCGGATGAAACCTTCAAAGGCAAAGTAACGAATGTAGCTCGTGAAGGTGAGGCGAATAATGGGGTGGCTACCTTCGATGTTACGGTCAGCATCACAGATGCAAAAAAGCTGAAAGTCGGTATGTCTACGGAAGCGAGCATTCTGACCGAGAGTGCGGAAGATGCTCTTTATGTGCCGGTTGAAGCCGTACATACGAGTGGTGACCAAAAGTATGTTGTACTTGCAGATGGTGAAAAAGATAGTGATGCGGCGGAATCGAATGCAGGGAGGGCCACCTCACGGATCGAAGTGGAAACTGGTATATATAATGACACCTATGTTGAAATCACGAGCGGTTTGGAGGCAGGGCAAAAAGTGCAGCTGCCGACAATTGAGAGAAGTAAGGGGGATACCAAGGAATCCTCTGAAATGGGAGATGGCATGAGGCTCGGCGATGGTCCAGAGGGCGGCCAAGGTCCCGGCAATGGTAATCAAGGACCTGGCATGATGCCTGGAGGAAATAATGGCAGTGGAATGGGTGGTTCCAGCCAAGGCCCAGGAAGGGGTGGTGAATAATGGAAAAGATATTGATCGAGATGAAGCAGTTAAATAAACAATATCATATTGGTGATGCGTCCATCACAGCTTTAGATAATGTATCCTTAACTGTCAAAGAGGGAGAATTCATAGCCATTATTGGTCCATCAGGTTCCGGGAAGTCCACTTTGATGAATATGATTGGTTGCCTGGACAAGCCTGATGAAGGTCAATATACACTTGCTGGTGAACAGGTAGCTAAGATGAATGACAACCAGCTGGCCGCTATTCGAAATAAGCGGATCGGGTTTATATTTCAGAGTTTTCATCTGCTGCCAAAACTGACTGCGGTGGAAAATGTAGCATTGCCTTTGCTGTACAACGGCATCAACAGCAGGCAGCGAAGAAAGAATGCTGAAGAATGTCTGGAAAAGGTAGGTTTGCTTAATAGAGCGTCGCACCTTCCTGCACAATTATCCGGCGGTCAGCAGCAGCGGGTGGCTATTGCCAGGTCACTTGTTTGCCGGCCATCCATTTTATTGGCGGATGAGCCTACAGGTGCCTTGGACAGTAAAACAAGTGCTGACATTCTTCAGATGCTAAAGGACTTGCAAAAACAGGGCCACACATTGGTCATGATCACACATGATATGGAAGTGGCCAAGCAGGCCAAGAAAATTATTCAAATGAAAGACGGAAAGCTGTATGACCAAAGGAGCGAATTACTATGGGGGTGATGCAGTCAGTAAAATTGGCATTGCGGAATATACAAACAAGCAAATTGCGTTCTTTTTTAACTATGCTGGGAATCATCATCGGCGTCGCATCTGTCATCGCTCTTGTTTCCATTGGCAAATCGTCTACACAATCTGTTACAGAGCAAATTAATGGTTTAGGAACGAATTTGCTGACTGTCAATGTAACAGATGCAGATCAGGGAGATATAACGAATGACGATATCCAGCAGGTAAAAAAGCTGAATGGGGTAGCGTATGTCGCTCCGCAAGTATCTGGCAGGGTAACAGCGAAAAGCGGAAATACATCTTCCCAGGTCAGTTTAACAGGGACAACATCTGCGTACCAGCATATCAAGGGCTTATCTTTAACGAACGGAAGATTCTTATCAGATCTGGATGACGAATACAGACAAAAAATAGCTGTTCTCGGTTCAGAAACTGCGGAAAATCTATTTGGTACAGATAACCCGGTTGATCAGAAAATCCAGCTGAATGGCACCTCTTATAAAGTAGTTGGTGTGCTGGCATCTAAAGGGAGTACAATTGGCCAAAGTGGGGACAACACGATTATCATTCCTATCCATACAGCAGAACGGCTTTTGCAGACGCTTTCGATTCAATCATTATCCGTGCAAACAACAGAAGGGCAGATAAATTTAGTCGAAGGGCAATTGGAACGGTTGTTTTATTCCCTCTTTAACCAGGATGCGGATAGCTATACCATAACGAACCAACAGGATGTGATGGATACAATGGATGCTGTGAATGATACCATGACAACACTGCTGGCAGGAATAGCAAGCATTTCGCTGCTCGTTGGAGGTATTGGCATCATGAACATCATGTTTGTTTCCGTGTCTGAACGGACCAAAGAAATTGGCATCCGCAAGGCAATCGGCGCCAGGCGTAAAGATATCCTTGTACAATTTTTGATGGAAGCAATTGTTTTAAGTGCATTTGGCGGTGTTATTGGTGTGGCTATAGGCTTTACAGCGGCAAAACTGTATGCCGTTATAACTGGCGGGGCCTTCGTTCTCCATTTGTCACTTGCAGCTGTACCATTTTTATTTTCACTTTTTGTCGGGATTGTATTTGGCGTTTTTCCAGCTAATAAAGCGTCCAAGCTTCAGCCAATCTATGCTTTGCGTTCTGAATAGTGAAGGAAGACTTTTCCCTGTGAAAATGGGGGAGTCTTCCTCTTATTGTGATGGTAAAAGCATGATGGCTGAGACTGTTTTTTCAATCTCGGCGGCAATTTTGATATGATATAAGAAATGGAGGCTGGAATGATGCGGATATTGATAGTGGAAGATCATACAGATTTGTTGGAAGCGATGCAAAAAATGCTGCAGGATGAGTTTACGATCGAGACTGCAACAAATGGGGAAGAAGGGCTCTACTTGGCTATGCAAAATATTTATGATGTCATTTTATTGGATGTGATGCTTCCCGACCTGGATGGATTTTCCATTTTAAAAAAGCTTCGTGCTGCCAATATGATGGTACCGATACTTTTTGTCACAGCCAAGGATGCGTTAGATGATCGCGTCAAAGGTCTGGAAATGGGCGGTGATGATTACTTGGTCAAGCCTTTTCAAGGACCGGAGCTAATTGCCAGAATTCGGGCTTTGCTTAGAAGAAGCGGCAATTTGACAATTGACCATACGCTTTGTTATCGCGGGATCACACTATCTGGCAAAGAGCAGCCAATCTTTGTTGATGGCAATGAAGTGAAATTAACAATCACCCAGTATGAACTGTTGGAATATCTCATCCATAACAGCGGGAAAATTGTCACGAAGGAACAAATATATGACCGTGTCTGGGGGTACGATTCAGAAACGACGGTGGCGATTGTGGAGGTATATATCCACCATTTGCGTAAAAAATTGGAGCCATTTTCTTATCATAAAGATATTCAAAATGTACGTGGCATCGGCTATATTTTAAAAGAGCCAAAGGAGAACTGACATGTTCAAAAAAACCCGCCTGCGCCTGACCTTGCTGCATTCGATTGTGTTTACACTGTTTATTTTGGTCATGGGATTTGTAATTTATGATTATGTTCATACGTACATTTATAAAGATGTAGATCATTCATTGTTAGACGCCGTTGGGCAATTGGAAAAAGAACATCGTTTGATGCCGAATATGAAACCGCCCGGCGTCAATCCACAACAGTCCGTTTCGGTTGCGGTCTGGAGCGAAGATGGGCAGCTGTTGAATCCAGATAATGTATTTGACGAGGCTATCATAACAAAGAATCGTAAGAAACTGATTCCTGAAAAACAAAAAGTCTTGAAGGATGTTGCCTTGCAGGAAGTAAAATACCGGGTTATCAGTGTGGAAGCTATTCTTCAGGGCAACCCCGTTACTGTGACGTTCATTCGTAATATCGATGTGGAAAATCAAGTCATGTCGCGTTTGCTGCATATCATGATTGTCGGATGTGTGGTTGGTATCATATTCGCTGTGGCTGCTGGTTTCTTTCTAGCTGCCCGGGCGCTGCGGCCGATCAAACACGCTTGGGATAAGCAGCAGCAATTCGTCTCAGATGCTTCACATGAAATCCGGACCCCGATCGCAGTTATTCAGTCGCGCGGAGAAGTGCTGCTGCAATCCCCGCAAGCGACAATTCAGGAGAAAGCGGATGATGTCTCCGTTATTCTAAAGGAGTGCCGCAGACTCACTAAGCTTGTAAAAAATTTATTGACACTCGCTAGGTCAGATTCGAACACAATCCAACTCGATCGTAAAAAATTTGCCTTGAACGAACTGCTGCAGGATATAGTCGGGCATTATGCAGAATTCGCTCAGTTCCAAGGAAAAGAAATATCTCTGGCGCCATTGCCAGCTATCACATTTTATGGGGATCGGGATCGTATTCATCAGCTGCTCATCATCCTGTTGGATAATGCGATGAAATATACAGATAAACATGGTGTTGTGAAACTTTCCGCATATGAAACGAAGCATACGATAAATATTGAGGTAGCTGATAATGGTATCGGGAGGAAAGAAGAGGAGCTGGCCAACATATTCGACCGTTTTTACCAAGTAGATAAATCACGGTCTAAAACAGATAGTCTCGGGCTTGGTTTGTCCATTGCTGTTTGGATTGTCGAACAGCATGAAGGAAAGATAAAGGTTAAAAGCCAATGGGGCAGTGGCAGCTGTTTTACAATCGTTTTTCCCAAAAAGCATTAAGTGGGAATTCTTTTGCTTGGTACGTTTACTGTATTTTAAAACGTTTCCTCTTATGACTCTTTTTTAGTCTTCTAAACGTAATACATATGTGTTAATCTTATCGCATACATACTATGCGCGGAGCACACGGATGTAACGATGTAACGGAATATTTTTCTATTACGGGAAGTACAAGGAAGGAGAACAAAGGGCACGGTAATCCAACTCTTTATACCAAATACGAATATAGGGGTAGGTCAGGATGTTCTTAAGAGATTGCGTCATGTATATGGCGATTTTTGGTATATTCAGTGTTACTTGGTTCGGCTGGGCGCAGGAAAATCCCAAAAAAAGTTGGCGTAAATATCTTGGGTTGGCTGCTGTCGCCGGACTTTTGGTAGGTTCGGCCGGCATTTATTTGAGTGTGGTAAACTGGCATGAACCCACTGCTTTAGCTGACGTAAGCACCTATAAAAGCTATTTGTTCTTTGTCTATCTCGAATTTTTTCTGGCAGGGATAGGTGCGTTAATTTTGATAAAACGTAAAAAGGCTGCGTATGTTGCTCCATGGGTTGCTTTTGTAGTTGGCATACATTTTTTCTGGCTGAAGCCCATTTTTGCGGATGCTGCTTTATATATTTTAGCGATCATCCTTATTCTGGTCTCAATAACCTCATTGTGGATTTCCAAAAAACTGGATGTTGCTGCCAGTGCTATCACGGGTATCGGAGCTGGTACTGCACTTTTCTGCTTTGCGATATTAGGATTGGTTCGGTACCTGATGATATAGGAGGCTCCGGTTTGAAATGTGAAAATAAGCCGCTTCAAAAAGCCGATTCCTTACACGTAGAGGAATCGGCTTTTGCAACCTTAAGAGATATGTTGCTATTTAAAATGGGTGGGTCATACCATAATCCGCTATAATACATTCACACAATTAGCTAAGCGGGCGGTCATTTCACTTTCTCGGCAAAGCGTTCGGTGATTTGCTTTGGTCTGGTGATTGCTCCGCCAACAACGACTCCATGGACACCTAGCTCAAAAGCGCGTTCAAGCATTTCTGGTGTGATGATATTCCCCTCTGCAATAACGGGAGCTTTGACAGATTGGATGATTTCTTTAAGAAAATGGAAATCATTATCGTACAGCTTTTGTCCCTTTGTATCGGCAGTATAGCCATGTAATGTGGTGCCAACATAATCAAATCCCAATTTGTCAGCTTCGATTGCATCTTCCAGGGTGGAGCAGTCTGCCATCAATTCGACGTTTGGTGCTTTTTCTCTTACATACGCTACGAGCTCTGCCAGTGATTTTTCCGGACGCTCGTATTTCGTTGCGTCCATGGCAATTACTTCGCAGCCGCTTTCGATCAATTCATCCATCTCTCTGGTTGTTGCAGTAATGTATACTTCTGAGCCAGCGTAGTTTCGTTTGACAATACCGATAACAGGCAGGTCTACTTCTTTTTTGATGGCGATGATGTCTTCTTTCGAATTGGCACGTATTCCTTTGGCACCGCCTTGGAAGGCTGCTAACGCCATTTTGCTCATGATGAAGGATGAATGAAGCGGTTCATCCTCCAATGCCTGGCACGATACGATCAAATCATTTGGTAAATACATTGTGATCACTCCTCTTTTGGTTGGGGAAAGAACCCGGTTGCGTTATCACTAAAT
This sequence comes from Tigheibacillus halophilus, assembly GCF_042683165.1. NCBI lineage: Bacteria > Bacillati > Bacillota > Bacilli > Caryophanales > Bacillaceae > Tigheibacillus > Tigheibacillus halophilus. The sequence continues at coordinate 395,341 of NZ_JBHUIZ010000006.1, forward strand.
CGCTATTTGTTTTAGTGTAACGCGGGGTCTCCCCAGATCCGGATTAATTTTCTAATTCCTCTTCTACTTCGTTTTTAATGATGGAAACTTGCGGGCCATAAATGACTTGGACACCGCTTCCCCTTACGAGCACTCCTCTGCTCCCTGTTTGTTTCAGTACCTCCTGGTCAACTTTTTCGCCATCTTTGACGGTAACGCGTAATCTGGTGGCGCAATTGTCAACATCAACCAGATTTTCTTTTCCGCCTAAAGCCTCGATAATCGTTGTTGCACGTCCGCCTTTGGAAGAAACCGCATTTTTATTTCCTGATACGGAAGTCTCTGATTCATCTTCGCGACCAGGCGTTTTAAAGTTGAATTTCTTGATAAGGAAACTGAATACAAAGTAATACAGGAAGAACCAGACAATGCCAATTGGAATGACATAAAGCCAGTTTGTTTTGCTCTCGCCTTGTAAAACACCAAACAGGATAAAATCAATGAATCCGCCTGAGAAAGTCTGTCCAATGGTGATATTGAAAATATCCGCCATCATGAATGCCAGGCCATCAAAAAATGCATGGATGACATAGAGCACTGGTGCGATGAACAGAAATGAAAACTCCAACGGTTCGGTGATACCTGTTAAAAACGATGTCAGAGCGGCTGATAACATCAAACCGCCAACAACTTTTTTATTTTTAGGTTTGGCTGTTTTATAAATAGCCAGAGCGGCTCCAATCAGACCAAACATCATCGTGATGAATCTTCCCGACATGAAACGTGAAGTACCTTCAAAGAAATGCTTGACGTTTGGGTCACCGAGCTGGGCAAAAAATATGTTCTGTGTACCCTGTACTAAATGTCCTCCGATTTCCAGAGACCCGCCAAGACCGGTTTGCCAGAAAGGAAGATAAAAAATATGATGCAGACCGAATGGGCCAAGCAATCGTAAAATGAATCCGAAGAAAAAGGTTCCGATCACACCGGTAGCATTCACGATATTTCCAAGGTGTGAAATAATATCCTGGAAGAACGGCCAAACGAAATACATGATGGTTCCCAGGATGATAGCTGAAAGTGCCGTAATGATCGGCACGAACCGGGATCCTCCAAAGAAGCCGAGATACTGAGGTAATTCAATTTTATTGAAACGATTGTGCAGTATTCCGGCCATAATTCCAACCAGAATACCACCAAACACACCCATTTCCAATGTTTGAATACCAAGAGCTGTTCCTTGGCCCACAGCTGAAAGATTATCTTTTGCCAGACTGCCGGAGATACTTAAAATGGCATTGACTGTGGCGTTCATGACCAGATAGCCAACGAACGAAGCCAAAGCGGCAGTACCTTTATCGGACCTTGCCAAGCCAATCGCAATACCGACTGCGAAAATGGCAGGGAGATTTGCAAAGACGATATTTCCCGCACTGCTCATTACCGTAAAAATGGCTTGAAGCCAGGCGTGGTCTAAAACAGGATAAGTGCTGATTGTATTTGGATTAGAAAGCGCGCCGCCAATCCCCAGTAAAAGACCGGCTGCAGGCAATATAGCAATTGGCAGCATGAATGACTTGCCAAATTGTTGCGCTTTTCCGAAAAGATTTTTCATATTTACACCTCTCTTTGAAAATTATTTTCATATAAATAGTATCAAACGCTTACAAGTTTGTCAATTATGGTATGATGTAGTGGAAAACGCGCAGAGGGGGCAAAAAATGGACTTAGAGAATCGGATACAAAAATATAATTCTCTCCTGACAGAAAATGACCGAAAAATCATCGCTTATTTATTAGCTCATAAATCTACTACGATTCATAAATCTATCACCGATTTATCGAAAGAAGTACATGTTTCACCGGCAGGTATTACCAGGTTTTGTAAAAAACTGCAGTTCGAAAACTTTCAGCAGATGAAATATGCATTAGCCACGTCTGTCCCGAAAGAAAAGGAAAAGAAAGACATCTCGGATATCATTTTTTATTATTATGAAACCATTATCAAATCGACCAAACAGTTTATTACAAAGAAGCAAATATCCCGAATCATTGCCATCCTGTCACATGCAAATAATGTGATATTTTGCGGGATGGGAAACTCTGGCGTGATTGCGGAGGAATTCAATAGCAGGACAGAAAGGATGGGCATTAACTCGCAGTCGATAACCGATTCGCATGCGATGCTGATCAAAAGTACTTTGATGGACAGCCAAGACGTGCTTTTTTGTTTTTCATATACTGGACGGACACAGTCAGTGGTTGATTCGGCAAGGATTGCAAAAGATAATGGGGCAAAAGTGGTAGTGATCACCAATTATGATGAAACAGAGCTTACAAGAATTGCTGATGAGGTAGTGTTGATCTCCAGTCATATTTATATGGATGATGAAAAGTTCATTAATACACAAATCGCCAGTCTATTTGTGCTTGATATACTCACATACACACTTCTGGAGAATGACAAATGGATGGAAAACAGGAAAAAAACGCTTGATTCTATCAATAGATATGGTTGAAACGAAGAAATTATGAAAGCAATTATATTGCTCGGATTCCTAGGGAGATAAAGGATTAGGTGGAATGGTGCTGAGTCATCAACTTTGATGAAATTAGAAAGCATGGGGGTGTGAGAAGTACAAACATGATATCTTTCATTTTAAATCTTGATTTTCTTTATATTGCCTCATATAAATTTTCAACTCCCTGGAGTTATATAGAAAGAGATATTCCCTATTCGATGTTAAGATACATTACTAATGGAAAAGCTAGATTTAAGGTGGATGACAAAGCATTCAATATTGAGAAAGATGATATTATATATTTTCCGGAAGGTAGTTCCATTGAGTGTTACGCTTTAGGTGGTACGCTTGAGTTTTTAAGTATTCGTTTCTTTAATTCCTCTGAAAAAATGGGTACAGGATTTTCAAATCAGCACTTACCGATATCTTTAAGGATTAAGGCTGTTGATGATAATATGAGAGAAGTATTTTTTGAAATTTTATCTGCTTTCAATTCTCAAGAAAAAGGGAAGAACTATATTGTTTTAGGGCAACTTTATTCTTTGATCGGTTTGCTGCTTAATCATTCCAAGAATGAAGAGGGGCGGAGACTAAGTGATGGAGCGATTAATTTCAAACAGGATAATAGGATTATGCAGGTGATTCATTTTGTTAACTCGAATCCTGGAATGAATCCAAGTATAGAATTTTTAGCTAAAATGGTTGATTTAAGTATATCGCAATTTCGATTATTATTTAAACAAAGTACAGGCAAATCACCTTCGACCTTTATTTATGAAAATAAAATGGAGATTGCATCCGAGGAACTAATTAAAACAAACAAGCGAATCTCAGATATTGCTTTAATGCTAGGGTACGAATCACCTAATTATTTCTCGCGTATTTTTAAAAAAACCTATGGGCTTACACCAAAAGAATATAGAAACAAAATTAGAAAATAGCACAAATCGGCGGTTTGTGCTATTTTTCGTTGGTTTATATTATATAAATCAAAACGTATGTAATTTATAATTGAAATCATTGAAAACGCTTTATATAGGGAGGGTTACGTATGAAATGTAAGATTTTTATATCTATTGTTTTGTTTTCTATACTTATAAGCGGATGCAGCAATGAAAAAGACTCAGGAAATGAAGGGATAAATAGCCAAGGAGAACTGGAGGGCGAAATTACCTTTTGGCACTCCTTTACGCAAGGACCCAGGAAGCAATATATTGAGGATGTTGCAAAAGAATTCGTAACAGAGAATCCAAAAGTCAAAATAAATATCGAAACTTTTGCATGGCCGGAATTTTATACAAAGTGGACCACTGGACTTCAGGCGGGGCAAGTTCCTGATGCAAGTACAGCTCTTCCTAACCACGTAGTAGAAATGCTTGATGCACATGCCTTAGCTCCCGTAGATGATGTAATTGATGATATCGGCAGAAATCGATTCTATGACGGCCCTCTAAGGGAAGGAGAACAGAACAAGAAACATTATTCAGTCCCGCTGTATTCCCATGCACAAGTAATGTGGTACAGAAAGGACTTATTGAAAAAAAACGGGCTTGATGTTCCGGCTACTTGGCAGGAACTAATGGAGGCTGCAGACAAAATAAATAATCCGCCCTCTGTCTATGGTCTTTCCGTTCCGATGGGACAAGGTGACATGATGGCTACACGATTTTTAAATTTTTATGTGCGAAGCGGTGGGGGTACCTTGCTAAAAGATGGAAAAGTTGATCTGACAAGTGATTTAGCACAAGAGGGTATTAAATATTGGATTGATATGTACAAGAAAACTTCTCCACAGGGATCAATTAATTTTAAAGTGCTGGATCAGGCGACTCTTTTCTATCAGGGGAAAACAGCTTTTGATTTTAACAGCGGATTCCAAATAGATGGGGTGGCAACAAACTCACCAAATCTTGTGGACGATATTGCAGCTGCTCCAATCCCCAAAATCAATGAAAATGATCCAGATCGTGGTATCGAAACGTCGAACATCCCCATTGTTATCTGGAAACATAGCAATAAGAAAGCAATAGCAAAAGCGTTCATTGAAAAATTGTATAGCGAGGAAGATTACATTAAGTTTCTCCACGCTGTTCCAGGCGGTATGCTGCCTGCCTTGAAAGACGTGGCTAAGAATCCGAAATATCTGGAAAACCCAATCATTCAACAATTTAAATCTTCCATAGATACCATCCAAAAGTCTGTTAATAACGGTACTGCTATTGGAATGGAAAATGGACCAAATATAGAATCTGGTATACTCACCAGCCAAAGCATTATAGAAAAAATGTTTCAAGATATTGTCTTAAAAGATGAAAGTGTCAAGGAAGCTTCAGAGAAGGCGGAAAAGGAATTGAATCGTTTATTTGAAATATCTACGAAGTAGGGGGGAAATAAGTGAAAAACGCTGCAGGTAGTATTAAAAAAATGGATAAAGCTGGACTGGCCTTCATATTACCGGCTGTAGTTATTGTGGTACTACTCTTGTTGTATCCAATTATTTCGAGCATATTCTATAGTTTTACATCCAAAAATCTGATTAAAAGTGATTATCGTTTCATAGGATTGGATAATTTTATCTTCGTTTTAACGAGTCCTGCTTTTTATAAGGCATTCATAAACTCCGTCATTTGGACAACTACTTCTATCGCAGGGCAATTGGTTTTCGGATTCCTTGGCGCGTTAGCACTGAACAAAATACCGAGATTCTCAGGATTTTTCAGAGTACTACTAATTATACCATGGGCATTTCCTGCCATAGTAATCGCATTTTCATGGAAGTGGGTTTTCAACGATGTGTACGGATTTCTCCCTAATTTACTCACACAAATCGGGATTACACAGACAAATATAAATTTCCTGGCTGATGCTCATTTTGTTTTTTTAGCAGTAGTGTTTATCAACATTTGGTTTGGAACGCCGCTTTTTATGGTCAACATTCTTTCCGCTTTGAAAACAATACCTAAGGAACAGTACGAAGCAGCCCTAATGGATGGAGCAAGTCCGTGGCAATCATTCTTAAACATTACGTTGAGGCATATTCGGGGTGTTATAGGCTTACTGGTTGTCTTAAGAACAATTTGGGTATTCAATAACTTTGATTTATTATTTTTGATCACTGGCGGCGGGCCATCAGATCTTACTACAACACTGCCAATATACGCATATCATGCAGGTTGGGGATTAAAGCAACTAGGTGTCGCTTCTGCCATCACTATTCTATTATTGTTTTTCTTACTTGTCGTTTGTTTCGCCTACTTTAAATTACTGAATCGATGGGAAAGGGAGGATAGATAATGAACAAGCGCAGACTTTCCATGATTGGTATATATGTATTTCTGATAGTAATGTCAATAATTGCGATTTTCCCGCTTGTTTGGATTATACTATCGTCTTTTAAATCCCCGGGAGAAATGGCCGATAGTCCGCTATCGTTTTTTCCAAAGGAGTTTACATTTGATTACTACTATCAAGTATTGCATGGTTTAAGTTTTGGAACAAATATCAGGAACAGTATTATCGTGTCTTGCTTTGCAACCGTTATTACAATCATAGTCTCCTCTTTGGGGGCTTATGGTGTGGTAAGATTTTTCCCTAATGCAGGAAGAAAGATGACAAAGCTGTTAATTACAACGTATATGTTCCCGCCTATTTTATTGGCTATTCCGTATACAATCATCATCGTTAAAGTGGGGATGATCAATACATGGACAGGCCTTATAATCACCTATTTATCTTTTTCCATTCCGTATGCCATTTGGATGTTAATTGGTTTTTTCAACACTGTACCATTGGAAATTGAAGAGGCTGCAAAGGTTGACGGGGCGGGGAAATTACGTGTATTTCTGCAAGTGGTCCTGCCTGTTGTGACACCAGGAATTGTCGCAACAGCCATCTATACGTTTATCAATACATGGAATGAGTTTCTTTTTGCATTGTTACTAATAAACTCATCCGAGAAAATGCCGATATCAGTTGCTTTATACTCTTTAACCGGGTCAGAAGTTCTGGATTGGGGACAGATGATGGCTGCTTCCGTAATTGTCGTATTGCCGTCTATTATTGTTTTTATGTTTATACAGAAAAAGATATCTGGAGGTTTGTCGGATGGGTCAGTTAAATAAATTCAAAAATCATAAAAAGGGAGAATTGAAATGAGAAATATAAACTACGGTGTTATTGGTGCAGGGTATTTTGGATCAGAATTAGGAAGAGTGTTAAGTAAAGTAGAGGGTGCAACAATCAAAAGCGTATACGATCCGGAAAGAAAAAATGCATTGAAATTGTCCGCAGAATTGAATTGTGCAGTAGATCATTCCATCGATTCGTTGTGCGATCGCGCAGATATTGATGCGGTGATAGTAGCCTCACCAAATGGGTATCATAAAGAACCTGTTATCAAAAGTGCTAAAAATAAAAAGCATATTTTTTGTGAGAAGCCAATTGCTTTGAGTTATAAGGATTGTAAGGAAATGATTGATTCAGCAAGAGAAAATGGTGTTATTTTTATGGCTGGACATGTGATGAACTTCATGAATGGCGTCAGGAAGGCAAAGGAACTGATAAATGATGGGGTGATTGGTGATGTCCTATTTTGCCATGCGCAAAGAAATGGCTGGGAAGAACCGCAACAGGATGTGAGTTGGAAAAAGATGAGAGACATTTCTGGCGGGCATCTTTACCATCATATCCATGAATTAGATTTCATCCAATTTATTATGGGGCCGGCAAAACAAGCTACCATGGTAGGAGGTAATGTTGCTCACCAAGGTGAAAGCTTTGGTGATGAAGATGATATGTTATTTATTACTTTGGAATTTGAAGGAAATCGATTTGCAACGCTACAGTATGGCTCGGCGTTCAGATGGGCTGATCATTTTGTTAAAATTCAAGGTGAAAAGGGCGCTATTCTCATTGACATGCAAGATGTGAAAGTTGTACTGAAGACTTCAAATCACACGGAGACCTTTTTGCTGCATCGCACGAAAGAGGAAGATGACGATAGAACGAATATCTATCTCGGCAGTGAGACGGATGGAGCCATTATGTATGGAAATCCTCACAAGAAGCCACCATTATGGTTACAAGGTATTATCGAAATGGAAATGAATTATTTTCATAGCATTCTGCAAGGTGGGGAAGCGGAGGAAGAATTCAAGCCTCTTCTTGATGGAACAGCCGCAATGGCATCCATCGCTACCGCGGATGCACTGACTAGATCTATTCATGAAGATAGAAAAGTATATGTAAAAGAAGTTTTGAGTGATAAAGATGATATACGATCGCATTGATAATATATTTTTATATAAGGATGTTATTCCCGCTGAAATAATAGCTGATATTCATGACCAGCTGTTTGAACCTCAAACATTAGAAGGTTATCAAAAGAATCATATTACCTTCCGGCTTGCATCAGACAAAGATTTTGAAATGCACCGTAAGCATATCGACTTGCATGTCATGATACAAGGGGTAGAACAGTTTGCAATGACCTTCACAGATCGATTAGAAGAATTAGGACCATTCCATCAAGAGAGGGATATCGGTTTTGGTAAAGGGAATAATAAAGACTATATAAACGGGCAGTTAAAGGAAGGGGAATTTATATTATTTTTCCCACATGAGGGGCATAAAGTAGGATTCTCTGAGACAGGTGCAGGTGAAACAGCAGAAAAGATAGTATATAAAATCCCATGGGAAAATAAATAAAAATAGACAGTTCTCAGCATGAAATGCTTGCGTGAGGACTGTCTATTTTATTTCGCTTCTTAACAAATCCTCTGAATTTGTTTCAGGATTGCCTTCTCATTTAAAAAATGGATATACGGCGCCGTACAGTGCGGCGTCGTTGTATAGTTGGGCAATGCGAATGTCTGTTTTCATGAAACCTTCTGGTAAAAACGCTGGAATGTGTTTTTGAATATATTCGAGCAGGTACGCACCTTGTGCGGATACGCCACCGCCAATGATAATGCACCCCGGGTCAGCGATCAAGATGATTTGCGCGAGTCCAGCTGCAATTTCACGTGTCCAATCAGAAAGGATCGTTTCACATGGACCATCGCCTTGTTTCGCCTGCTTAAACACTTCTTTCGCTGTCATATCATTGCCGAATTTCGAATTGATCATATGATTCAAAGCGGAGGTGGAGGCGCGCATTTCAAAATTGGTCTGCGTATCTCGTTCATACAGGAGATAACCGACTGAATTGGCTTGGAAATGGGCACCATCCAACAATCCACCATCAAACCAGGCACCACCGATTCCAGTCCCAAGGGTGATGCAAAACACGTTATCTTCTCCAGCCGCCGCACCTTTCCAACGCTCTCCAAGCAGGGCAGCGTTCACGTCATTCTCGACGTGTACGGGCAAATCAAATGCTGCCAGGGTCTTTTTAAAATTCGTTCCGCGATAATCTTTGATGGTCGGGCCAGCATAAGCGATTTCTCCTTGATCACGGTTGACGATTCCAGCGGTGCTAATTCCGATACCGCTTAGCTTGTTGCGCGAGCTGTAATCAGAGACGATCGCTTCTACCTGCTTGGCGATAGCTTGGTCGATATTCTCTTTTGTTGGTGTTTTTTGGCGGCTGACCAGCTCCTGCTTTTCATTTAGCAGAGCATATTTGATAAAAGTGCCGCCGATATCGATAGAAAGGTAGTTTGCCATAATGTCCTCCTACGCCTTTGCATTATTAATATGTTTGGTAAGCAGTGCTTTTGCTTTTGCGGCATCCCGCTGTTCCAGCGCATCAACAATGGCGACATGCTCCATTGTCAAAGAGCGGTATTCCTCTAGCGATAGCTGGATATGCTGCACCTGAAAAAAATAACTGGTGATCATATTGGTCAGCTGGATGAATAGCTGGTTGTTCGTCGCTTGCAGAAGCTGTTTATGAAAGGCAGTATCTGCTTCTCTGTATGCTTCCAATGTAGTTGCCTGCAAGTTCTCATCGACTATTTTTCTCAGTGTTTGCACTGCTTCAGCGTCGCCTTTGGTGATGATTTCATCAATAGCGCTTGATTCAAATATGACGCGCAGCCCTAAAATATCTCTGATATTTCCGCTGTTGATTTGCCAAAGAAAGAAAAAGTTATCCAGCAGATTCGCAATGTTGGATTCATTCAGAAATGCGCCTTGCCCCTGCCGGACACGGATGACACCTGTATTTTCCAGATAACTTAATGCCTCGCGAACGACGGATCTGCTTACACCGAACATTTCTGTGAATTTCCGTTCGGTTGGCAGTTTGTCACCGGCATGCAGCTGTTCATCCAGTATATATCGTTTGATTTCTTGAATGACGGTTTGTTTTAAGGATTTTCTTTCAACTGATTGAATGGGTTCCATCTTGTGTGTCCGCCTCCATTTGATTGGTGAATACGAAAATCGGTTCCAAATGCTGGATCATTGTCTGCTGTGCCTGATAGAGATCCTTTACTTTCAGAGAATCGATAATCGCCTCGTGCTGTTCATGGGATGGAAGCAGCAATGCTTCGTTTTGTATCATGTCCATCTTTGCAAGGGAAAAGTATTCATGGATGATTTCGCTAAAATGATAAAATGTCTCATTATTTGTAGCTTTGATCAAAAACTGATGGAACAGACGGTCCGCTTTACGTGTATCTCCATTATGGATAACTGCTTGATAATAAGAATCGTTGATTGCCTGTAATTGCTGAAAGTCCACCGGCACATCTTTCTCAATGATTAAACGCAATGCCCCAAGTTCGACGACTTTGCGGATTTCCACCAATTCTCTTATTTTCACGCCGTGTGTATCATAATGATGCTTCAAAATCCCCTTGATTGCATCCAGGTTCGGATTATCAATATACACACCGCCGCCGGGCTTTATCTTCAATATCCCGACAGATTGCAAAGAAATCAACGCTTCCCTTACGACAGTCCTGCTCACCTGCAGCTGACTGACTAGTTCTTTTTCGGAAAGATATTTGTCATTAGGTTTCAGATCGCTTGCCGCGATATGCTGTTTGATCCGCTTGATGGCAATATCGACTAGCGACTCCTTTTGAATCGACAAATGAATCACCTCTCACACTATTCATCTCTGTTTTCATCATATCATATCGTCCATCGTTTTCGTGAAACCCTTTTCGATATCGTGAATTTCAGGAAGCGTGAATCCCGAACATCTACCAATTTGAAATCCACATTGGCTATCTGATACTGATGTTCATCCAGGGGATTTTGCAAGGAACGAATGCATAAAAAAATAGTTGACTTTTTTGGAAAACGCTTTTATGATGAACTTGTAAACAAAATTGGTCTGACAATATTATATCTTTGTTAGTCCACTTAATCAATACTTAGGAGGCTACATTTATGAAAGGGCTTTTTTCAGCACTACTCGTACCTTTTGATGAAAAAGGAAATATAAAAGAACAAGGATTACGTGACATTGTCAGACAAAATATAGAAGTCCAGCAGGTTGATGGTTTGTATGTCAACGGAAGTTCCGGAGAGAATTTCATGCTGTCGACTGAACAAAAGAAAACGATCTTTCAAATTGTCAGTGAAGAAAACGCAGGCAAGGTCAAATTGATTGCACAAGTAGGGTCGATCAACTTGGATGAGGCTGTGGAGCTTGGTAAATATGCCACTTCACTTGGTTATGACAGCTTGTCTGCTGTGACCCCGTTTTACTATAAATTCAGTTTTGAAGAAATCAAGCATTACTATGAAACAATCATTGCAGAAACAAATAATAATATGATCATTTACGCCATTCCTGCATTGACAGGCGTATCGATGGATGTGGCACAATTCGATGAGCTTTTCCAAAATGAAAAAATCATTGGGGTCAAATATACAGATGGCAACTTCTTCATGCTGGAACGTCTGCGGAAGCGCTATCCGAATAAACTGATCTATTCCGGTTTTGATGAAATGCTCATTTACGGTGTGATTTCCGGTGTGGATGGTGCTATCGGAAGTACCTATAACATCAATGGTAAACGGGCAAAACAAATCATGGCGCTTTGCCATGAAGGGAAAGTAGACGAAGCTTACGAAGTGCAGCATGTGACCAATGATTTGATCGAGAAAGTACTTGATCTGGGACTGTATCAAACATTGAAAGAAGTGCTCAATCAAAAAGGCTTTGATGCCGGTACATGCAAAAAGCCGATGAGCGGCTTTGACAGCAGTAAAATAGAAGAAGTGAAAAAACTGGTTGCAGATTTCAATCTGTAAGTAAACATGGCGGCATTCTCCAGCAGAATGCCGCATACAGTTAAATTTTTTTGGAATCAATGGAAACGCTTTATAGAAAATGTAAGCACTTTAATAGATGACACAAGGGGGAAATTACATTGGAAAAGGTAGGTCTTGGTACAGCAAACTGGATTGTTTTGATTATATACTTGCTGGCAATGCTGGCAGTGGGTATTTATTTCACCAAACGCTCCGGAAAAGATACAGATGCTTTTTTTACCGCCGGGGGAAAAATACCCGCCTGGGCTGCTGGATTCAGTATTTATGCTACAACACTTAGCGCAATCACGTTCATGTCGACACCAGAGCAAGCTTTTTTGACTGACTGGTCTTATGCTGCAGGAAACTTAGCTATTTTCGCCATTATTCCTGTGCTGATTTATTTCTATATACCATTTTTCAGGAAGTTGAACGTAACGACAGCGTATGAATATTTGGAAGAGCGTTTTGGTGTCTCCATGCGTTCAATCAGCAGTCTGCTTTTCATACTGTTCCATATCGGAAGGGTTGCTATTGTCGTATATCTGCCGACACTTGCTATCACTTCGGTTTCTGATATCAATCCCGTTTTAATTGCAGCCGCAGTAGGCGTTTTATGTATCATTTATACTTTCCTTGGCGGCATGGAAGGAGTTATCTGGAGCGATGTGATTCAGGGAATCCTCCTTTTAGGCGGTGCGCTTTTAATCTTGATACTTGGTATTTCACTTGTCGACGGCGGATTCTCTACAGTCGTGAATGATGCTGTCAGCGATGGCAAATTCTTCACTGCTGACAATTGGAAATTCGGTACTGCGGCGGCCGCGATTCCGATTATTTTCCTTGGTTCCATTTTTAATAACCTGCACCAGTATACCGCAAGCCAGGATGTCGTGCAGCGTTATCAGACAACAAGCTCCGTCAAGGAAACAAATAAATCCTTGTGGACAAACGGTTTTCTAGCATTGATCACCATCCCGATTTTTTATGGCATGGGTACAGTTTTGTACAGTTTTTACACACATGCAGAGGCGCTGCCGGAAGGATTCAACACATCTGCAGTTGTTCCTTATTTCATCGTCACAAGCCTGCCGGCCGGTATTGCCGGGTTGATGATTGCAGCCATTTTCGCTGCTTGCCAGTCTACGATCTCATCCAGCTTGAACAGTATTTCTGCTTGTGTCGTTACGGATTTCAAACAGCGCTTCTTTGGCAAGGATCATGGAAAAAGTGATGTGCTGCTTGCACGCTGGGCAATCATTATCGCCGGTATTCTTGGTGTAGGTGCTGCATTGTATCTGGTATCCACCAACCGTGCGGAAACTTGGAATTTATTCTTGGCAATTACCGGACTGTTCGGTGTGCCGATTGCCGGTATCTTCGCCCTGGGGATTTTCACCAAGCGTGCGAATACACCAGGTGTCTTGATTGGTCTGGTCCTGGCAGCTATAACCTCTTATTTTGTAGGAAAAACAAGTCTGACTCCATTCGCTGTCAGCATGGTGTCATTCTTCAGCTCATTCATCTTTGGGTATATCATCAGTCTGTTCTTTCCGAATGCGAATAAAAATATCAACGGGCTTACGATTTATACGAAGAATGAAGAATATATCAGAAGCGATGCCAGAAAAGATTATAAAGGCGCTTGAAAGTGAGTCGAAAAGAACTAGAGGGACAGACCTCTGGTTCTTTTCTCTTTTTTTAGTTTGGTTGGTGGAAATTGTTATGTGATAGAGGGAAAGGCTGCACGTACTTCTAGTCATCTAAATAAGCATTCCCTATGAAATATCATATTTTCTTTCATAGTCTAAATGGTCTTTTAAGTTTTTCGATACAAAAAAGATATTGACGATTTGAATAACAGGGTGTAATATGAACTGGTAAAACGTTTTACCAACATCGAGAGGAGCAAAACAATGAAAAAAATTCTCGTGTTTGGCAGCTTAAATATGGATTTATCCATTCAAGCAAATGACATTCCACGAAACGGAGAAACAATAGATGGGGGGGCATTTTTTATTTCTCCAGGAGGAAAAGGCGCTAACCAAGCGGTGGCAGCTCAAAGAAGTGGTGCACATACATACATGATTGGCAGTGTAGGCGATGATGTTTTTGGAAAACAACTTACAACCTCCTTGGAACGAGAAAAAATAGACTGTGATTTTATCTTAAAAGAAAAAGATGTATCAACTGGAATAGCAATGATTATCCGCAATAAAGGGGATAACCGTATTATTCTAGGTGCGGGTGCTAACCATGATGTGACAGTAGAGCACGTTGAGGAGGCAATTCGTAAAATATCACACACGAATGACATTTTTCTAACACAGTTTGAAAACGATTACGAAGTAGTTTTAGAGTCTATGACCAAAGCAAAACAACAGAAACTCTTTACCATTTTCAACCCTGCTCCAGCAAAAATAATCCCAGCAAAAATTTATAAAAGTATAGATTTATTAATCGTAAATCAATGGGAAAGTGAAATGCTTACAGGGATCTATCCGAAAAATGAGGAGGATTGCCAAAAGGCTATTCGGCTGTTAATAGATAAAGGAACAAGGTCGGTGATTATTACGATGGGAGCCGGAGGAAGCACCTATGGTAATTGTGATCAATATCTATTCATTCCGAGCAGTCAGACAACCGTTGTTGATACAACTGCTGCGGGCGATACGTATATCGGGTCATTGGCTTATGGACTGTCGGCCGATATGGAAATAAAAGCTGCGATGATATATGCAACAAAGGCAGCGGCATTATCTATAACGAAGCAAGGTGCGCAGGAATCTATTCCGTATAAAAAGGACATAGAGAAATTCTAAGGAGGAGTTCAGATGATGAAGAAACCAGTTATTATAGATACGGATCCGGGAATTGATGATGCAGTAGCAATTGCTATTGCACTCCACGATGAAACGCTCGAAGTGCGTCTGATCACAACTGTTGCGGGAAATGTAAGCTTAGAAAAAGTTACAAATAACGCTTTAAAATTAGTGAGATTTTTTGAAATGGATGTTCCTGTAGCAGCTGGAGCCAATCGGCCTTTAATCAAAGAAGCAATAGATGCAAGCAATGTCCATGGGGAAACTGGTATGGGGGGCTATGATTTTGAGGAGCCTGATGAAAGTTTGCTTTTGAAGGAACATGCAGTTACTGCAATGTATAAAGAAATTATGAATAGTGAACAACCTGTTACAATTTTAGCAATTGGGCCACTCACAAATATTGCGTTGCTGATAAGGCTTCATCCAGAAGTAAGCGATAACATTAAAGAGATCGTAATGATGGGTGGATCGACAGCGCGCGGCAATGCTGGGGTGATGGCTGAATTCAATGTTTTCGCGGATCCAGAAGCGGCTAAAATCGTTTTTGACT
This sequence comes from Tigheibacillus halophilus, assembly GCF_042683165.1. Taxonomy (NCBI): domain Bacteria; kingdom Bacillati; phylum Bacillota; class Bacilli; order Caryophanales; family Bacillaceae; genus Tigheibacillus; species Tigheibacillus halophilus. Next base: position 410,430 of record NZ_JBHUIZ010000006.1, read on the forward strand.
CTGACATACCACTAGTTATGGTCGGACTTGACATTGGTTTGAAAGCGCTTGTTTACCCGGAAGACAGTCGAATTATTAAGGGTATGAATGAAACTGGAGATATGATTTACCAATTATTCCAGCATTATCGGGGCGGCAGTTTGAGAAAAGGGTTGAAAATGTATGACAGTACTGCAGTAGGGTATTTGCTTAATCCCGATATGTTTGAAATCGCAGAAACATATGTCGACATCGAATTAAATGGTCCCTTGACAAAAGGCTGTACAGTCGTTGACTTAAAGGGATACCTTGGAAAAGCGCCTAATGCTAAGGTGGCAGTAAATATTGATACCGCCCAGTTTAAAGAATGGTTTGTTGCAAGCATAGGGAAGTGTAAATAAAGAGGGGAGTGCTTGTTATGCTGCACGATATTATCATGTATGGTTCCGCCATTTTGGCAGTGGTAGTAGTTGTTTACATGCTTATAAAAAAAATGGACATAAAAATAGCTTTGTTTCTTATGGGCGTCGTGTTGCTGTTTATTAGTCTGGCAATGGGCAATACAATTGCTGTAACAGATTTTCAATCAACAGGTTCGGCTTTATTCGATCCACTTCAAGTTATTGTTGATCAATTTAAATCAACGTTAACCAGTTCAGGGCTTATCATACTGATGCTTGGTGGATACACTGCCTATATGTCCTCCATCGGTGCGAACGATGTGACTGTCCAAGTGATGACCAAACCGATTGGAAAAATAAAGTCGGTTTATATTCTTGTTCCCATCGTGTTTTTATTGGGGAATTTATTGTCAGTCGTTATTCCTAGTGCATCCACATTGGCTATCCTTTTGCTGGCTACGCTATATCCTGTCTTGAAAAGGGCCGGAATGTCGACATTGAGCATAGCTGCTATTATTGCAACATCTGCAACAATTATCCCAACTCCACTGGGCAGTGACAATGTAGCAATAGCTGGAGAACTTGCTAAACACTCTCAATTTGCAAATATGACGGTCACCAATTATGTGTTCGATTACCATGCCATTGTATCAATACCAACCTTGCTGTTTATTGCATTGATGCATTATTTTTGGCAAAAACGAATGGATAAAAAGCAACTTACTCAATCTGAGATTGAAAACGTTGATTTGAAAGAGGTGAAGGAAATCCATGGGGGAAAATGGTTCAAAACGGTTTATGCGATTTTGCCTATCTTTCCTATCATTTTGTTGCTTATTTCGTTTGTACTTGAACTGTCAACGGGTATTTCCGTTACAGTCAGTGTAGAAATCTCAGTTCTGGTGTCGTTAGTTTTGGCCATAATTTGTGAATTGATCAGAAACAAAGGCAATAAAAAAGTGCTTGCTGATACTGAAACCTTTTTTAAAGGTATGGGAAATGCTATTCCAATTGTAGCCTTGATTGTTGCGGCCTCTGTATTTGTAGCTGGATTACAGTCAATTGGATTAATTGAACAGTTGCAAGCTTCTATGCAACATATTCAAGGAGATGGGTTCAATTTTATTTTGCCATTGCTTATGGTTCTTTTCACGGCTCTGATTGTTTTGCTAAGTGGGAGTGGCATCGCTTTGTTTTTCGCCATGGTACCTCTTGTTGTGCCGCTAGCAGCTGCAGCTGGAATCAACCCGATCGCCCTCTCTGTACCGATGGGAATAGCTGGTGGGCTATTCCGAGCTGTATCGCCGGTAGCAGCGGTTGTATTGATTATCGCTGGCACTTTAAAAATAGACCCATTGGCAATTATTAAAAGGACATCCGTTCCAATGCTTGCTGGTGTCGTATTCATGTTTATTTTATCCATGATTATGTACCTATGATAATGAAGATTGAGATGAGCCGTTTTTCTTCACGGCTCATCTTTTTGCGATAATATTGCAAATACGTAAGAAATGATGTGATAATAGAAGTATATTTTACAGATGAAACGAACATCACATCGATTGAGGGAAAGCGGGATATGAATTATGCGAGTAACGATTAAAGATATAGCTAAAATGGCTGATGTGTCCCCAAGTGCCGTATCTCTTGTGCTTAATGACAGGCCGTGTCGTGTGTCTGAAGAAAAAAAAGCGACTATTAAACGCATTGCCAAAGAATATAATTATGCTGCAAACCAGATTGCCAGAAGTTTGGTTACTAGAAAAAGTAAAACAATAGGTCTGCTCATCCCCGATATTGAAAATATCTTTTTTTCTTCTCTTGCCAAGCATATTGAAGAACGATGTCGCCAAAAAGGCTATATGTTGATTATCGTCAACTCGGATAATAAGTATAAGCATGATTTAGAGTTGCTTGAGTTATTAAAGTCACGTTCCATTGATGGCTTATTCTTGATTCCCAGTGACGAATCATACGAAAATAATACAGAACTAATCAATCAACTTCGAAATTTAGATAATGCGAAATTTCCTTACGTGATGATAGATCGGATATTTTCCGAGCATCCCTGCAATAAAGTATGGTTTGATAATGAAGAGGGAGCTAATCTTGCTGTTTCGCATTTATTGGAAAGTGGCCATCAAAAAATAGCTTGTATTGCCAACAGCAGCGATTCATTAAATGGGAAGTCTAGATTGACTGGTTATTACCGTGCGATGGAAAAGTATAATTGTGAGATAAACCCTGAATTTGTCATTGAAGGGGACTATCGAATGGACAGTGGTTTCCGGGCAGGGAAAAAACTACTAAATCAGGATATTTCAGCTGTGTTTGTAACGAATGACATGATGGCCTTGGGCTTATTAAAAGCGGTATATGAAAAAAATATGCAGGTTCCCAATGACATATCCATTATCAGCTATGATAATACGATTAATTCTTATATATTTGGAGTTGAACTTACGGCAATTGAACAGGATGTGTGCAGCCTAAGTAATCATGCAGTTAGATTGTTATTTTCACAATTAGAAAAAGAGAATAAAATTCCAGAGGAGATTTGCCTAATTCCAAAACTAATTAAGAATACCAGTGTACTAACAGTAAGACAGTAATTAAAAGTTAGTCCACCAGTGATGCTTATCACAATAAAGAGGCGAGGGACAGTGAACTGCCCCCTCCGTCTCTTTATTGAATTAAAGTGTCTTCCCATATGTGAAGGTCGCCATCTTTATGTTCGTACTTTATATGGAAGGCTTCCAAAATTTCGATGATGGGGAGGCCGGTCAGCGCTCTTTTTTCAAAAAAGGCTGCTTTGTCGATTTGGTGTTTTTCAGTGCGAAAACTTGCTGTCTTTCCGTTATAGATGAGCTGCAAATGGCTGCTGTCCGAGCCCTTTGCCGTTTGCATTCCAAGATAGTCCTTCACAAAGGAGGCATCAACATATAATTTCTCCTCATAACGGAACATGAAATCGCGGTATGTGAAGGTTTCAGCATCACTGACCCTATCATTCTGCGCAATTGTTGACAGATAAGCAGGGTCTTTCACTGCATTAGCATAGGCATTTAAAATATGTTTATTTTCTGTTATGGCGTAGTTATTGATTTTTCTTCCTTCCGGTGCGTTCACCAGATTATTGACATCAAAGTAATAAATGAATTTCACCCGTGGATACAACTTAGGCAACAAACGATACATTCTGCTTATTTTTTCTTCAGCGAACTTAGTGTGATGCCTGCCATCTGTCGTCGTGTAATTACTCGCGCCGAACTCTCCGATGACAATCGGCTTTCTGGCACTGAAAGTATTGTATACATAATCAAGCAGATGCAAAGGATCCTCAAAATCCGCTTTCTCCTGCACTTGGTCATTGTGGTAAACCACATTATAAATATTGACGCCGACATAATCGACATATTCATCTCCAGGGTAAAATTCCTTGATGGTTTTCTCTGGCATTGTAAACACATTCCATAACATCATGACATTCGGTGCGTTTGCTTTCATTACCTCGTGGACAAGCCGCCACTTTTCAATGTATTGCTTGGCGTGACCTGAATAAAAAGTCCACGTACCATTCATTTCACTCGCATAACGCAGCAGCACAGGGACATCAGCTTTTGCGGCTTCTTTGGCAAATTGCAGCAAATACGCATCATCTTTCACCTCGTCCAATCCATTATTCGGCTCCCAAGCGATTTGCGGAAACCCGCCTGCCTGTTTGACTCCCGCCACCCACTTTTTTGGAAACGGTTTGCCATAGCCGACATATTTAAAAAAGGAGGCGTGCTGTTTCCCTGTCAACGAATTGAACTTTTCCATGCTTGTTTGAATATGTTCATCCTGTAACACATACCCCCCTGCATAAAGGCCATTTCTCGGTTCGTAAGGTGAGCGGGGCACATCGCGCTTATGTAAAAACAAGCTTGCACCGATATTTTGTTCGATAGGCGGTTTTTGCTGTTCTTCCGGGCTGGATAAGGCAACCGTATGTGTTTTTTTATGCAAATAAAAATCGATGTTGATCCCCAGGAATTTTTCCAAATGAGAGCCGGGAAGATAAATTGTGCCATGTTTTTCCAGATACGGTTGGATTTCATCCGATTGCACATTTGCCAATTCACCATTTTGATATGTAAGGCTGCGGCCTTTAAAAGATATGGAAAGCGTGTCGCCTTTTTTTACTCGATGGATGGAAAGGATGTTTTCCAAATCTCGCAACGAAAAATAAACGGTATCGTTTTTTTCTAAAAGGGCGTGTGAGAGCTTATAATGGCTGCCATCGAATACAACATCATCGGAAAATCCAGTACTCTGGCCGGTTGGACGAAGCTTGTTTTTCAGACTGTCGACAATCATCGCCGGCCCACTTAGGAAAAAGAAGACCAAGCAGCCTGTCATGATCAATAAAAGCATGATGGCATGTCTTTTTTTCATGATATCCCTCTGTTTCTGTGCCTAATGTAAGTTACCCGCAGGTGGTTGCCCGTTGCTGTTGCTGCAGGCCGTGAATACTAATCAAATTGGAGCCTTCGCACAATTAACTTGTCACTTGGGCGAAAATACTTGTCCTGGACGCAAATACTAGTCACCAAGTGGAGGTTACTTGTCAGTTCGGAGCACATACTTGTCAGATTGTGCATTTTACTTGTCACTTCGCGCAATTAACTTGTCACTCGAACAAAAATACTTGTCCCAGCCGCAAATCGCATACGAGTCACGTTCCAGTGAACAGTTCTGTAACAGCTTGCTGGAAGCTGTGGGTAGCATGTTTCTGCATGCTGCGTATACGGCTGTCCAGCTTTTCTTTCTGCAGATCAGCGTTTTTCATGATGTGGTTCACACTCTGCAATAGTTTTTTGTCGCACCAATTATCTTGGTCTAAGTGGCCGATGACGGGCTGGTCGCACATGGAGGCGAAGGAATCCACTTTCGGGTCATAGGAAATTGCTACGAATGGCGTGTTTGTAATGGCAGAAAAAATGAGAGCATGGAGTCTGATGCCAATTAATAAATCTGCGCAGCCAATGATAGAAATCTTTTCCTTTAATGATAAAGAACTTGGCACCAGATAACTTTTTTGCTCCATCAATGTGGCGGTTTGTTCAGAAACGGCTTCATCCAATTTTCCATGCATTGGTACAAAGATGATCGTATTGCCGTCATTGGCTAGCTGGTCGAGGCACAAGGCAATCCGCTTTTTGAAATCCATCGCGGCCGGCCAATCTCTGACACTCACTGCAATGATGGGACTTGCAACCTGATTTATTTCGAGCCATTCGTTTTTAAATGCGGTGCAATCCAGACCGATGACTGGATCGGGCACTACTTGAATCGGCCGGCTGACGCCAAGCTGTTTCAATAGGTTCATGGAGGCGGCATCACGAACGGTGACTTGCGAAGCGTTGTTCAACACGCGCTTTACAATCCACTGATTGTGTCGGCGTTGAATCGGTCCCATTCCCTGTGCGTAAACAAAGACAGGTTTTTTCAACCACTGAGCGACCTTCATGATGCCAGTGTAGTATGGAATGGATCTGATTCCGGTATGGTCCTGAAGCAAACTGCCTCCGCCGCTTAAAAGCCCATTCGATTGCCTGATTGCTGCATAAATTTCTCGCGGGCGCCAGCGGTTCACTGCTTGCACACCATATGATTTACTGGTGGCTTCCGGATCATTAGATAGTACAGTGATACGGGCATCTGGCTTGAATTGCTTCAATGCTTGGATGATGGCATACAGAATGGCTTCATCTCCGTCATTGTCAAAGCCATAATAACCTGACAGTACGATGTGCATGTGAGTCACCTCTTAATGGATTTCGCAGCTTGGTATTTGTTCCAGTAGTTTCCGATCCATTTGCATAGGAAAATAATGACCACTCCGACGATGTATCCGAATAAAATCCCGTAGAACGAACGCAGTGTCGAAACAAATAAAGGAATATGAAAATGGGTAAACGTGTTTATGGTCGATAAAAATCCGATGCTCGCTGGGATAAGCAGTACACGCCCCCATTTTTTTCCGCTGCCGATCGCGTAAAGTGCAGCAATGAACGCAGGAAAACCGATCAACACTTCTTTCGTTCGCGGGCGTGTATAAAGGATTTCTTCCAGCGCCTGCCGAATGTACAACTCTATTCCGCTTACACTGCCTCCATTACCGGTTCTTGAAATATAATAAAGGCCAATGACCGCCATACAACCAATTACCAGTAAATGCCAAAAGGTAACAGGCATATGCAGGAACTGAATCAAGGAATTGCTTTCGGAACGTTTGGCCAGGAATGCTTTGCAAACAAAGTATGCCACTGCCAGGATGGGGATGATATATACCAGCTTGACGCCTCTAAAAAGCTCGAAGCCGGTAATGAATCCGTTATTATTCAGAAGACTGGTCACAATGACGATGCCGATGACCGTCACGCAAATAGCCTGGAGGTAACGGAATGAAATGGCGAGCATGGAGCGTGCACCATCCCAGGCAAACATGGTGGCAGTTATTGGTGTAACAATGGCAATGAGAAGGGTGAACGCTTTGAGCCATGCGACTTGCTGAGTTAAGAAATAGACAATTGCTAACAGCAAAAGCAATCCGGCGAGCAGGATACGGTTTTTTTGGCAGAGTATATGCACCGTAACAAGAAAAATAAATAATATACCCGCCAGCATGACTGCGGCTTTTGCCCATAAAGGAACATCCAGCGGAGCATACTGGGTGGGATGACCCAGGACGAATTTCTCCGGTAGACCCTGTTGGAGATTCCGGGAAAATTGGGCGGTTTGCGCAAGAACTTGGTTTATGCTTTTCGATTCGTCAGATATATGAATGAAGAGAGATCGTATATTTCGCTCTTTGATGGCGCGGATGGCCCGGTCTGTATTGTTTCCCAATGTATCTGCATTCAAATCCAGACTGTGCTGGCGGATGACAGCATAATTGGTGCTTTTTGCAATGGCTGTCAGGCCCTTTTGCTTCGCAAACTCGATCGTATAAAAAAGGAAACCGGATGCGGACAGTTTCTTTGCATATGTGTCTATTGTTTCCAGATCAGGATAGCCCGATACTTCCTCTCCTGAAAAGAGAATCCCGGTATGCAAATCCTGCTTCATGTGCAGGAGCTGTTTGATCAATTGCTGATTTCGGCTTGCTGAAACGGTATTATCCATTCTGAAGATAGGCTGCATCCCTGCTCCTTCGATCATTTGCACTGCAGTTGGATCATAACCGAGGGCTGTTGATTTGTTATACCTGAGACGTTCACTGATAAAATAAAAATCATTGTCAGCAATATGTAATTTTTGCGGGTGCAGATAGTTCTGAATCCATTGCTCGTCCTGGGAATTTTCAGGAATTGGCACATAGTAACCATCGCGAAGCTTAATCTCATCCAAACTGCTATTTCCGAAGCGGAGCGCTTCCAGTAACTGCTGCTTACTGTAAATAGATATCCGTTGCTGCTGCTCGAGATCAGAAAGTGATAGTGGCTGAAAGCTGACAGTGTTCACTCCAGCTTTTCGTAATTGTTGAAGCACTCGTTCCATGTCCGTTCGCTGGAATGAAGTCATGAGTTCTTCATAGGGGATAACCAATTCATATGTATGGTGTTTTGTTTCCAATGTCCATCTATGTACAAGTCCTGGTATACTTACCAACAGCAGGAGCACAACAAGCGCCCAAAGCCAAATCTTTTTCAATACGTCAACCTGCCTTTCGTTATCCAGCCGGAACAAGGACTCCCTTGCGTAATGATATTTTTCATGTTTTTAAGGTAGTCGCAAAAGTAGATATGGCATCCATCTCTGCTGCAAATAGGATGAATTGAGGCCCAAGCTTCAAAAGGCGGACACAGCGTGAAAGCCCCCATCAAAGCCAGCAGCATCTTTCAGCACTTCTTTTCAAAAAATGAAAGGAGAAAAATGATGATTGCCATGTACAAAAGAAAGTATACGGTTAGTGTTACCAAGGCAGCCCACTTCCATCCGGGATATTGGACAGGAAGAAGATTTCCCGGTGCGAGCAGTGCTTCTAAGATAATTTGCGGGCAGATCGGGACTTTTTCCATAAATGATAAAACGGTGACATTGGTCGTTTTAGGAGGTGCTTTGTCTTAAAGTAAGAATATATACCTTGCACATTGTGTGTTTTCAACATGGAGGCGACAGCTTTTTCCTGCATGCTGTTATTCGGATATTGCATGCTGTGTTGCATATCGCTATTCATTAACCATTCCGAAATGATTCCTTTTTTTTGGATGCTTGCTAGTGTATTTGCAGGGTCGAACAAGCTATCGAGCATGCTCAGTGTAAAATTTGCCCGCATCCGCTGGAGCAATACTTTATTTTTCCCGTGAAAAGTATTGTTGGCCTTTAGTAAATTTTCCACTTGCTGATACAGCTTTTGCCGGCTTTCAAATTGACTGTGAAGCGGGATTTGACCAGATTCGTAAGCTGAGGACGTAAAATGATACAGCGGTTCAGCAATGGCATGCATACCCACTGTCTTTTCCCAATATGCCAGATTGAAAAATGCTGTAGCCTCCAAATAAAGGGAACCAGGGAATTTTATTTGATTGTTCTGGATGACTTCATTCCGATATAGTTTATTATTCGGCGAGAAAAGCAAAAATTGGTGAGGAAGCAAGTCGATACGTTCCATAAATTCATGCTTTAGATAGCGTCCTGCTGTCTGAGGAATAGTTTCTTCGGTGAAAAAACGTCGATTCCTATATTCAATTTCCCGGTACCCGCATAAGACCAACTGTGTATCACAATCCATCTTCGCAACCAATTTCTCTGTCATTTCCCCATCGATGTAATCCTCTGCGCTGACAAATTGTACGAATTCGCCACTTGCATATGCCAGACCGTAGTTTAAGGCGGAGACAATGTGAGGAGTTTCAGCTTCAAGCAATACAATACGGGTGTCTTTTTCCGCAAAGGTCTGGCAAATCATCACGCTTTCTTCTGATAAGCAACCATTGATAAGAATGATCTCCAGATCGCGATATGACTGATTGACAATACTATCTATACAATTTACCAAAGAAGCTGTATGGAAGATTGGTACGATGAGACTGACAGTTGCATTATTTTTACCCATATAACAGCACCCTTTCTTATCCTGCATCTATTTTCATTTCTAGCATTGCCTCCTAACTGGTACCGTTATTCCTCCACTTGAATCAATTCAAGTTAATTTTTCTTTGGTGGAGAGCGGCTGCATAGATTCCAGGCTTCAAGAAATAATACAAATGACAGACAAATCTTTACAGTTTTCTGTAGAGAAATTCGCCAATAAGATTTATAATGTGTATAATATGGTTTAACTGGGCATACTAATAAGTTTAGTTCATCGTGCTCACGGATAACGTGGCATTCGCCTTCGTTGCACTTACGCAGTATGGAAATGCATTTAATTTCCTTCTTGCAAAAAAAGAGGTGAACGGCAAATGTTTAGGATTGCTTTTCTTGCCTTCTTGACATTGCTTGCATCGCTGCTAGTTACGCCGATGCTGATACATTTTATAAAAAAATATAATATTACTGACAAACCGAACTACCGTAAAGTGCATAAAAATCCAGTGCCGACATTGGGAGGACTGGCTATTTTTACGAGTTTCCTGATTGGATTACTGATTTTGCAACCGGACAACAAGTATCATCTGGCGATTGTTGCAGGAGCTTTTATTATTGTAGCGATCGGTGTCATTGATGATCTGTGGGATCTGTCACCGAAAATAAAGATGGCCGGCCAGATCGCTGCGGCTGTTTTGGTTGTTTTCTGGGGCGGATTGCAAGTATCCTTCATTAATCTGCCATTTGGCGGGACATTGGAATTCGGATTATTCAGTTCAGTCATTACGATATTATGGATTGTGGGCGTGACGAACGCCATCAACCTGATTGATGGGTTGGATGGTCTTGCTGCCGGAGTATCGGCTATTGCCTTGCTGACATTAGCCGGGATGGCGATGGTCATGCAAAATATTTACGTTGCCACTATGGCCTTGATTTTATTTTTTGCTACGGTTGGATTTTTGCGTTACAATTTTCATCCAGCAAAAATTTTCATGGGTGATACGGGTGCGCTGTTTCTTGGTTATATGATTGCAGTATTATCGCTGCTCGGTTTTAAGAACGTGACACTGATCTCTTTTGTCATTCCAATTTTTATTTTGGGTGTGCCGATTGCGGATACAGTGATCGCCATGATACGGCGTAAAGTGCATAAAAAACCGATATCAAGCCCGGATAGCAGCCATTTGCATCACCGGCTGGTCAAAATGGGATTCAGCCACACACAGACAGTGCTTTTCATTTATGGTTTGAGCATCATGTTCAGTTTGGCAGCCTTCATGTTTTCCATGACAACGACATGGGGATCCGTGCTCATCTTCTTCATTTCGCTGTTCGCTATTCAGATATTGGTGGAAAACCTCGAATTGATTAGTGCGAATTATAAGCCGCTGACAAACCTTCTGAAGGGTTTAAAACATAAAGACTGAAAATAATTGCCCGGGAAATAATTTTGTAGAAACAATGGACAACCTGTCTAACTGGAGGGGTTGTCCATTTGTACTTTTCCCTCGAATAGCGGCGATGCCCAGGAGCGGATTAATGGAATACATGACACTGTTATTTGGTACGGTCAGATTGTTATGATAAGAAAGTGGGTACAGTTTGTAAAGGAGTGGAATCATGGGGAAACAAATACTGAAAAATGACTGGAGAAATCTGTTGGAAGAGGAATTCCATAAGGATTATTATCTGAGGCTGCGAGGATTTCTCAAAAAAGAATATGCCAATTTTACAATCTATCCGGAGATGTACGATATTTTCAATGCCTTGCATTTCACACCATTTCATCAAGTGAAGGTCGTCATACTAGGGCAGGATCCATATCATGGACCGAACCAGGCGCATGGGCTCAGCTTTTCCGTCCAGCCGGGGGTGCCAGCTCCGCCTTCATTACAAAACATATTCAAAGAGTTGGAACAGGATCTTGGTATTTCACCACCGAACCACGGTCATCTCGTCCGGTGGGCAGAGCAGGGCGTGCTGCTGTTGAATACTGTCTTGACGGTGAGAAAGGGACAAGCTCATTCGCATCAAGGTAAAGGCTGGGAAACTTTCACTGATACGGTGATTCGCACGCTGAATCAAAAAGAAGAACCTGTCGTTTATATTCTATGGGGAGCGGCAGCGCAACGAAAACAGGAACTGATCGACACGAATAAGCATGCGATTATCAAAAGTCCTCATCCAAGTCCTTTATCTGCCTATCGCGGATTTTTCGGCAGCAGACCATTTTCCAAAACAAATCGGATTTTGAAGGAGAACGGATTGACAGAAATCGACTGGCGATTACCTGACAAGTGATAAGCTGAAAAAACTTCTATAATTTTGCAGTAGGGTACTGGCCTAGTTGGGTCGATACCATGCTGTGACGCCAACTTGAATGGGTGATTTTTTATTTGACATGTCCGTGTTGTAAGAATATAATGTGATTATCCTATGGAAACGCATTCAATTTCATATGAACGGGTCAGAGAATGAGAGAACCCTCCAAAACGATGTGATAAGTCTGTCTATACAACAGGTTTCACATGGTTTTGGAGGTTTTTTGTTTCAAAGGGAAATGATCAAACGAGGGAGGAAAAATAATGAGTTTTGACAAATTGGACACGCCTGCTGATGCAAAGAAATTGCAGAAGTTTCAGCGCAAGGTAGCTTTTGTATCCGCTGGGGGAACATTTTTGGATGGTTTCGATTTGACCATCATTGCCGTCGCCATGCCGCTGATTCTGAAAAACTGGGATGTCACTGCCGGCGAACAAAGCATGATTGTCGCCTCGGCAATCGTCGGTTCGTTTATCGGAGCCTCCTGGCTTGGGAATTTGACCGATAAATTTGGCAGAAAAGCGATGTATATTGTCGATTTGCTGGCATTTGTCGTATTCGCAGCGCTATCTGCTTTTTCTACAGGTGTATGGCAGCTGGTGATATTCCGATTCTTGCTTGGTGTGGGAATTGGAGCCGACTATCCGATTTCTGCAACATTGGTGTCTGAATTCAGCTCGACAAAAAGCAGGGGGAAGTCAGGGACGTTTTTAGGCATGATGTGGTTTGTGGGAGCAGTTGTTGCATATATTTCCGGAATTCTCATGCTGCCAATGGGGGATAATGCTTGGCGCTACATGATTTTGTTAGGAGCTGTCTTCGCTATCATCATTTTCATTTTCAGGCTTGGACTGCCCGAATCGCCAAGATGGCTGGTTTCCAAGGGTCGTGAAAAGGAAGCAGAAAACATTATGTATGAGTTGACTGGTCATCGAACAGTGATTGAACCAGATACAGAAAAGAAATACCCATTGCGTTATCTGTTTTCTTCCACTTTATTCAAGCGAACGTTTTTTGTTTGTGGCTTCTGGTTCTGTTATGCGATTGCTTATTACGGCATTTCGATGTATACGCCTACATTGCTGTCGGCATTTACGAAGGGGTCATTGCAGGAAACATATTTAGCGTCTTCAGTGGTCAGTGTTCTCGGCTTGATTGGGGCATTGATCGGTTCGAATTTAGTTGATAATTGGGGCAGACGTCCGCTGATCATCACTTCCTTTTCAGGATTGACAATCGGCTTGCTGCTGCTGGCGCTCAATCCGCATCCGACATTGGCTTTTTTAGTGATTCTGTTCAGTGCGGCTGTTTTGTTCGCCAATATGGGTGGCGGTATCTTGAATTTCGTTTATCCGACTGAATTGTTTCCAACAAGCATCAGAGCTTCGGCAGCAGGCTTCGCAACTTCTGTGAGCAGAATTGGCTCTATTCTTGGGACTTTGGTGTTTCCGAATTTTGTAGCTTGGTGGGGGAACAGTTCAGCACTTTGGTTCTTTACCGTCATCGGATTTTGCGGACTGGTGATTTCAGTTGCGCTGGCCCCGGAAACGAAAGGAAGAAAATTGGAAGACATCAATTATTATGCGAAAGGATCGTGATCATATGGAAAAATGGTTAAGCTTATGGTCTATCGGACAGGAAGCAGACTTGAAAGCATTTCGCCAAATCAAAGATGCAGGGTTTGTCGGAGTAGAGATCTGGGCAGAGCATGTATGTGCAGACGATTATTTGGAATTTGCCAGGCAGTGTGATTTAAGAATCGGCCTGCATTTGCCATTTCATGATATGAATCTGGCAACCCCGGATGATAGTGTGAGAGACAGAATGCTAGAAGTGAACCAGCAGTGGCTGGAAAAGCTGGCTGAATATGGCGGAGAGCATGCGGTGATACATGGTGGGCAAGCATGGTCTTCGGAAGAACGGGAAGCTGCTTTGGAAAATGTCAGACACAGGCTTCTAAAGCTTCGTGAAATAGCTGAAGCAAACCATGTGACATTACTGTTGGAGAATTTGATACCGGATAAACTTAACTATGGGCATATTGTAGCATCGACCGTTGCTGAATGGTGCGGTCTTCTGAAGGGGACGGATATTCAAGCCTGCCTGGATACAGGACATTTGGCGGTAATGGGGGATTCGCTGCCTGAAACAATTAACCTTTTGGGGGAACGTCTGGCATCTGTCCATTATTCCGCTAACGATGCTGTCGCTGATTTGCATTTGATACCGGAAAATCATGCAGAACTGTTGGCTGCCTTACGCGAAATCGACTACCAGGGGCCAATCGTATATGAACTTAATCCATATAAATACTCGCTGAAAGATATTTTGGAAAGTACTTCCGTCCAAGAATTGCTGCAAATGGAGATATGAAGATAAGGGGCATCATGACATCGTCATCCCAAAACACGATAATCATCAAAACCGGCGAAGCAAGCGCTTCGCCGGTTTTGGTATAGTCGGCCTTGGAGGGAGTTTTTAGTACTGCCCGTCGTCTGTCTGTGAGCCGTCATCATATTGTCCGTCATTTTGGTTTTGGTCATTATATTGATTTTGGTCCTGGCCGTCGTATTGATTCTGGTCTTGGCTATTATTCGGATCTTGGCCATTTTCGCCTTGACCATTGTCTGTACCATCTTCAGTGCCATCGTTTGTTTGCGGACCATCATTGAATTTACTTGTATCTGGATTGATCTCCAGGTGCTTCTGCAATTCTTTTCTTGTTTCTTCCAATTTCAAATCATCCAGCTTGAAGTAATATACCCTGCTGCCAGCGGAATTGTATGTCCACCAATCTTCTCCAGCAAGGGAGTTGGTGTCGATGGAAAGTTTTTTGCCGCTTGTGCCATAGGAAATGAAGCTTTTCATTTCGCTGAATGTCATATTCGTTTTCATGTTCTTTCCGACTGCTTCGATAATGTTATCGAATTTGAGAACAGATTTCAGGCTGGCGGATTTGCTCATGACAGCTTTCAGAATTTCCTGCTGTCTCTTTCCGCGCTCAATATCATTGTCATAATGTCTTGTACGCGCGAACGCCAAGGCTTCTTCGCCATTCAATGTTTGCTTGCCGGGCTTCAAATGGATGGCATCTGCTTTATCCTTGGAGTCCTGTTCTTTCATTTCATATGGTACGTCGACTTCCACACCATCTATGGCATCTACGACTTCCAGGAAGGCTTCGAAGTTAATGGTGACATAATAGTCGATAGGAATATGAAGGAGATTCTCCGTTGTTTCCATCGCTGCTTTTGGACCGCCGAATTTATGGGCATGATTGATTTTTGTTTCGTAGCCGACTTCAGGGATATACACATAAGAATCTCGCGGGATGCTCAGCAGTTTGACGCTTTTGTCATCTTTGTTCAGTGTCGCGACCATCATGGAATCAGTCCGTGCATCTTTAGCGTTATTTCTTTTTTCGCTTTCATCAATTCCCATGATCAGGATGGACACATTGTCAAAATCCGGATCGACTTCTTTATCGCGCAAATCCGACTTTTTTCTGCCGTCATCGACATAGGATTCAGAGAATACGGAGTCTGCTTTGATGTAAAGATATGTTGCATAAGAAAATGCTGCCACAAATACAAGAAGCGGAACAAGAATGAAAAAGACCCGCTTGCGCAATTTACGTTTTCTGACACGTCTTGTATGCGGCTGGCGCGGTGTGTTATTTTTCGACATTATTTATTTCTCCCCTGTTTTGTTGGATTCAGTTCCGGTTTGCGTATGCATGGGCTTCTAACTATAATTAGTGTAGAAAGCTGATGCATTACGCACGATTATTCGCAGGAAAGGTGGTTTACCTTCCTGTAAAGCAAGGAAATACAATATAGCTATGGCGAATGCCACCATTTTTAAGATTGATTTATCTATAGACTAAACTTTATTCTACTATGTTTAGGCTCATTCGTAAATGCCAGTTATATTACAATTTTGTAAGTTTAGTGACATACCATAGTCAAAATTTCGTATTATAATAAGCTTGAAACGCGGCGCAAACGTTGGAAAGGTTGCAAAATATGGAATTGAAGAAAAAAGTCGAAATGATGGATATCGCATTTTTGAATACGACAAAACAAGCACTGCTGAAGGATCATTTGGAACCGGCATTGCAAAAGCAGGAAAAGACCTTCATTGTCACAGCCAATCCGGAAATCGTCATGAAGACAAGAGAAGACGAGGAATACAAACAAATTGTGCAGTCTGCAGACTATGTCATCGCGGACGGCATCGGTATCGTTAAAGCTTCAGCCATCAAAAAACAGCCATTGCAGGAAAGGATTCCAGGGTTTGAATTGATGGTGGATCTGCTTGATTATGCGGATGAAAAAGGGCTGCGCTGTTATTTCCTTGGAGCGAGGGAGGATGTATCTGAAAAAACAGTTCAAACTGTAGCGAAAAATTTCCCTGATTTGGTGATTGCAGGTCATCACCATGGTTTTTTTGACCTGGATGATGAGCGGATTGCCGCCGATATCAAACGGGCCCAACCCGATTTGATTTTTGTTGCATTGGGACTCCCGCGGCAGGAACAGTGGATCGCCAGGTATCTGGACATATTTGATAAAGGTTTGTTCATGGGCGTTGGAGGAAGCTTCGACACCTTAACGGGAGAGGTGCCTCGGGCGCCTAAATTTTGGATCGACTTGAATTTGGAATGGTTTTACCGTCTGCTTAAGCAGCCATTCCGCTGGAAGCGGATATTGAAGGTATTCACTTTTATGTTCTTGATCCTTTTCAAAAGGGAATAAATGACGTATGGAGAAAAAGCTGAAATCCTTGCTGGGATTTCAGCTTTTTTTGCGGGTGGCGCCGCCTGGTCAGGCTAAGGTTCATGTATGTTCCATCTGTTTCTGTTCCTCACCTGCCCCTTCCTCGCTGTTCTATACGAATATAAGGGTGAGGAGGTGATTCACATGGCGGCATCAGAGGTGATGCGTTCAACATTACGCCTTGTCTTTTATGACGGGGAGGATGAAGAAACTGGAAAGCCGGTCTATAAAGGCAAAAACTTCAATATTCGTCTTGAAGCAACTGCCGAACAGCTGTATGAAACTGCAGAAGCTTTTGCCGGCTTGCAGCAGCGCCCATTGTATAATGTGGTGCGAAATGACAGCTCGGAAATCAAGGCATAACAAACAGCAAGGCGTGACGGTTGAATCAGGTCAGCTTTGTATGTCACAGGAAAGGAGGGGGAGTCATGAAAAAACTGGAGCTCAAATTTGAAAACGATGACAAGAAAATCGTGACCTTTTCAGTGGATAATCCTGTTGAACCGGCAGACCCGGCAGCGGTGAACGACGCGATGGATACGATTATAGCGCAAAACGCTTTGATCACTTCCGGCGGGACATTGACAGGAAAGAAGAGTGCCCGCATTGTAGAAACGACTGCTGAAGACATCGCATTGTTTTAACCGGCAAGCCAGCAAATGATTTATCTTGCAGCAGCGGTTCATGTAAGGAATGAACCGAGGCTAATATGCAGTGATCCCATATCTTTTCGGTAAGACCGGCCAGCTCTTTCAAGCTGGCCGCTTTCATCAAGAAGGAGCATCTGCCAAGGAGGGAATGATCATGGAAATCGAGGCATGGATCTCCATCATCAAGGATATCGGCTTTCCGATCGCGGTGACATTTTACTTGCTGCACCGTGTGGAGGGGAAGCTGAATCAACTGATTGAATCCATTCACGCTTTACCTGAAAAACTGAAATAATGATAGCTGCAAAAGTCGGCTTTCTGCCTAAAGGCGGAAAGCTTTTTGCATGAAGAATGCATGTTAAATGCTGTGTATAAAGCCGGGGATCATATTTATCATTTTATGATTCTATCAAGACATTGACAACGCTTTCAAAATATGTTTTAATGATTGTTAACTTAATAAATTGTATGGAGAATTGAGATCCACAAAACATTGCCCTGCGGGAGAGTTTTGTGGTTTTTTATTATGAAACTTTTGCAGTGAAAGTCCCGGCAGACTGCCGGGCTTTCTGGCAGCGTATAATAATGCTGCCGATGGCTGCATATAATGGGAGATTGTTTGTGGAAAAAGGAGCGCGCATCTAGTTGCCCGTTTTTGCTGACATGCTTGACAGCAAGAAAACAATTCCAATGAATAATATATAAAAGAAGGTGATTTTCATGTTGACCAGACATAACTATTATGAGGAAAAAAGAATGAAGATTGAAAAACGGGTGTTGAAGGTACTTCATAACCTGATGCAAATGACAGAGCTGTATACGGAATATTTACAGCAGCCGACAGAAGAAAAACTAGCTTGGATTCTCAAAGCAGAAGGTGATGTCAATGAATATGAAGAACGGATTGAAAAATCCATATTGGAAATTATTTCTTTGCAGCAGCTGGACGTGAAAGAAATAAAATGGCTGCTTGGAATGAACAGGATCATCCGGGAGCTGGAAAGGATCGGCGATCAGCTGACGAATATCGTCACTTTGAGTGATGTAGATGATACGAAAGAATTGCAGCCGATGATCAAGACATTTTTCCGCATTGAAGGAGAGATGATCGACTGGGTGAAGCAGGGTATTGCCAATAAGGACAAACAAATTCTCCAAAATGTCATCAAGCAGGATAGGCATGTAAATAAGCTCAACAAAGGAACTTATAATAATCTTGTCCATCTTATCAATGAAAAGGAACATATTACTGAAAGTAATTTGAAAACGATCATCATCAGCAGATTTCTGGAACGGATTGGCGACCATCTGGTTAATGTCGCAAGGACTTATCTGGAAGTATGTGAAGAACGGGAAGAATAGAAAGGACATATTGCGATGGAATTCATACTGCAAAGCATCCTGGGTTTCCTTGGGGGCCTGGGAATTTTTCTATATGGCACACACTTATTGAGTAATGGTCTGCAGCAGCTGGCCGCCTCCAAAATGAGAATGTATCTGACAAAGCTGACGAATACAAGATTGAAAGGCGTATTCAGCGGGATTGTCACCACCTTTTTCCTGCAAAGCAGCACGGTGACAGCCATTTTGATCGTCGGTCTGGTTGGAAGCTCAGCCATTACCCTGTCCCAAGCATTCGGGGTAGTTCTCGGTTCGGCAATCGGTACAACGCTCACGGTGCAGATTTTGACATTCAACATATCAGTCTATTCATCTATCTTTATCTTTCTTGGAGCAGTGTTCATTATCTTTGTCAAACAGAGCAATTGGAAAGTGATTGGTTTGCTTTTGCTTAGTATCGGCTTTATTTTTTTCGGGATTCATATGATTTCCTCTTCTTTAGAGCCGCTTAGTGAAAATCCGCACTTTTTACACAGCCTGACGTCTATTTCCAAAAACCCCCTCCTTTTCGGATTGATTGCGATGGTCTTGACGGTACTGTTTCATAGCAGTGCTGCAATGATCGTCATCGGCATCGCATTCGTCTCGACAGGGGTCCTAAGCGTACACGCGATACTGCCGCTCGTGATCGGAGCCAATGTCGGATCGACGATTCCCGTGATCGTCACCAGTTTGACCACCAATTTGGAAGGGAAGAAGTTGGCCATTTTCAATTTCGTATTCAAATGTTCAGGAGCAATACTGGCATTTGTGCTGCTGCCCTGGCTCACCCATTATGTCGACTTGCTGCCTGGCAACGCAGAGCGGCAGATTGCCAACTTCCATACATTATTCAATATCATCATCGCGGCATTGTTTTTCCCTCTGCTGCCGTTGGTTGCAAGGGTATTTGAAAAAATTTTCCCGACAAAGCTGGAAGAAGAGCCAGTGTATACAGTGCGATTGAGTGAAAGTATGCTGCAGGTGCCGGATGAGGCGTTGAATGCGAGCAAGATGGAAATAACCAAGCTCGCCAACAAAGTGCACGAGGATATGATTCAGCGTCTGTCTGACTATCTGGATGGCAGGCATGAGGGAGGTGCATTGCGGCAGGTCGAGGACTTGATCGACCAATCTTATATCCAGATCCAAAAGTATTTGCTTAAGCTGGGACAGCGGGATTTGACCAGTGAGCAATCCAACCGTGAAGTGAAGCTGCTGAATATCTTAAATGATATCGAGCATATTGGCGACACTGTCGTGCGTTTCATCGGTGTGGCAGACAAGGTAAGCCAGAAAAATGTCGTGTTCAATGAGGATGATGTAGAAGCGTTACGGAAGCTGATGGGCCATATTCAAACCACGTATGAAAATTCACTGCATGCTTTCGATAATGACGATACAAAGATGGCGAAGGGGAATATACAATATCAATCTACCATTGATCAGTTTGAAAAAGATATCAAGTTCGAGCATTACAATAGTCTGATCAATCATAAAGAAAATAATCCTGATATCAGTGCTGTATATTTAGATATTGTCAACCAGCTGCTGCAAGTCAACCATCATGCGATGAATATCTCGCGGACAGTGCTGGGGCTGATTTGAGCATCAAGGCTGAACTTGTTTAAAATATCCTGAAAAACTTGCCATAATATGAAAATCATGTTGACAACGCTTTCAATATTTGGTTTAATAAGAATTAACTTCATATTTCGGATGGAGAATAAGAGATCCACGTAAGTTTCCCTGGGTAGGGAGATTTATGTGGATTTTTATGCTTTCTGTCAAATTGCCAAATTTCAATCGATTGTAAAATCGGTGTAAAAACTTGGCTGGTTATCTAGTAATTGGCAGCAATCCAATTATACTTGGCAGTAGGAAGGGGAAAGAAATTTCTCCTGATGCACCAATGCAACAGTGGCATTTGCCAGCCTGTAACGGATGCCAAACTTTATAAGGTTCTTGTGAGGGGGAAGGAGTGTCAGCATGGAGACGACAGATCGTCATATTTCATTGAAAAAGAAAAGACAAAAAAGAGAATGGAAATTATTTGGGATCGGGATGCTTTATTTAGCTCCAGCCTTGATTTTGCTGCTCGTATTTCTGTTTTATCCAATGGCGAAAACATTGTATTTCAGTTTTTTCAACGTGACAGGCGGTGGAGTGACTGAGGGATTCATAGGGTTGGATAACTATGCGAAGTTATTAAGCTCGCAGGAATTTTTACAGAGTATGAAAGCGACGTTTTTATTTGTATTATACGTTGTTCCAGGAGAGTTGATCATTTCTTTGTTCCTGGCGATTATAGCGAGTGAAAAGATGAAGGGGATGGGCTTTTTCCGCACCGTATTTTCATCGACCCTGGGTGTTTCAGTCGCGGCGGGAGCGACAGTGTTTCTATTCATGTTCCACCCTTCTTTAGGAGCGATCAACAACCTGTTGGGGATGGCAGGAATAGAGCCGATCGAATGGCTGACCAGTTCCAAAATGGCATTGGTTTCCATAGCGATTACAACGATTTGGATGCATATCGGGATCAATTTCATCATCTTGCTTGGCGGTATACAAAACATCCCGGAAGAAATGTACGAGAGTGCCAAGATCGATGGGGCAGGGTACTTCTCCAGATTGTTCAAGATTACGATTCCATTATTATCGCCAGTGCTGTTTTTTGTACTGATCATCGCGGTGATCGGTTCATTCCAGACTTTCGGCCAAATTGACTTGCTGACAAGCGGGGGACCGAATAATTCAACCAATCTGATTGTATATTCCATTTATCAGCAAGCATTCAGTTATGGCCATTTCGGATTTGCCAGTGCACAAGCAATCGTATTGTTCATTGTCATCCTGATTGTAACCATCATTCAGTTCCAAATCGGGGAGAGGAAGGTGCATTATCAATGAAGAAAAAAATACTTATATCAGTGCTGCTGATTATCTCTGCTCTGTTGATATTCGCACCGATTTTATATGCTATTTCAGCAAGTTTCATGTCTCCAAAGGATATATATGCAGGTAAAATCTTTCCTTCCCAATTCAACTTTGATGCTTATAAGGAGGTGATGGACAGTATACCGCTGCTGCATTTTTTATGGGTCAGTTTCTTGATGTCGTTCTTTGTCATGGTAGGTCAATTAGTGGTCTGCAGTCTGTCGGCATATGCGTTCGTGTTCATTCCTTTCAAAGGCAGGAATCTGATTTTCTTTTTATTCCTGTCGACAATGCTGATTCCGTGGGAAGCCACCATCATCCCTAACTTCCTGACAATCCTGCATTTGAATTGGGTGAACACCTATCAAGGATTGACGTTTCCGTTTTTTGCATTGCCATTCGGTATCTTCTTATTAAGACAGCATTTCCTGACATTGCCGAAGGAACTATGGGAGTCAGCCCAGGTGGATGGGTGTTCCAGGTTGAAGTTTTTCTTCAAATTCGTACTGCCGCTGTCTAAATCGTCTTTAAGCGCTTTGGCTGTTTACGGATTTTTGACTACATGGAATAAATACTTATGGCCGTTGCTTGTGACGAATGACAATAGCGTGCGGCCGGTGCAAATCGGTTTGAAGATGCTGATAGCCCAAGAAGGATCGTCCCAATGGAATATGGTCATGGCGGCAGTCGTGATGACATTATTGCCGACATTGCTGTTACTGTTTATCGGTATTAAGTACATTCGCGAAGGATTGACGGCCGGAGCGGTAAAAGGTTAAATCAAAGGGGTGAAATATGATGAAGAAATTAGTGTTTTTATTGGTTGCTTTCACATCCGTATTGGCATTCTCGCTGGCGGGATGCAGTAATAAAAATACATCGTCTGGTTCCGGTTCAGCGGATAGCGGTGATAAAAACAAAACGAATATTGATCTTTGGCATTCTTTAAGCGGTGACAACGGAAAAAACTTTGAGAAGATTGTAGATGATTTCAATAAAGAATCTGATTCTGTACATGTGAATGCTGTTTATCAAGGCGGTTACACCGACGCCATCACAAAAATCCGCGCCGTCGGAGATAAAGAAGTGCCGGCTATTTTACAAGCTTCAGGCACGAATAGAAAATACCTTGCTGAAAGTGATTTTGTAAAGCCGCTGCAAGAAGTCATGGATAAAGAAAAATTTGATACATCCGGCATTGAGGAGAACGTGCTCAATCGGTATACGATCGATGACAAATTGTATTCCATGCCTTTCAGTTCGTCCAATGCAATCATGCTGTACAACAAGGATATGCTGAAGGAAGTAGGGCTTGACCCGGAAAATCCGCCTACCACGTATGAAGAGATCGAAAAGGCATCCCAGAAAATAAAAGATAAAACCAAAAACTATGGTTTTTCATTTGCTACAATCGGCTGGTATTTCGAAGAGCTGCTTGCCAATCAGGGGGAATTATACCTGGATAAGGACAATGGCTTCAGCGGCGAACCAACAAAAACATTGGTCGCAGAGGAAGGCGGCCAAAAGATTTTCAAATGGCTGGATGATATGAACAAAGCGGGTACTTTCAAGAACTATGGTTCGAATTATGAGGATCCGCGCGCACCGTTTTTGGCGGGTCAGCTTGCCATGTATTTGGACTCCTCTGCCAATGTCAGACAAATGGTCGACGAAGCGCCGTTTGAAGTAGGAACAGCGCCACTGCCTGTGCCAGAAGGAGTAGATCCGCATGGGGCGACAGTAGGAGGCAACTCGCTGTACATTACTAACAAACTTTCGGATAAAGAGCAGAAGGCCGCATGGGAATTCATCAAGTATACTGCCAGCCCTAAAGTACAGGCAGAGTGGGCAGCTGCGACAGGATACTTCCCAGTCACTAAAAAAGCGAATGATGAGGCTGAATTGCAGAAAGCGTATGAGAAGTATCCTCAGATGAAAACAGCTGTCGAGGTGAATTCCAACACGTCCGCGACCCCGGAAATGAGTGGTCCTTTATCTGATGAAGGCGAGCAATTCAGGTCAATCATTGAAACGGCCCAAGAGCAAGTGTATGAAGGCAATGATTGGAAAAAGGCACTGGAAGGTGCTGCGAAAAAAATTGATGAATTGCTGAAATAGTATTCCAAATCCATATCAGGTCGAGAATAGAGAGACCGCAACTTCCTTTACGGGATAGTTGCGGTCTTTTTCAGTAAAAGAACCTTTTGGAAGAAGTGAGATAAAAGAAAGTTGGAGGAACAATTTTTATGGAAAAGTGGCTAAGCATGTGGTCAATTGGACCGGATGTAAACGAAGAAACATGGAAACGTATCAAGGCTGCCGGATTTGTGGGCATCGAAGTCTGGGGTGAGCATGATAATATTTTCGAGACGGTCTCCAAAGCGAACACAATCGGACTAAAAACTGGCTGTCATTTACCCTTTTCGGATTTGAATCTGGCGGATGACAATGATGAAAAAGCAGATAAGGCGGTTGGGATGTTGACACAGCTGCTGGAAAAGTTGGGCACATTCGGCTGTGAACATGCAGTGCTGCATGGAGGGAAAGACTCCGGGAAAAGAGACTGGAATGTCGTGCTTGATAAAATGGCCGCACGTTTAAGCAAGCTGCAAAAGACCGCAGCCGCAGCGCAAGTGACATTGCTCCTGGAAAACCTGATACCGGAGGCGGATCAGAGGGTGGTCGCCTCCAACTTTGCTGATTGGCAATATTTATTAGGAAAAACAGGGTTGCATGCCTGTCTGGATGTCGGTCATCTTCGTATAGCGGGAGGAAATTTGAAGTCGGCTCTCGCACAGCTGGGAGAGCGCCTATATGCTGTTCATTACTCGGAAAATGATGGCGTCAGCGATCTTCATCTGATGGCTGAAAAGGATACATCATACCTGCGGGAATTGTTGGCGATGCTGCGAAAAATTCAATACAGCGGGACATTCACCTTTGAAGTCCATCCATCACATTATACATGGAAAGATATTTTAAATGTGGCAAGTGAGGTGCAGCAGCATGAAGAGGAAGATTGAAGGAATCATATTTGATCTGGATGGCACCTTGTATTTGGGTGATCATGCCATTCCAGGAGCAGAAGCGACACTGAAGTGGGTGCGCGAGCGTCATTTGCAAGTAAGGTTTGTAACCAATAACCCACGGTTCAGCAGGGCTTTTTATCTGGAAAAGCTGAATCGCCTGAACCTGCCGGCTGAACAACATGAAGTGGTGACTTCTGCACAGCTGACAGCGAAATATTTAAAAGAGCATCAGGATTTTGGCAGTGTGTTTGTAATTGGAGAATCACAGCTGTTAAGGGAGCTTGCAGACGCGAACGTCGACGTGGTGCAGCATGATCATGCCGATACAGTCCTTGTCAGTTTTGATACGACACTGACCTATGAAAAAATGATGAACGCTTATCGCGCGCTCCAGAATGGTGCTCATTTTATCGCTACCAATCCGGATGCTGTTTGTCCGACTCCGGACGGGGGACTGATGGATGCAGGGGCCATTATTGCGGCATTGGAAACTGCAACCGGAAGAAAGCTTGAAAAAGTGTTTGGCAAGCCATCCCAATTGCTTGCTGAATTGATGGTGGAACAGATGGGCGTCGCTCCGGAATCTTGTGTAGTAGTCGGCGATCGTCTCAATACGGATATCCAGCTTGGCAAAAGGGCGAATTTGCAAACAGTATGGATCAGAGCGCATGAAGAAGAAATACCGACAGAATCACATAATAAGCCGGACTATATGATTGAATCGATCAAAGCACTGCCGGAAGTGTTGTGTGATGCAGTCGGCACTGTGCGAACAGAAATGAAATAAAGCTGGTTCTGCAAATCTGCTCCCTCGCAATATTTGGCTGCAAATATAGAATCAGAGAATAACAGACGTAACAGCGAGGGAAAACGTCAGTAAGGATAATGCGCATTTCCCCCATGTATCGGTTATGATTCCATTTTCGATGCAGCGCGCCAAACTTCAAAAGAACTGCTGGATATGCCCTGGGCGCCATTTTCCAGAATGTATTGCAGTTCCTCATGAGAATTGATCAGGCCTGCGGCGATAATCAGCTGCTTAATTTCGGACTTAATTTGCTTTTGGATATGCGGTACAGCGATACCAGGAAGAATCTCGACTCCATCGGGCTGGGACGCCTTGATGGATTTGACGCCCTGTTTGATGGATGCGGTATCCAGGATGAAAACACGCTGGATGGTCAGCAGACCAAGCTGCTTCGCTGTCTGAATCAGGTTGGAATGGGTGGTCACGATGCCGTCGATCCCAATATGGTCAGCAAGAAATTGGATGCCCGATGCGTCTCTCTTCAGGCCTTTGATCAAATCCATATGGACGAAAATCAGTTTATCCGTTTCCTTGATACGCTCGACAGTTTCTCCCAGCGTGCAAAGGTCTGCCTGGATAAGGATGATGATATTGCTGTTGGTTGCGAGCGCTTTTTCCAAATCATCAGGCTCTGTAAGGGATACGATGATGGGATTCTTTTTCAAAGCATATTTTAGTGGGTTCATTTCTTATGTACTCCTTCAAATTTTGCGTGTTGTTTCACTTATTATACTAGTGTGAAGATTGCTGTCAAGACGGTTTGATACAGAAAGGACATTGCTGCATGAACAATTATCGGCTTTTGGCACTTGATTTGGACGGCACAGTGCTTAATGATGACAAACAAATCTCGCGGGCAAACAAGCGAGCGATTAAACAGGCCGCAGAAGCGGGCATCACTGTCATGTTCACGACTGGCAGGGGGATGCAGCGTGTGGCGCATCTGCAGGCAGAAGCGGGTCTGGAGGGACCGATGGTTTTGACCAATGGGGCGGAGGTATGGCAGGATAAAGAAGTGCTGCTCGCCAGAAATTTTATCCGTCAGGCAGATATCATTTTCCTTCACGATGCTGCGCAGGCTGCCGGTGCGCGTTTTTGGGGATACAGTGTGGAAAGCTTCACAAAGGACAGTGAATGGACCGCTGCTATGTTCTATAGAAGTTGGTTGAAATTCGGTATACGCCACCACGATCCGAAAATAATCGCGCGTATCCGAGAGCAGATTGGCAGTTTGCATCATATCGAGATTACCAGCTCTGCACCGACGAATTTGGAGATTTCCTTAAGAGGAATAACGAAGAGGTATGGTGTGGAGAAAATCTGCAGGCGGTTTGGTTATGAGATGAAAGAAGTAATGGCTATTGGAGACAATCTGAATGATTTCAGTTTGATACAATCGGCGGGAGCGGGCATCGCGATGGGAAATGCGGATGTGAAACTGAAAGAAATTGCAGATGCTGTAACAGATACAAACAATAAAGCTGGTGTCGCCAAGGCGATTGACAAATACCTTTTGCGGTAATGGCCAGGTTGTTTTGAAGGCCTGGCATTAACAAAGTCTGCGGCGCTTACAGTCTTTGTTTCAAACTTTGACAGAAAGCAGGGATAGCGTATGGATATCATGGCGCATAGAGGAAACTCGGCATATTGTCCGGAAAACACAATGGCATCATTTCGCGGAGCTGTGGAGGCAGCGGCGGACTTTATCGAGCTGGATGTGAGACTTTCCAAAGATGGTATTCCGGTCGTTTGCCATGACGCAACAATAAAACGAACGAGCAATGGCAAGGCTTTTATCCATGAATTGACGGTGGATGAATTGAAAAAATATGATTTCGGTTCCTGGTTTTCTTCCGATTTCAAAGGGGAAAGAATACCAACATTTGAGGAAGTGCTCCAACTGGTCCAGCATGAGCCGATCCGGCTGAATATAGAGACAAAAAATGGCCCCGATATGCCGATGAATTTGGAAGTGAATACATTAGAACTGGTTTATAAGTACAATATGCAAGACAGGGTCATGTATTCTTCTTTCGACCACTTCAGCCTGAAGCGTTTATATGAACTAGACCAGAGTGCGAAGATCGGTTTCATTTTCCATATGAACTTGATTAACCTGTTTGATTATATTGCAAACACAGGTGTTCCGACGTATAGTATCCACCCGAACCATTTTTACATCACAGAAGATATGATCACAAAAGCACATCAGCGTGGCATCAAAGTCAATGCCTACACCGTCAACAACCGCCAGTGGGCAGAGCAATACCGAAATATGGGAGTAGACGGGTTGATCACGAATTTTCCAGCGGAGATGAAAGCTCTGTAGCGGCCTGGAATACAACTTCCCCACTGGAAGACGATAAGAATGCAGAGTGAGGAGGGGTGACATTGCCAGTACGAGAGATGGGTGAAAGCATCGTTTTCATTGGAGACAGTATCACAGAAGATGGGCGTTTCCAAGATGAAAATATGCTTGGTGAAGGATATGTACGAATCATTCATGATTATTTACAGGCGAAGTACCCGGATAATACTCTAAAAATCATCAACAAAGGGATCAGTGGAAACCGGATAACAGATCTGCAGGAACGCTGGCAGGCGGACATACTGGAACAGCAGGTAGAGGTGGTGTCGATTTCCATTGGGGTCAATGATGTGTGGCGGCAGCTCGACCGCCCTGAAATGGAACAAATTGACCCAGGAAAATTCGAGGAAATCTATCATGCCTTGTTAACATCACTGCAGGACCGGCCAAATACCAAAGTGATTCTCATGGAACCGACGATTATCGGGGAAGATGCCGATACCAAAGGGAACAGACTGTTGCAGGATTACGTAGCTATTGTGAAAAAAATGAGTTTGGCCTATGAAACGGCGCTTGTACCGCTGCATCATATCTTTACCAGTCATTTGCAAAGATATCCCAATCAGCGGTTGACAACAGATGGTGTACATATGAACGACAGCGGGAGGCAGCTAATGGCCGCTGCCTGGCTGGAAGCATTGAAAGTATAGCTAGAGGGACTGTACTGCAACCCAATTGTTGTTTGTCTAACAATTGGGGGTGCAGTGTAAAAGAGACCCTCTGGCTTTTTTTGGCTGTTTAAATGGTTCTCACGATGCGCGCTCTATAAGCTATAAGGTGGATGACCCACAGCGTATGGCGATAATGCTTGTGAAGAATGATTCATCGGCCGTATGACCCACAGAGTATGACGATCAAGCTTGTGAAGAGTGTTTCATCGACCGTATGACCCAGCTCGATATGGCATTAACCCCATGCAGCGTGGTTCATAGGTCAAGCAGTCCCTGAGCGCGGCGGCAGCGGCCAACCATTGCTTCCTTTACATATTCAGATCATGCATGTTTTGGATATGGTTGATGATTTGTTTGCCAATTTTTTTATTACCGATCAGGATATGTTTGCCTGCATGCTTTCTTGGTATCTCGTCACAATTATCATCACTGTCTGCTTCGTCCAGTCGATTCATGTCAATGACGCCAAGCCTGTCGAGCGGGTAGCTGCAGTCATGCACATATTGGTCTGCCGCCGATTCATAGAGAATATATAAGTCATTGTTTTTGAGAACGATAGATTCCGACATTGGCGGGGCAAGCAGCGTATCTTTCTGGATGGTATTATCGAGAAACCAGACAGGCACTTGTCTGCCGCCGAGTGCCACATACTGATGGGGGGGCGCCCCCAATGGATTGTTGTAAATGAACAGATGGCTGTCGGCTGTTCTGCCGTAGGATTGGCTCAAAACAATGTCCTTTTGCGAAATGGACATTCCCTGGATACGATAAGGAATCGATAAAATATAATCCGGTACGTATTGTCCGTCATCGTCCAAAGGTGTATTTACCGGAATGAAGCCTGTTGCCGGATCCAGCTCGTATCCCATCATCCATCCTTGGTAAAGCACATTATTTCTATTATAAAGATGATGTTTTTCTCTTGTGAGGTATGAACCGCTGAAAGCAAATTCACCTACCCAAAGGACGCCATCTGCTACTTTGGTGAATGAGCCGCGTGTTTCCATCGGCAAACTGCCCGTGAACTGGACAGATGTCTCATTTTCAGCATTTACCAGCGCATCCAGCGGTGCGTAGAACAATGTGTGATCTGAGGTCACGAATAAAAATTGGCTGCTGACAGCGACTCCGCCAGCGTGTCCATGATACGGCGTGTTATCTTCGTTTTGCAAATGCACGGCCTTTACATAATTTCCTGATGCCGCCTCTACAATCGCCAGGACACTTGCTTGGTTGCTTGTGCGATAAAAAGACATGATCAGCCAATCATTTTCCGCCATATAGGTAATACCCTGTGGTACAAGATCCTGATGCAGCCCGGGAATGACGGGCCCCATTTTTGCATATTGAAAATAACGTTCATACTGCAGCTGCCTCTCCCTTTTTACCGTAACTTGCTGTTGGGTGATTTGTTCTGGATTTGCCATGTAATCCTTCCTCTCTCGTTTTATGTTGGCAGCAGTGAATGTCAGTTTTCCCTGCCAACTATATAATCGATAAAAATGATGATGAGGGGGCAACGAACGGCTTATTATTACCTGCAGATATGGGTGCAAGGCTGAAAATCTACTATGTTTGTACTTGGAGGTAAAGTTTTCCACCGCTCTTTTGATTGGATTTTACTAGTGTTTTTTTGTATAGTCTGTATAGAAGTTTTGTTGTGGTAAACAATGGGGTATTCGTTTTTTACTTTGTTTTTAAAAGGAGTTAACTATAATTCTATGAAAAAATTCCAAACATTCACGTTCACGCTCAATCCGAAGTCGACGATCTGGTTGTTCGCTCTTGTCATTGACTTGTTAGGCTTTATACCGATGATGATAGATCCATTTATGAAACGAGCATTTTGGGTAATGCTGCCATTCATTGTGATCATCCATGTATGGGCAATTGTGCTGTCATGGCGTGACGCGGGTTCCACCCAAACAAACAAAAAATTGTTTAGCAGTTTTTGCGGGTTTGTCGGCATGCTGCTGTTTTTGGCCGCTGCCTGGAAGCAGGCCCGTTATGGACTCCATATGAACGGAACCGTGCTGCTGGCAACAGCCGTCATTGGTTATATCGCATTTATCATTGCGATGATATCTTACCGGCCGAAACGGGCGGGAGATAAAGCGGGGAAAATAGATTTCTTCTGGCTGTTCATTTTTGTCACACCTGTGCTCGTTTACGACATATACCATCTATCATGGAAACATACCGCATACTGGCAGCATCTGATCGTGTTCGGACTGTTTTTGCTCGGATTGCTTTCCATTTATATGATGTTTACTTTTTTCCGGCAGTATTTACAGTTGAGAAAAACAACATAATTTATATTTTGAAAAGAATTTCTTCGCGGGTGAAGAAGTTCTTTTTTTATTTTAATGAAATTCTGTGGAAAAATTTGGTATAACATGTTTACTACGTTACTGGAAGGGAAAATATACCTTGTCACCATGAACACTACGACGTATATGTACAAACCTGTGGAATAAATGGAGGGAGGATACTTATCATGGCAGAAAACAAGAACCAGGATGTAGACATGTCTCGCCGTAAGTTTTTGAAAAATTCCGCTTATGTAGCAGGTGGAGTGGTTGGCGGAGGCCTTATCGGCTCGATATTTGGCGTTAACCTTGATGGCGGCTCTCAGCAGACATCCGCCCCAGTAACGAAAGCAGGCCCTAATTACAATCAGGCATTGATGTATTTCACAAAGCAGAAAGATTTTAAAGTACTTAGCAAAGCAACCGAACGCATTTATCCGAAAGATGAGAACGGACCTGGAGCGGAAGAACTTGGAGTTCCTTATTTTATCGACCACCAGCTTGCAGGTTCATATGGAAACAATACACAGGAATACATGCAGGCGCCCTTTCATCCAGGGACAAATTTTCAGGGTTACCAAACTTCTTTGAAACGGCACGAAGTTTTCATGGAGGGGATAAAATCGCTGGAAAAGCAAAGCCAGAAGGACTATCAATCATCTTTTATCGATTTGGATACGGATCAACAAGATAAAATCCTCGAAGCCTTTGAGAAAGATAAAGTGAAAATGAAAGGTGTCCAATCGTCCTTTTTCTTCAATCTATTGTTGAGTGCGACACTTGCAGGCGTTTATTCTGATCCTTTATATGGCGGAAATATCGACATGCAGGGATGGAAGATGAAGGAATTTCCTGGCAGCCAAATGAGTTATACCGATAAGATAGAAAGTAAAGATTTTATAAAGATGGAGCCGAAAGCATTGAACGAACATCAATAAACTGACAAGGAGGAAAGGCAAATGGCTAAAAAAATGGACAAAGTGGATGTGGTCACGATAGGTGTCGGGTGGACAGCGGGCATTATTGCAGCTGAATTAACAAAAAAAGGCAAGAAGGTAGTCGGTTTGGAGCGCGGGGAAGATCGTTCAACGGAAGATTTCCAGATGATTCATGATGAATATCGATATGCCATGCGCTACGGCCTGATGCAGGACTTATCCAAAGAAACGGTCACTTTCCGCAACAGCCCTGATGAACGGGCGCTGCCAATGCGGCAACTCGGATCGTTTCTGCCTGGAACCGGTGTCGGCGGTGCTGGAATCCACTGGAATGGCCAGACGTGGCGTTTCCTCCCCTATGATTTTCAAATAAAGACGGAAACAGAGAAGAAATACGGAAAAGATAAACTAGGCAAGGATTATATGCTGCAGGATTGGGGCATTACTTACGATGAGTTAGAACCCTATTTCTACAAATATGAATTGACATCGGGCATCAGTGGTGAAGATAATCCTTTGGGAGCACCGCGCAAACATAAGTATCCGACCCCGCCTATGAAAAGCACTCCCATTTTGGACCGCTTCAAAAAGGCAGCCAAAGACATGAAACTTCATCCTTTCCAAATGCCTTCAGCCAACTTGTCGGAATCCTACAAGAACCCTGACGGCCAGCAAATCAATGCCTGTCAGTATTGTGGTTTCTGTGAACGATTCGGATGTGAATATGGCGCAAAAGTATCACCAAACATTACGGTGATTCCGACGGCACAAAAGACCGGAAAGTTCGAACTGAGAACGGATGCGAATGTCGTAGAAATCCTTCATGATGGCAAAAAGGCTACCGGCGTCAAATATATTGATGTAAAAACCGGTGAGACGTACGAGCAGCCTGCAGATGTAGTCGTCTTGACGAGTTTTGTTCTGAATAATACACGCTTGCTTTTACATTCCAATATCGGAGAGCCCTATGATCCCAAGACTAAAAAAGGTGTTGTCGGAAAAAACTATTGCTATCAAATTACAGCAGGTGCAACAGGATTTTTTGATCATGAAAAATTCAACACATTCATGGGTGCAGGTTCACTCGGAGCAACAGTAGATGATTTTAATGGCGATAATTTCGATCACAAGGATTTGAAATTCATTCATGGTGGCTCGCTGTCTATCACGCAGACTGGAAGAAGACCGATTGGCAATAATCCGGTTCCAAAAGGCACACCAAAATGGGGAAAAGAATTCAAAAAGCAATCTCTAAAATATTTTAATCGTTCCCTGTCTGTCGGCGCACAAGGTGCTTCCATGCCGCATCGGTACAATTATCTGAGTCTGGACAAGACATACAAGGATGCGTACGGTGTTCCACTGCTGCAAATGACATATGACTTTACGGACCAGGATCGAGAGTTGCATAAATATATTTCTAAACAAGCTGGCAAAATTTTAAAGAAAATGGGAGCAGATAAGGTCGAGGAAAAAACAATGAGTGATCACTATGATATCACGCCATACCAGTCAACTCATAATACTGGAGGTGTAATCATGGGTGATAATCCGGAGACCTCTGCAGTAAATAATTATCTGCAAATGTGGGATATGGACAATTTATTTGTCGTCGGAGCATCTGCATTCGCTCACAATGGCGGATATAATCCGACCGGTACCGTTGGCGCATTGTCTTACCGCGCTGCAGAGGGCATCGAAAAATATTTGGATAAAGGTGGTCAGCTGACTGAGGCTAAACGTACGAAGCAATTGGTTTGATATCTGGCAGATGAAAAGGAGGTCATCATATGTTGTCTAATATAGGAATTCCCGGGTTGATTCTTATTTTGGCGTTAGCTTTGATTATCTTTGGCCCTAAAAAGCTCCCTGAAATAGGTAAAGCTTTCGGAGAGACGCTTGCATCATTTAAAAAATCAACGAATGATATGATGAATGACCATGAAACCGGAGAAAAGGCAAGTGAAACCAAGCATGACAATCAGTTATAGAAAAAAAGCTTTAGTATACATTTAGTATAAGACGACTTTGAAAAGAATTTCTTCAAAAAAGAAGAAGTTCTTTTTTTTAGAGAAATATGAGAAAAACTTCAAATTAAACAGAATATATGTATAATGTACAATAATCACTAAATTGGAAAATAATGAAGGGGGGATTTCATGGCTACACCTTTGCTGGAGGTACGTAACCTTTGCACACATTTCTTTTCGAAAGCGGGTGTCGTGAAGGCTGTGGACGGAGTCAATTTCAAAATCGATGCCGGCCAAACGCTAGGTATCGTGGGCGAATCCGGATCGGGCAAAAGTATCACCGCGATGTCCATCATGGGGCTGATTCCTTCTCCGCCAGGGAAAATCGTCGATGGGGAGATTTTATTCAAGGGTGAAAACCTGTTACATAAAAAAGAAAAAGAAATGCGCAAAATACGTGGAAAAGAAATTTCCATGGTATTTCAGGATCCAATGACCTCTTTAAACCCCGTATTTACGGTGGAAAAACAGATGGTGGAAACGATCATGACCCATGAAACAATGACGAAAAAGCAGGCAAGAACACGGGCAATAGAGCTTCTGAATCTTGTCGGCATCCCGGACCCTGCTAAACGGCTGCGGACGTATCCACATGAATTCAGCGGGGGGATGCGGCAGCGCGTGATGATTGCTATGGCATTATCCTGCAGCCCATCTCTGCTGATCGCCGATGAACCAACAACCGCCCTGGATGTGACGATCCAGGCGCAAATCCTTGAATTGTTCAAGAACATGCAAAGGGAATTGAATATGGCGACAATCATGATTACCCACGATCTGGGCGTTGTTGCTGAAGTGTGTGACGATGTGATGGTGATGTATGCCGGGAAGCCGGCTGAGTTCACCCATGCCAAAGAAATCTTTACAAATAGCAAGCATCCGTACACCGAAGGACTGCTTCATTCCATCCCGAAAATCACACCGGATAAGAAAAAGCTGCAAGCAATCGAAGGACAGCCGCCGGATTTGCGGCATTTGCCACAGGGATGCAGCTTCGCACCCCGGTGCAGCAAAGCGATGGAAAGCTGTTTGACCCAGGATCCCAAGATGCGGAAAGTGGGCGACAATCATCAGGTCCGTTGTCTTTTATATGAAGACATCGAATCTACGAAGGCGGTTACGACATGAAGCCATTATTAGAAGTAAAGGACTTGAAAATGCATTTTCCAGTGAAAAGCGATAAATTGTTCACCAAAGAAAAACCAGTGTTGAAAGCAGTGGATGGTGTATCCTTCACTGTTCGAAAAGGAGAGACGCTAGGTCTTGTCGGAGAAAGCGGGTGTGGGAAATCGACAACAGGAAGGGCCATATTGAAGCTGCTGGAGCCGACCGCTGGAAGCATCCTGTTCAATGGGGAAGACATCACGAATTTCAAGGGTGAAAAGCTAAGGAAGCTGCGCCGGCAGATGCAATTGATATTCCAGGATCCATACGCATCACTCAATCCACGCAAAACGATTGCAAACATCATCACAGAACCGATGAAGATCTTCGGAATCCCAAAAGCGGAGCGGCGTAAAAAATTGCAGCAGCTGATGGATGTCGTCGGGTTGAATGCTTCTCATAAACAGCGATATCCGCATGAATTCAGCGGCGGGCAAAGACAGCGCATCGGCATAGCAAGGTCGTTGGCTCTGGAACCAGAGCTGGTCATCTGTGATGAACCGGTTTCTGCACTCGATGTATCCATCCAGGCACAGGTGATCAATCTGATGGAAGATCTGCAGAAGGAGTTCGATCTCACTTATGTTTTCATCGCCCATGATTTGAGCGTTGTCCACCATATCAGCGACCGGGTGGCGGTCATGTATTTGGGTGAACTGGTCGAAATCGGTGAAGCCAACGAGCTGTATCAAAACCCGAAACACCCATACACACAGGCATTGCTTTCAGCCGTGCCGGAAGCCGGAGCGGAGCAAAAGAAGGAACGTATCATCCTGAAGGGCGATTTGCCATCGCCGCAAAACCCGCCGACAGGCTGTAAATTCCATACACGCTGCCCATTTGCAGCGGAAATTTGCCGAATGGAAAGACCAGTGCTGAAGCCAGTCAGTGAGGGCGGCCAAATGGCCGCATGTCACTTTGCAAAAGAAGTGGCTGTTGCAGAGATGGTCTGATATCAGGGAGCCCCGAAGAAACAAGATTGCAACTTCTGGAGAAGAAGCGCCTCACAATGGCCAAAAACAGCCACTTTGACAAAGAAACAGAGACCTTGGCGAGGAACATGCGAGTTTTACCTAAAGGAGGTGACGGGGGCAGGCTGGCGAAAGAATAACCATTTGCAGCCACATATATTTGAATATTCAATATTGGATATCTGCTTTTTTATCATGCTTAAAACACGAACGAGGGGGAAACGAGTTGAAAAAGAAGACATGGCTAAGTTTATTAGCGATTTTCTGTTCTTTGCTTTTTGTTGTCGCAGCTTGCAGCAATGATACTGGCAGCAAAGGGGACAATAAGGACAAAGCGGAAGCCGAAGGAAGCGGGGCCTCCGGAGACAAGACATTGGTTTTCGGACGTGGCACGGACTCCATTCAGCTGGATCCGTCCAAAGTTACAGACGGTGAGTCACTGAACGTGACCATCCAGATTTATGACACCCTTGTGAAATACAAGCAAGAGGACACGGAGGTGCAGCCTTCATTGGCAACGGAGTGGAATGTCTCTGACGATGGCAAGAAGTGGACCTTCAAGCTGCGCGATGATGTGAAATTCCATGACGGCAATGATTTCACTGCAGAAGATGTCGTATATAATTTCGAGCGCTGGGCTACTTCAGCGGACTTTATTTATTATGGATACATGTTCGGCGCTACAGAGGACAATCTCAAAGGGATCATCGACAAAGTAGAGGCAACAGATAAATATGAAGTGACATTCACTTTGTCCGAGCCAAATGCGCCATTCCTGTATACGCTGGCGATGTCGCCATTTGGAATCGCCAGTCCGAAAGCGATTGAAAAGTATGGGGATGATTATTTCAAAAATCCAGTCGGTACGGGACCTTTTGTGTTTGAAGAGTGGGTACCGGACGACAAAATCACGTTGAAGAAAAATGGCGATTACTTTGGAGACGTTGCAAAGCTTGATCAGGTCGTTTTCAAAACGATTCCGGATAATGGTGCACGTTTCATGGAATTGCAGGCTGGCACAATCGACTTGATGAACGGGTTGAACCCGCAGGATATTCAAACTGTTGAAGGCGATGATAATCTGCAAATTATTCGCAGACCATCGATGAACGTTGCTTACATGGCAATGAATACGGATAAAGACGGCCCGATGGCTGAGAAAAAAGTCCGCCAGGCGATCAATATGGCGGTGGATAAGAAGCAGTTGATCACATTATTCGAAGGAGTTGGTAAAGCTGCAAAGAACCCGCTCCCGCCATCGCTCTGGGGTTACAATGACGATGTGAAAGATTATGACTTTGACCCGGATAAGGCAAAAGCACTTCTAGCGGAGGCAGGATATCCTGATGGATTCGATGTGAAATTAAATATTTTCTCCAACCCGCGGGATTATATGCCCCAGCCGAAAGTGACGGCGCAGGCAATTCAGGAAATGCTGAAAAAGGTCAATATCAACGTCAAAATTGTGGAGAGTGATTGGGACACGCATCTGGAATTAACCGAACATGGCAAGCATGATATGGCTTTCCTTGGCTGGACAGGTGACAATGGCGACCCGGATAACTTTATGTATGTGCTGCTTGATAAAGATAATGCCAAAATGGGTTCAGCTGGAAATATCGCTTTCTATAAAAACGATGAAGTCCATGATCTTTTCAAAAAGGCACAAGTGGAAATGGATCAGGACAAACGGACAGATTATTACATGAAAGCTCAGGAAATCATTCATGATGATGCACCTTGGCTGCCGATTGCCCATACGACACCACCGCTTGCAGCGAATAAAAATGTAAGCAACTACCAGCCGCACCCGACTGGAAGTGAAGCATTGAATCTGGTCGATGTGGAATAGACGGATCAACGACCAGGTGAAAGTGCCGTTACCCGCATAGCGGATAGTGTACTTGATGTGAGTGCAGCTTAGTCAAAGGCAAGTTCTTTTATCTGATATTTTGTGGCGGGGGCGGACAATTTCGTCCCTGCCGTTACATACCGTTTTTATAAATTCATTCAAGAGGACTGATACCCATGCTAAAATACATTATTCGCAGACTGGCGATGTTGATTCCCGTATTGCTTGGTGTTTCCCTCATCACATTTTCCCTCATCCATATGATTCCGGGCGACCCTGCGAGAAGCATGCTCGGTGAAAAGGCATCAGAGCAGCAGCTTGAATTATTGCGTGAAGAATTAGGGCTGAACGATCCGTTTATGGTGCAATACGGCAAATTTTTAGGGGACGTGCTGCAGGGAGATTTGGGAACGTCGATTCAGAAGAAGGAAAACATTGCTACACAACTGCTTGACAAACTGCCTGCGACGATGGAACTGGCGATATTCGCCATGATTCTCGCAGTGGTCATCGGGGTTTTGGCCGGTGTGATTGCGGCCGTCAAACAGTATTCCTGGTTTGATAATCTCAGTATGACCGGGGCGTTGTTCGGGGTTTCCATACCGATTTTCTGGCTTGGTTTGATGATGATTTGGATCTTTTCGGTGAAATTCAACATCCTGCCTCCGTCAGGGCGGCTGACCTCGGGCGTTTCATTGCACAGTATTACGAATTTTTATTTGCTTGACAGCATATTAACTGGAAATTGGGCTGCATTTAAAGATGCATTTTCCCATTTACTTATGCCTGGCATTGCATTGGCGACGATTCCGATGGCGATCATCGCCAGGATGACACGATCCAGTATGCTGGAGGTCATGCGCCAGGATTATATTCGTACAGCGAATGCAAAGGGTTTGAAGAAAGGCCTGGTCGTTTTCCAGCACGCTTTGAAAAATGCTTTTCTGCCGGTTTTGACGG
The DNA here is from genome assembly GCF_042683165.1 of Tigheibacillus halophilus. NCBI lineage: Bacteria > Bacillati > Bacillota > Bacilli > Caryophanales > Bacillaceae > Tigheibacillus > Tigheibacillus halophilus. Next base: position 449,058 of record NZ_JBHUIZ010000006.1, read on the forward strand.
TCATCGGTCTGCAATTCGGCCTGTTGATGGGGGGAGCCGTACTGACGGAAACGATTTTCTCTTGGCCGGGAGTAGGCAGATATGTTTATCTGGCAGTGCTTGGGCGTGACTATCCGATTGTGCAGAGTGCGATTTTGGTTATTGCGGTCATTTTCGTCCTGGTAAATTTGCTGACAGACATTCTATACAAATATGTCGATCCACGCATCAAGTACGATTAAGCACGTGTGCGAAGGAAGACCTTTTGACGAAAATGAAACACAGAAAGGACGTGAATGATCATGGCACTTCAGCCAGAACCAGTACAGGATATGGCACCTGTTGCAAAGCCGGAAAAGCATGAAATGAAAGCGAAGAAAATGTGGATCGATTCTTTGCTCAGAATCGTGAAAAGCAAAACATCGTTCATCGGCCTGCTGATCATTGTCATATTATTGGTCACGGCATTGTTTGCGCCGCTGATCGCTACACAGGATCCGACTGCCCAGTCGATTGTGGATCGTTATCAATCGCCATCTGGAAAGCACATCCTGGGGACGGATGAACTCGGGCGCGATATTTTCAGCAGAATTGTCTACGGAACGCGTATTTCCATACAAATCGGACTGATTTCAGTCGGCATTTCACTTGTGATCGGAGTGCTGCTTGGCGGGATTGCCGGATTTTTCGGCCGCTGGCTGGATCAAATCATCATGCGTATCATCGATATCATGATGGCTTTTCCAAGCATCCTGTTAGCCATTGCATTGGTTGCAGTGCTGGGGCCAAGCTTGCGCAACGCGATGATTGCAGTCGGGATAGTCGGTATCCCGCAGTTTGCCAGGATCGTCAGAGGGGCAGTGCTGTCTGTGAAGGAAACAGAATACATCGAAGCGGCAAGAGCGATCGGGGCGAAAAATGCACGGATTTTGGGTCAGCATGTTCTGCCGAATTGTGTGGCACCGATCATTGTCCAGGCTACGCTTGGGATCGGAACAGCTATTTTAGATGCGGCAGGATTGAGCTTCCTTGGGCTGGGCGCACAGCCGCCATCACCAGAATGGGGCGCCATGCTAAGTGATGGCAGATCTGCATTGCAAACGGCACCATGGGTTATCACCTTCCCAGGAATCGCGATTTTTCTTGTCGTACTCGGCTTCAATTTATTTGGAGACGGGCTTCGCGATGCACTGGATCCAAGATTAAAACAATAATTAGTTTAGAATTAATTTTCATAAAAGTGCATAATGTAGTAAAATGAGGTAAAGCCTGTACGCGGCTTTGCCTTTTTCGCTTGTATCGGACTTATACATAATTGCTTTTTAAACGTCATTGTAAAGGGGGAGGACGAGTGCAAAAATTCATCCCGCTTGGTGTTTGTTTTTCCATATTGCTCATTCTGATGCTCGTAAATTCCTCGCCGGCCAGACAAAATCAGCATGTCAGTGCCTACCCTAATCTCCCTGCTCCCATTGGCAAAGAAAAAATTCTTATCACGTCTGCCGGGCAGGCCACAGACGGCGTCATTGTCCACTCCATAGCCGAATCGCTGAATTTACAGGCCGATTACCGTCCGCGTGCATTAGATTCGGATTTATATGATTATGAGAGTGTTGTCATCGTACTAGGATATAGTGCCAACGGATTACGGTATACCACGCATGATTACCAGGAAGAGCTCACAAGGATTCGTGCGATTGCCAAAGAGGCAAAGCGGACAAGATTACCGCTGATTGCGGTCCATATTTCCGGGGATTACCGTAATGACAGGCAAACATTCGCCATGTTTCAGGAGATTGCGGCAAGCACGGACTATTTCATCGGCCTGAAAACGATGAAAGATGTAGGGGAATACCAGAAAGTGCTGGCGGATTTTCATACACCGGTAACACTCGTATCAGAGCGTGACCGTTTTAAAATTCCATTTAATGCTGCGTTTCGATAAAAGGCCTCAGGGGGTGGCTGCATGGCAAAGGAAGCCAGACTGCTTTCGAAACAGTTTTTGCTCGGGGCGGCCGGTATTTTGATTTGGCTTTGCGGTGAACTTGTTCCAGTTTGGGTTCCAGGATGGACCGCCTACATCATGGAAAATCTGCAAAAAAGCATTGAGACGAAGGACAGCGGGTTGATGCTTGTCATTTCTTTTTCGTATATCGCCAAATATGTACTGATTTTTTTTCTCATGTATGGCGGCGCATATGTGTTTGTGAAGAGTATTTGCTATAAACTGAGCGAAAGTGTTTTTATATTTTGTTACATGCTGCTGACAACGTTTGGTATGCTCGCTTTCCAAGAATTGTATCATGAAAATTTTTCATTTGCTGCCCACTTTTTGATCATCGGGCTGAGCAGTTTTGTTCACATATACCTTCCGCGGGAAAAAAATTACATGGCCATTTTCACAGTCGTGCTTCTGTTATTGCTGAGCGCCATCCAATGGCTGCAGCTTGTCCCGCTGGTGACACCTTTTGGTTTTGGCTCTGATGATATTGCGGCGGCGATCAAAATGGCTGATGGCTATTTCAATGGTTATGAACTGCTGAACACGTTGGCAACAATCTTCTTCGCTGTATTTCTCGTACTTGCGGCCATTTTTTTCGTATTAGCGATGATCCAGGATAAACAGATGCACACCCGTAAAAAATTCGAAGTGCAGGGAGCGGCCCTCAGAAAAACGCGGCATGCACTGGTGGAATCGAAAGTCTATGAGGAAATGGCCAATCTCGTTCATGATTTGAAGACACCCCTCGTCACCGTGGAAGGGCTGGTATCATTGATTGAACTGCAAATGCAGGCCGCACATGATTCAGCGGCGGCAGCCTACTTTCAGCGAATCGAAAATTCCGTGGAAAAGATGAAGGACATGATTTCTGAGATTTTGGACGAGCACGTGAAAAAAGAAATCGAGGCAGCGGAGTTGCTGCATTATGTGACAAGTCATCTCGCGCTGGATGATCAATTCGTGCAATTGCATATACATATAGAGGAGCCTGTACCAATGATTCATATCAATAAAATCCGTTTTTCCCGGGCGCTGTCTAATGTGATTGAAAACGCCGTACACTCCTTTGCGGGCAAACAGGGCAATATTTGGATTCGTGTGCTGACGGAACAGGAACAGGTCATTTTCAGCGTGCGCGATGATGGCTCAGGTATTGCCGAAAAAGATCTGCATGCTATTTTTGAAGAAGGATTCAGTTCCAGGGAATCATCTGGTCTCGGGCTGGCCTTTGTCAGACGTGTCGTGGCCAATCATGGCGGCACAGTGAATATAAGCAGTCTGAAAGGTACCTATACCGAAGTGCGGATCGGGCTGCCAATGAAGAAGGAGCCGATCTCAGAAGTTTACCAACATATAGGGAGCGAGCGCTAATGACACATGTACTGATTGTCGATGACAGTGCGGATATCCGGTTTACACTGAAAGAAATTTGCACATTTGCCGGCTGGCGCGTAAGTGAGGCTGCGACCGGTAAAAACGCTTTGCGTGCTTTTCAGACGATTGAACCGGATATCGTTTTGATCGATTACCATATGCCAGATTGGGACGGGCTGAAAACAACCAAGGAAATCCGGCGGCTCCATGCCACCGTACCGATCATCATCTTGACGGTGGACGAGCGCCAGCAAGTGGCTGATTCATTTTTGGAAGCAGGGGCGACTGATTTTGCCCTGAAGCCGATCAAAGCACCAGATTTGTTATCGCGCATCCGGGTCAATTTGCGGGTGGGGCAGCTGACGAATTCCGCTGAACAAGATGTGTTTGTGAAAAAAGGCATCAACGAAGCGACATTACGCACGATCAAAAGTTATTTGCTTGCCCAGGATCAGCCGGTATCTATCAATGATATCCAGCATGCCCTGCCTATTGCCTATCAAACAGTCCATCGCTATCTCAACTATCTTGAAACGGAAGGCGTAGTGGCCGTAGTTCCAGAATATGGCAAAACCGGCCGTCCCAAAAATAAATATCAGCTTGTCTGAGAAATTAAACCTCTTTGGCCAGTTTTGGCGGAGGTTTTTTTGTCGTTGCGGAGGGTGGGGGGACGTGAATTTAGTGGATTGACAAGTAAATCAGGTGGACTGACAAGTAAGTGATAAAGAGTGACAAGTAAATCTAGTGGACTGACAAGTATGCTATGAAAGGTGACAAGTAAATCTAGTGAATTGACAAGTATGCTATTAAAAGCTGCAAGTAAATTTCATAGCTTGTAAGTAAATCTCGCACACTTTTAATTAAGCAAACGTACCAGCGGTTTCCATAACACGCTTTTCCGCATAAAATCATCGATTCTCGTTTTCCCTCTTGACTTCTATCTTTGAACAGGATTACTATAATAAAGTGTTCAGATTATTCATTCAACTATGGTGAATGACGTTAAACAAAGTTGAATGGGACACGTATATTTTGGAAAAGGAATAATTACATTGTCGTATCAGCAATAGAAATGGTTTTTAAAGGAGTGAAAAGATGGAATCACAACAAGATGGCCAGCAAACAGAAGAAAAATACCCTTATGTGGAAATACTGGGCGACACGGTTACACCAACCCATACCATCGCAGCAGTCGTGATCAGTGTCGGTTTAGGTCTTGGGGGATATTTGCTTGGGGAAAAAATCCTGCCGGGCATCGCCTCTGCGGAAATGGTGCAATCCTATTCCCTGCTGGCAGGTATTGTCGGATGTGTGATTGCACTGATTCTCTGTGCTGTGTTGTTCAAGCCAAAAAGGGTTTTAACAGAGACAGAGATCAAGCCGGAAGAAGCCGATGACATTCTGGCACATATGCAGATTGACTACCAGGAAGAAATGGACGTCATCCAGCATGACCCGGTTACGAGAAAAGAAATGGAAGACTTGAAAATCAAGGACTTATTCATGCAGAAAGAGGAAGGTAAAGACACATGAGTACGCTGTTATTATCCATATTATTAGCCGTCGTTGGCGGTGTATTATTCACTTTGATCGGGCTCGTTTCCGGAACGGATGAAACAGCGACGATGGTGCCATTCACTTTATTGGTCATCTTGCTCGGCGCGCCGCCTGTTGCCGTATTCGCATTTTTCATGGCGGCAGTGATTTCAAAACACCTGACCCATGCCGCACCGACTGCGCTGATGGGAATACCCGGAGACACGATGATGGTGCCGCTGCTTGATTATACGGAAACATTACGCAGGCTGGGTGTGCCGCACATCGCATTGCGTAAAATGGTGTCCGGCGGCGTAATCGGTGCTTTGATCGCTTTTCCGCTTGCGCTGTTATTTGCACAGTTTCTCGCGCAGTTCGCGGACTTTTTTAAAACATATACCGGTGTGATTTTTGCCGTTGCTTCTGTCATTATTGCTTATTTTTCTAAAGGGAAATGGGTCAGTGTGCTGATGATTATCCCGTTTGCATTCTTCATTCAGGCACTCGATTTGATCAGTGTGAAGGTGCTTGACCATCAGGTTGCGACATGCTTTTTTCTGGGAATCGCGATTGGACCGATGTTTTCTGATATATTGATAGCTTTATCTGGAACGGCCCGCAAAAGTGTGATCCGCAGCAAGCAGCAAACATATAATCTGGCACCGGAAATCAAATCATGGACAGGCTACTTTCCAAACCCGTTCAAGATACTTACCGGAAAGCAAAAACTGTTCACATCACTATCTGCCATGGTCACTTCTGCGACATTCGTGTTCAGCCCTGCCGGTATGACCGCTTTGATGGGAGAGCTGGTCGGTTCCAGGGTGAAGGGAACGTATCGCAAAGCGTCTACGACATTATCTGTCATGAATGGTGTGACGGAATCAACGTATATCGCGGAAATACTGATTCCGCTGATTGCCTTCGGATTGCCGCTGAGTCCGGCTTCACTCGGGCCGGGTATTGCGTTGTTTAATGCACCGCCAGTTTTTACAGAAACACATAATCTGCATCACATCATGTCTGGAATGGACTTTTTCGTTTACGGGTTGATCGGACTTGTTGTTGGCGGATTGATTGCTTATCCGTTCATCATGAATTTTTCACGTTCTGCAACGGTATTCATCATGAAATTCGTCAGTCAGGAAGCGATTATCGGCATGTTTATGGGCATTGTCTGTGTGATTGCTTTTTACACTGGCGGTGTGACCGGGATTTTGGTTACTTTCACCGTTGCTGCTGTTGGCGGATTGTTTAACCGAATTCTCGGGATTAGCTCGGGCGCGCAGTTTATGATCTATTATGGATCGGCCTGGATGATGACGGCGCTGATTGGGTTGTGATTTGCCTATGATAAAACGGCCACCTGGTGCGGGTGGCCGTTCGTTTTATGCGGCTGTTTCTGTGGTTGTTTTCGTATAATGCTTGATTAAATAGGCTGTGTCGTTCATCAGTTTTTCATAAGCGTTGTCGGAAATTTGCCCTTTATTTCGCTGATAGTCAAGCAGAGCTTTGAAATTTTCGAGGTGTTTCCAAACCTTTTCCATTTGATTGGTTTCTTCAAATTGTTTCACTGCTGCGAGATGTACGTGTAATGCCTGAGCTGTTTTATCATCGGAAATTTCTTCTTCTTCACGCAAGCTTTTAACCAGATATTGCATCTTGGTAATAGAGGTTTTTTCTGCTATCACGTTAATCCTGATGGTTTTGCTGACTGTTTTGCCATTTTCTTGATACGTGACGTGAAGTTGTTGATAGCCGGTTTTGCTTGCATCAAAACCGATGATGCTTGATTGTTTCGTGACATCACGTGTGTACCCATTATCGTATTGAACAGTAACCTGCAGGTTTAACGGTTCATGCAAGGTGTACTCCAGTTCACCATCCACCTGCAGATTTTCTAATTTGGAGAGCGGTAAATCATCAGATTTTTCCACACCTGCAATGGCATACATACTATTGACTTTTAAAGATAGCGGTTCTTCTGTTTTATCTGCCCGATACCAGCCAGCGTTGCCATTTCCCAGGAACGTAATGGGCTGCTTTCCAAGCCCTTTCGCTTTTAATAGCGACATGGTGTAATAAAGAATACTGCCCCTTTTTATATGATATTGGCTGCTGATCAGGGAAACAGTGCTAATATCGTAATCATTGTACAAAATGTCAAAGCTGTAGGCTGCATTTTGGGCGGTATTGGCGCTTTCTTTTTCTACAATGATCCTGTCCTCAGACAGTCCGTGATCCACCAGCCAGTCATGCATCCGCTCGCCTTCCGTCCAACCATTTTTCTCTACGCCGCCTGTTACTAAGACATAGGAGTCAGGATATTTTTTTGCGCTGTTTAATGCGACTTCTAATCTGCCAACTAATTCATCTTCCATGGTCCCGTCACTTTTTAAAGCAAATCCCAGGACAATGAATGCGTGCTTGTTGTTATGAGGCAACCCGTCTGGGGCGACATCGATGTTTTCTTTCATGTCCTTCTCAATCCAGTCCCAATAATGGATCACAGAATCCCATGTGTTGTAGTCTTCCTCGGACTTTTCTTTCATAAGGTCAAGGGTTCTTAATACGTCCGTTCGGGCTTCTTGGCCGTAGTAATATAGCAACTCACTTGTTAATGTGTCGATGGTCTTTGAGTCAGCAGGTGTTTCTGCCAGGGCATTGGAGAAGGGCATCAGACAAAGTGTCAACAGTAAACAGATGAAGATTTTATAGATTTTTTTCATGTTTGGTTACTCCTTGCGTAGGTAGTTTCACTTTTATAGTGAAAGGACAACATCTCTCCTTATTATCACCATATTAGCTATATAGATAGGATATTCCATCAAATATATTCAAGCACAGTGAGTCACATCTTTTGGCAATCGTTTCAATATGTTGGAAAGGGATTCAATATTACTGAAAGCCATCCGATAAATAAGATAAGTCAGTATCGAAAGTATGGCATGTTTAAAAGGATAAAAACTTTTTTATAAATTTGCTAAACATGGTTTGAAAACTGACGATAATAAAGGTGTCACATCAAGGAGGATGGACATGTCACTAGTGATAGGCAGAAAGGCAAGAGAAGCGATCATACTGGATAACAAACAGGATGGCTCCACGCTTCGTATTGAAGTGATCAAGGATGACGGCATGCTTCGCTTGAAAGTTGAAGCGCCGAAACACATCAATATCTATCGTGAAGAAATTTACGAGGAGCAGCATAACAAGCGGTTATAACTTGACCCGTTCAAGTTGTAATATATATGCAGGCAAACGGACGTGCCTGTAAAAATACAAATACATGGAGGTAGATTGGTTATGATTATCAATCACAATATGTCAGCACTTAACACACATCGTCAATTGAGTGCCAACAACAATGCAGTACAAAATTCTTTGGAGAAGCTTTCTTCAGGTCTTAAAATCAACAAAGCTGGGGATGACGCAGCTGGACTGGCTATTTCCGAGAAAATGCGTGGTCAGATTCGTGGATTGGATATGGCTTCCAAGAATGCGCAGGATGGCGTTTCACTAATTCAAACTGCTGAAGGTGCCTTAAATGAAACTCATAGCATTCTTCAAAGAATGCGCGAGTTAGCTGTTCAATCTTCAAACGACACCAATAATGATACTGACCGTAAAGAGCTTCAAAAGGAAATGAACCAGTTGCTTGAAGAGGTTGACAGAATTTCTAATGATACACAATTCAACACAAAGGACCTCCTAAAAGGTGATTTTAAGGCCAAGTTCCATATCGGTGCCAACGAAGGGCAATCCATTGAACTTGAAATTGGTAAAATGGGTACTGAAGGACTTGAAATTAGTGAATTGACAGTGGAGGATGTAGACGCAGAGAATGCTGAAGGTGGAATTATGACGCAAAGTGGAGCAGATGAAGCCATTACAACAATCAATAATGCGATTGAAAAAGTTTCGGCTGAGCGTTCCAAACTAGGTGCATATCAAAATCGCCTTGAGCATACTATCAACAACCTGGGAACTTCTTCTGAAAACCTAACTGCTGCGGAATCACGTATTCGTGACGTAGATATGGCGAAAGAAATGATGAATTTCACTAAAAACAACATACTTTCCCAAGCAGCACAATCTATGTTGGCTCAAGCAAATCAGCAGCCACAGGGAGTATTGCAACTACTACGTTAATTATTAGTGTAAAAAGAAGAAGGCCCTGGAATGGTGCTTACCCCAAAAAGTTAAAGTTTTTATTATGCAGCTGATTGGCTGGATTGAGTTCGATATTGGAATGGACTCAATCCAGCTAATTTTTCTTTTGATCGTTCATAGTTGTACCAGTTGATATATTCTTCTATTCGCCTTTTTAATTCTCAATAGCTTACTAATCCCCATAATACATTTCCTGTTTTAAAATTCTCCATCGAAGCATTGTCTGCGTAAGTTGCTTTGCGTGACATGCTTTGAAAAATTTTATTTTCTTTTAATGTTTTTATCCATTTATTGTGCGGGTAATGTGAGCCTTAATCGGAATGGATAGGGGTGCGATAGGTTACATGGTTCTTTATTATCTCTATCGTTGCTCTTAAAGGTTTCATGACAAGATCTAAGGTTGGACGTTTCTTGATATCAAACGCATTAACTTCTCCGTTATAAAGATCTAGAATTGGGTGGAAATATAATTTCTCTCCACCTAAATATTTGAATTCTGTAATGTCGGTTACTAATTTTTGAAGAGGTATGGGTGTGGAAAAACGGCGAAATAGGGTTTGTCAAATTAAGTGTGTAAGTCCCAACCTACTCCAGGTATTTTAAAACCCTATCTTTTAAA
>NZ_JBHUIZ010000007.1:0-8016 GCF_042683165.1 Tigheibacillus halophilus
ATTATATTTGGTCATAAAAACACCCCCGAAAATTAGATTTTTACTCTAACTTTCGGGGGTCGGTACCAATAAGCGAGGGCTGTTTTATTGATATTATGTATGAGGGAAACCCAATAAATGGCTGCCACACAGACCGCTTATGTGCATCGTTGATTCACACATTTATTGGGGTTTATTCCCTCCTAGCATATAATTATGTTCTTTCGTAGTACATTTATACCTAAAAATTCAAAAATGCGCGAAACCATTGCAACGACTACCAATAACAGGCAGTTTATGTGTTTAACTTTTCACACGTTTACATAGGGTTTACTCGCGCATTATTCACGTAATACTTAACTTGTAATTAGATGATACATTAAATAAGCTAATTTGTAAACAAAAAAGCGACATTTTATCAAAACATCATTCGATGTCTTTTCCAAACATATGTCTTGGGAATTTCTCATGTTGGACTATTTTGGGTTTAATTATTTTAAAACAATGATCATGTCCATACTCATAATATGAATTGATTACATTAGCTAAAAAATCAGCTACTTGGATACAATAAGAATTATGAGATTCGACATATGAAACGTTAATTTTGACATCCAGTTTTAACTCGTAATTTATTTTTATAGAAATATAGTTTTTAAAAGAATGAAGGGATTCAACCTTTATAGATCTTTTATCTAAGAATATATCTATTTCGTTAACACATGATCGTTTTGCAACTGGCACAATTATAAAATGAAGCAGAAAGTTATATAATAGATTTTCATCTTCTAGTAGTTTTCTATTTACATAAGGTAAATCTGCTGTTGCGTAGCGAATTTTTATATCCTTTGTTACTATACGCCTTAATATATAGTCTTTTATTACCGGGAATGAATCACTTGCTTTAATTTCTCTATTCCCCGTCAAATGCGGGAACTCTTTTTTCACTTTCAAACAGGCTTTTTTCATCACATTTATAAGCGGCTTGGTATTATGGGTTTCTACGCAAGCAATTGTAAAGTATCTACCTTTTCTACCCATGTTACCAGATTCATCAAAGTTAAGTATTACCTTTGTCATATACAAACAAATCCTTTCTAATTTTCCCCCGATAATCATAATAACACAGCCCTATATCCTAACCCAATACTGATTGTCGATAAAGGTTGAAAAATGTATGTATTAGCCCCACAGGAGTGAGGGCTATTTTTACTCATTCTCTATTTTCTTAATCCATTTATAATATAATATTACACTTATGAGCAAGAAAGGATTAACAATTGCTGAATACCATGTATGCCACCACCCATAGTTAAAGTAACCCCAAGGTTCAGGTAGCAACGCAACAAGTTCATAAAATGTAATGGCTAAAACCCATATAGCAAGGTACAATACACGTTTGTAGATTCCTTTATCAAACGGGTACCAATTAAGAAATATCATATTAACTGGGGGAATTAACACAGTTACAGCTAGTAAATCCCTCCATTCAGGCGCTTTATCAAAATACCAATAGCCATGATATTTTATATCAATTATGTAATCAACAACCATTTGGAAAACAATTGTAAATGTCCATACATGAATCATTTGATTTTTAGTAAGGCGTTTGTTTTTCGCAAAGGCTATTAAATTAAAAACAAAAATGGCGATAAGAATCCCAATCATTAGTCTGACTCCTTTTTATTAATACCCTTTTCTATAACAGAAGAATTATTCACCGCCTTTTTATAAAACTAACCCGAATGATAATGGGACACGAAATAAGTAAGTGCTCTTACCGTTTGGTAAGAGCACACGAAGGCCCCATTGAGGATAGGGATAGGCATAATCATTGGAGTGATTGCCTATACACTAATTTATATCCTGCAAGATCAAAAATAATACTTCCGAAATTGTGAGCGATATTTTCATTTTACTCTTAATTTCTGGCCAATCTTTATCAAATTCACATTGGAAAGTTTATTCCAAGATTTAATCTGCGCTTGTGTGCTGCCATACTTAGCAGCTAGCCCCGACACCGTATCTCCAGACTTTACCACATGATACTTCTTAGCCGTTGTTTTCTTCTTTGGTGCAGATCCGGTAACTTTTATTTTCTGGCCAGCGTATATCTTATTTGCGTTTTTAATGCCATTCAAGCTTGCCAGCTTGTTAACAGTAGTTCCGTACTTCTTGGCAATACCGGACAGCGTGTCTCCCGATTTGATTGTATAAGTTGATGTTTTTGCGGTAGTTGCTTTGGCCGCCGCTTTCTTTGGTGCTTTCAACTTCAATTTTTGCCCTACCTTGATAACATTTTTATTCTTTATCCCATTCCACTTAACTAGATTGGCCACACTAACACCAGACCTTGCAGCTATTTCGCTTAAGGTGTCTCCTGACTTTACTGTATATGTGGCGCCGGAAATTTTATTGCTTACTTGCTTCGAACCAATTTGTGTTTTAGGTTTGTCCACATGTTGTACAATCTCGCTCCATGCTCCAGGTGCCTTCTTAATATCGTTTCTATCAATGGCAACACCAGCTACGACAATGTCATTTTGGTATTGGTGCATATGGATGAAATCAGAAATCCTGCCACCACTCCAAGCATAGGTTTGCCAATAATAATCGCATAATCCTTTAACAGCTTGTATTACATCAAAAGAACCATACATACCCACCTTATAATCCTTTAAGGTTGCTTTTAAAGATTTAACATAACTTTTGATTGCAGGCATATGCTTTTGCTCTGCCCCAAAATCCACAGCAAAATAAATAGCCGACCCTTTGGGCTGGCCGACTACTTTTGCATATTTCTCTGCTTCTTTTGCATCTAATTTCGCTTGGCTCTCAGTATGATATCCTGCATAGTTGGCACTCTTTTGAAAGATGCTTATTAATTTCAGCCCAGCGCTTTGGATTGCTTGTGCCTCTGCTTTATCAAATGTTTTCCAGTTGTTACCCAGATACCTAGCTACATAGTCGAATCCCTGTTGCTTTAATTTCTTTGCACTTGCCGCTGTTAGTTTGGTGGCGCAATCGAATCCTTTTGTCATTTTTCATCGTCTCCTTTTTCCGAAGTGAATTCTTCTCTGACTTCTTCTGGAAGTGTTTTGCTGCTGTTTTCGATATTTTTTAGCTTTTCGGCCAGACCAGTTGGTACGAGTACACCAACGTCAGCTAAATTTTCAATGATAGATAACCCTTCATTCGCCAAATAAAAAAGAACAGTCGCATATGCAACCATCCCATTTAAATCCAACACCTGATCCACTACATTTGCCAAAATGATAACAACCAATACAAGCACCTTTCTGGCATATCCGAACAGTGATTTTCTACTCCACAAATTTTTATTTTTCCAAGCTTTGAACAAGCCTGTTACGATGTCCAGTGCCATCAGCAGCAACAACAAATGCAAAAACTTTACCTCTCCGAATAAATACAGTCTAGCAGCTTCTAAATGTTCCAAATTAAAACCTCCCACACAATCATCTCCTTATTCATATTTGATTGACCCCCTTTAAACATTTTCTATCTCGTACCATATAAATAAGCCGTCACAGTGATCCATGACGGCTAGGGCAGTGTGCGCTGCCCTCTTGTATTAAAAAAGCACCGCAATGGGTGCACAATAAATATAACTTTTTTTATTTATTATTTCTATGGTTGTTATATCTTTCAACCATTTTTTTTACAAAACTTTCATCAGGATAGACAATTTTAGCAAATTCGATTGAAAAATCTTCTATTAATGAAATATAGTTTTCAATAAAAGAGTCGCCTAGGGTTATTTCATCGTTTTCAATTAAGAAGTCATAACGTACAGACATCTTACGTATATTTGAATCGGCTTCTCCACCAGCATGAACAAAGCGATTTCTAATTCTCATCATGTCCTTTATATAATCCCAGCCTTTAAGGTTGTTAATCTCGCTAAAACCTTCCTTATATAAGAAGCTTTTTGAAATACTTATTACCCTTTTATCAGCATTTTTTCTTGCCTTTATTTCAGAACCATAACTAGAATACCTTTCTTTCCTATCATTAATCACACATGCTGTTTTAACCAAGTTTTCAATGAATGAACACAGCGCAGTTAGTAATGAAACCCTCATTATATTCCTGAAAGAACGGTACTTATTTCTTTCTGATACCCGTTTTATTATCTCAAAATCGAGGGGGATAGCTCTCCCATCTTTATTTTGGGGATTTTCGCCTAATTCTAAAATACTGCTTTCAAAGGTGTTTTCTACGTAATTGTTATACTCTCTGAAATATGCCAGGTCTTTTAGTACCGGGTATGACATTTTAGCTGATGCTAGGCGTAGACCCCTGTTAATTTCTTCAATGCTTTGATCCGTCATCTTATCTCCTCCCATCTTACTATCGACAGAGGGAACAAAAGTCCTTCCCGTCTAAGCTGATTTATGGTTACTTACCTTCTTCTTTTCTATAAGCAAATTGATTAATTCTACTCCGTATGAATTAATTTCAGCTGACTTCCTGTATTTTGAATCTAGAAAACGATACATAAAAAGTATCATTATCCAAAATACAAACAATGCAAGAGGAGTTAAAATTGAAGAAGTTTTGTCCGGTTGTACAATAGTTGTAAACAAACAAGATAATGCAACACCTATAAATAATACACCAATTTCCATCGCCTTGTTATGTTCAGATTTGGATACCACCTTAGCTCTCAACATTTCGACGTCAAATATTTTCTTATTTTTGACACTTTCATTTTTAAAATGGGTTGAATTTTTAAGCATTTCATCAATTTGATATTCTAAAATTTTTATTTCATAAATATTGTCTTCCATTAGGTTACCCTCCCACCAAATATATCGGCAGAAAAGGGGGAATGCTTTAAAATAAAAATTACGCCTCATCAGCGTTCAATTAAATCTTCTCGACCTTCTGCTTTCAAAAGGGCCCGTACATCTTCTCTCCAAATGCCGGGAACACGTTTGAATGTCCAGTTTCCTTCGATGATTTCTGTCGCAAACAGCATAGCCAACATTTACTCACCTCCTTCAAGCGCCGCGATTCTTTCGGCTAGTTCTAGTATTGCAATTGACCGGACTTCCTCTTTCGACGGCTTCTTTTTATCGTTTTCCTCAAGTAGCTCTTTATTACGTTCTTCATCAAAGACAAGATTACCTTCCACGTATTTCCAAGCATGGGAGTCACTTTCAAAGAAATCATGACCCTTGTCGATTTCTAGCTCGACCTCATCATCTTTTGAACGAGTGCTTCCCCAACCATCCACATAGCCCTTGTCATCAGTCTCAAAATATATTTTTACCATTCCAGAACCTCCGTTAGGGCTTGATTATGGTTATCTCCTGTACTATTACTGTTGTGTCCTTCCATTCGGTCGTCATATACATAGAGATATTTATAAACCACTGGACCCCATCTGTCCGCCAACAGCACCCGTACACCTCGACCCTTAAGATTTTTAGGGATAAGGGTTGTCTGATAATTACTGTCAACTCTACCAGACCCCTTGGCATACCGTTGCCACTGTAATATCCAGCCATTGCGACACTCACTTAAAGTTTTCGCCGGTTTTACAACTTGACTTGCAGTAGGGTACCGTTCTCCAGCCCATAAAGACATTTGTTTACTGTCCAAAATATAGTTCCCTTTTGTGATTTCCCAAACACTATCCTCTGGATCATATACCGCTGCGCTTTCGTCCGCAATCATCTGTACACCGTCGCACTGGACCCAGCTAGCGTTTCCACCAGAAATAATAACTTCCAAAGAGTCCCCAGTACCAAACGTACTCGGCACTTCAAATGTCGTGGCATGACGTTCAAACGCATAATCATCCCGAACGGGGGAGAAAGTTGAGTTAACGATCTTGCTTTGCCTTGTTCCCATAGCGTTAACGTGCCATATCTCAATACGCGGAATACCCCCGCCTACTGTATTCCATTGTCGTTTAAAGTGCGCTGATACAGTATAAACCGACCCTGCACCTACACCTTCATACACATACTGCCTAACGTAATGCGCATTCCTGACAACGATTGCCCTTTCGCCAAATATCGGCAAACCTTCTTTTTTAGCAGGTCCAAATTGCACCGCTACTTTAGGGCTACCGACCACCTCCCAACTTGTCTTATCATAAGGATCATTTTTGATATCATGGTCAATCCAATTACGCTGTATACTATCACTCTGCAAATCATCGGCCGTTTTAACAAGTTCAAACGAGTGGTCTTTAATGACGTTTCTTTTTGGAGTGACACTATACAATGTGGATGTGTGGTCGTCCTGTATTTTCAAGTCGTCATTTAGTACAGACACTTTGCCGAATGTACCACTAGCGCCCTCTAAATCACCAGCGTATTTTGCATTTCCCTTTGTATCGAAATAAAGAACATCTTCCCATGGGGCTGTCTTGCTTGCCCGACGTTGGGTGACATAACCCAGCGTGCTATTCATGACAGTACGAACCAGACCATCACCACGGGCTGTCATGAAACCTTCTTGATTCGTGATAGAAACCCCGTTATAGTCCTTACCTTGCATAATACCGTTAGCTTCCATAAAATCCTCTGCATCGTTTAAAGCATCAATATAGGCAGCTTCAGAAACTTCGGTTGCGTGTTCTTTAGCGTTTTTTTCCGCTTGATCGGCTTTCTTGTCGGTGTATGCTTGTTTATCCTCTGGCGAAGAATCATAAGCACTGGCAACATTACCTTCTTCAAGCTGTGGCTCAAACATAGAAAACTTGGTTGTCGTTCCTTCTGGTTTTGAATTGTCGTAACGGATATACAACCTTGTTTCTATAAGATACTTGTCACCGGTTTTGAAGTGTATTTCGCATTTTTGGTAGTTGTTCGTTACTTTTTGGCTTACAAAAGTACCACCCATCGAAGTCCTTCCGGAGCCGTCAGAATCGTATTCCCAAGGAACAAAATAGATATTATCAATTCCCGTACCGTGATAAACCCATGCAGAAAACACATATTCCGTATTAGGTTTTAGCGTCAGATAGTGGTTTCCGTTTTCTTGTGGATTCAAGACATATTCTTTTGAGCTGCCATCGACTTTCGACCAATATCTCAGTGTCTTCCTTCCGTCAAAAGGGCTTCCGACCAAGTTAACCGTTGTTATTTCCGGTGTACCTGCGTTCTTCGTATACCAGTAGTTGTCTAAAACCTCTTTAATATCCACTGTTTCGTAATCCGTAAATGGCCATAAGTTTCTGCCCCCGGGTTTGACGTTGTCATACAGTGGGGACCACGTGTAATCAGCAGGATTACTGCTTTCCGTTGCAGCAGTCTTGTTATACGCCAATCCTAGATATCGTTTATCTTCCGGGCTGTCGCTCATGCCATTTCCTTTATCATCATCGGCGTATTTGACCCAGGTAAAGCGGGGCTGTCCATCCTTTCCCGGTTCACCCGGAACACCTTTGTCGCCTTCTATTTTCGCCCACTCGTAATCAGCATACTTGGTTGATTTAGTTGGTGTCGTTTTATTATAAGCAAGACCAATATACTTCTTGCCGTCCGGGCTATCTGACATACCAGATGTCGGTGTATCGGCATATTTAACCCAAGTATATAGTGTTTGACCATCTTTCCCCGGAGGACCTTGCACGCCTTCTGGACCTGGCTCGCCATCCTCGCCGTCAAACACGTTACTTATCGTGATTCTACCGATTGTCATCGTTGTTCCATCCTGCGACACTTCTACTTGATACGTCACTTTTTCGTCGATATCAGATGCTGCCACACTGACTGATTTCCCCGAAGCACTCCAACCGCTTACAGGTACACCCCGTTTATCTCGCTTTGTCCAGTAGTAGTTATAGATGGAAGCGTCTTGGTCAACTTCTTCGCCGGACAAGAACGTTTTAACAGTTAATTCTGTTTCCCCTTCACCGTTTTTAAACACGTCACCGGCACTGGATAAAACCGTTACACTGATAAGCCTTGCCAATTTGCGGCGGATTTCGGCTTGCAGCTCCTTCCAGATTGAACGAATTTCTTCTTCGGTGTATTCGATATAATCGCCAAGTGTAAC
>NZ_JBHUIZ010000008.1:0-11701 GCF_042683165.1 Tigheibacillus halophilus
ATCTTCAACGTTCTCTGGTTGGTAATCTTCTAGTATTTGGTTCGCCAGCTTGACAGATTTTTCATCTCGCTTTATTTCCGCCATTAGATAACCTCCCATGTGAATTATTTTTATTCTAACAATAAAAAACTGAACTGCGAAGTAAGAGCCGTACGCACTCTCACTTACACAGTTCAGTTTACATTCCCTACTATTAATTCATTAGGATACGTGCAACATTACATATCTTTAGTAAAAGTTAGACGAAAAGCCCTCACGTTTGTGAGGGCCATGCTTCACTGTTTATCTTCTCTTTTAAAAACTCTCTTACGTCCTCTTTACTCAATCCTGATTGTTTCGCAGTAATAATGAGCTCCACCCATTCAGTATCTAACTCCTGCATGACCACTCCTATTCTGCAGTCCAGCCGTCATAGCACATGCCGTAGACCTGTGACTTTGCGTCCCGACCTTTCAGCCGATTTGCCTTTAACGTTATTTGTGTAATCTAGTTCTATAGTACCACTGAATACTGTCCTAACTATTGATAACAGTTCGACAAAGTTAGCATATTCCATAAATTTGTTGGAATTAATTTACAGTTGATTTGGAACTTATATTCCTATATAGTCCCCAAAGGGATTTGTGCTTAGCTAAATTGGAATTTAACATAATTCACATGTTCTTTGGAATAAATTGATCTCGAAGATAAATGTACAAAGTTTTCAAACTAAACAGTAGGAGAGTAGAGTAGAATGGGTGAAATAGAACAACTTAAACTTACTTTGAAGTTTATTGAGATGAAGCTAAGAGAATACATTGACGAATTGAATAAGCGGTTCGGTAATATTTTTGATATCGACGAAATAATTGGGGAATTTTCTAAATATACAAGGGAAGGTGGGTACCCCGAGAAAGAAATACCTATTGTGAAGCCAGTTTTTATGGAATCAGCAATTGATGTGATGTATGATGTTGATCTAGAGAGCTTAAATTTTTCTTAGGTATAAATGATGACGAGACGTTTATTGCTTCACATGAAATCGTTAGTGATTTAATTTTAGGTTCCTTGCTAAATCAATGTGATTTAGTTATACGAATGATACACAATAAATTAGATTAGAAAAGACCTTTAGTTGCTTTACTGGAATATTCATAGGATGGAGTTTTGGTTTCAAAGCACTCTTCCGGATGCGGTAAGCGATGCGGTGGATGGGAATTGAGGGGTAATGAATGAGGGAATTACATTATTTTTATTTATATGTAAACTATCCTGGTATAGGACAAACCCGCCTTTGTCCTAATTTATCTGTTATCTAATTAGTTTGTATAGCTTGTACAATGTTTTATCGTAAAACACTGTACGCCTTTTTGCTAGCTTTACTTTTAGTTTATGCTTCAGTATCTTGATTTGTTTTCTTCTGTGTTTCTTACCTTCTTCTTTTAGTACTGCGGAGTGTATTGATAGGTAATCTTCAATGTGGTCAAGAGCGATATCGATTTCCTTTATTTTGTCTACCGCATATTCTTCTTTCGTCTTTCCCCAAGTATAAGGTTCGTACATAAAAAGATATAACTCCAAGTCCATGGTACCTTTTGTTTGATTACAGTTTTTGCAGCATGCTACGCAATTACTAAAACTACTGATTCCCCCCTTTGATTTGGGAATAACATGGTCAATCGTATCTGCATATCCGTTGCAATATCGGCACTTATAATGGTCACGCTCAAAAACTAGCCGTCGAAACTCATGGTATTCGTACTTTTTGTGTACCAAAGTGGAGTGAAAAATTTCAGCCATCCCGTGGTCTACTAGCGTCTGAGCTTTTTCATAAGGAACAGTGGAATCATAAATCTTTCCATTTACCCTAACACGAACTCTAATGTCTGAATGCGGATCCAACGCAGTCGCCCTCTTCTTTTTCTTTAGATTTGGATCAAAATGGCGTAGTTCTGTTTTTTCTTTGTGGCAATCAAGGCAATAACTCCTTTTTTTCCCTTTCCCGCTGCTCTTGAAGTAAGATACATCCATTGATTTATTGCAAATAGTGCAAACTTTTTCCATATAACCCCTCCTAATCCTTATAATAACTCTTTTCGAGGGGATGTGGGAAAGATCATGATAATTTTATCGCTTATAAATGAATTTCCTATCACAAATTGATAAAATCTATCTGCTGCTGTTGGGTAATCTATCTTTAATCTACTAAAAATAGATAATAAAAACCTCTTATGCCTTGGTAGGCTCTGGAAAACAACAGGGGTGGAACTAGGGATTGCAATGGAACGACCCCCAAAACCACACCTAGAATCGTATCCTGAATTCCCTTTAGTGATAATATTTTTGAATGATAAGAAATTAACAATTAATACCCCAAGACGATGATATACTCTTTTTGTAAAACATTAACTAACAAAAGGAGCGAGACAATGAGAGTACGTGAACTATCCTTTGCCGAAGCAAAGGAAATAGCAAAGCAGGATCGCAGTAACTTACGATCCTATGAAGTTGAAGGAATGGAAAAATACAGAACGGGAAATCCAGAAGTATTAGCCCCAAAAACTGCTATGAGAAGGCGTTTAGGTATGTAGCTGATAAGAGAGATTTAAAGGGGATAAGGCTAGTACATTGGCTTTATAAACCTGCAACTGTTAATAATCACTGCGGGCATGCATGGGTAGGGATCCCAGGTGAAATTATATTTGATGGAGTTTTGCAACGATTTTATCAGAAAGAAGGCTATTACAAATACTATCGAGCTCTCAAACTAAATCAGTACAGCCAATCGGAAATGTAGGATGTGGGATTTAAGTGTGGTGGCCTCTACGGACCCTAGTGGTAGGACCATTGATGAGCTAAACTATTTCAAAATGGAATCTGTTAATGGAAAATAGTAATCGGAACATGAAAGTAAGTGGATATGTAATATGAAATGTAAATCAATATGTAACAGTAAATGTATTTATGCAAGTCATAACTGTCACCTCATAAATGCCCAACATAATATCTTCGTAGGCTGTTAAAAAAGGATCCGATATAAACGAAAGAGAAGATAGACTTGTAAGTGCAAGGGGCCCATGGACTGAGCATGTAGTAATAAACCCCACCGTTATAGGAACAAATCTTCAAACAATACTGTACCTTCACGTAGGTTCAAATTGAGTTATCTTGACCACCATATTTTTCAAAACACTGTACCTTCATGTAGGTTGTGGTTTGATTGGATTAGAAGTCAGAAAATGAAAGTTGCTGTACCTCTTAATGATTTAATAGTTTTTCATTTTACCGAGTATATTCTTTAACAAGGGAGTTGCGTACGATTTTGTATTACCTTCCACCATTAACCATATTTAGATTTTTAACTATCTGATATTCTGTAAAGGATACCCACTCGCCATAATTCTCTTCTTCCCACATGGAAAAAAGGGCAAATAATGTTTTTGCATCTGCCATGAACGAGAACGAATGTCTAAGGATTAAAAAGAAATCGGGAAACTGATAAGACAAACGAGCCTATTGGGATCCCGTCAGGAAAGTGCGGATTTACACGCTAATCCCATTTTCCCGACCGGATCCCTGTATACGCAATGAAAGGTGATGAATCGAAAAATAGTGATTATAACGGTATTGAATCATAATACATGATAAAATATACTTATAAGGAGTTATTAATTCTTAATAATACATTGTCCTGCCACGTTGCGGACCAACTCACACGATATGTGATTTTTATTTCTAAAGGGGTACCTGTTATAGGGACCCCTTTTTCATACATACTTTTAAAGTTATTGAATAATAATAATACATTGCTCTTCTCATTAAGAGCCAACTCCCCCCATTAGTAATTACTTACTGATGGGGGTTACTAATTTAAAAGAGCGTACAAAACGGGCATATGTCTCAAATGAAAAATAAAGCCCATACAGTTGTTTTTGTTAACAACATTAGATCTCTAATCAAATATGGTTTATTCCCAATAGATTTAAGCCGAAACATGTTATCTATTAGACTAAATCAAAAAAGTCTTGATACCCATTGGTGTATATCCAATTTTTGAATACATCTTTCCAGATAAGATGAGCGCAATCTTTTGAACAAGCTCTTTCGTTGACCCCATGCTCCACCCCTTGAATAAGTGGAAAATTTACAGTGTAATAATTTTCATCATTATCGCTTGAAACCTTTCGCCCACACCAGTTGCATTTAAAACTCCAATGTCTCTTATTAGGATTAAAGGTCTTCAACCTTAAATCACCAGTAGGAATTATGTATTTACCGTTTTCATTCTTTTTAAAGTCAACATTAAAAGAATTTGAAGTATATATTTCGATGCTTGTTTCTTTATTGGTTTTTTCGATTAATTCACTAATGCCAGCAAGGTTATAAAATTCCATGGATTGCTCTAATGTCTTTTTTAACTGTTCAAACATAGAAACTGCTTCCTTTTTGGTGAGAATGAACCCATTATTATCCTGAAAAGCTATTAATTCTTTCGTAGATCCGTTCTCTTCAACCTGTACTTCTATTGGCCTAGGATCCCTGTGTGAAACATTTTTTATTATTGGCATATATTAATCCCCCTTTTAATGTCATGGCTAACATTTTTAAATATGGATTTTTAGACAGGATTGTATTGTTTTCAGCGAACAAACGAGCCAAGAAAGTTTGTTTTTCTCTTTTCAGCTTTTCACACTGCAATCTACCAATTCTATCCGTAATAGACTTCATTTTATTCTTGAGAACACACCCAATGATTCTTTTTGTTGTTCTGAATGAGTTGCTTGTTGCGCTTTTAATTCGGCAATTTGCTCATGGAAGTCTTTCCCACATGAAAAATGTCTCTTTTTTGAATGTTTCTATATATTGATAAGATGGGTTATCATTAGTTAATTTTGCAAGTTTCATTGTAACATAGATCCAGTAACTTCCATCAATAAAGTTTTTGATGGCACGCTGTTATCTGTCGCCAATTATGCCTATTTAAATCTAGATATGGAATGATTAAGACTAAAAGGTTATATAAGGAAATATTCGACAGTTGAAGAGGTACGATGCTCCATAAATACGGGAGGATGAAAATGTCATTCGGTTGTGGCTTTGAAATAAAGTTTGATACAATTGCATTGACAAGATGGGTTATGACAATTCAACAAACAGGTCAATTTGTTGAATGAAATTATTGAACTACAAGGCTAACTAGGAGATATGGTTGTGAGGGATCGGAGTTCGGTTGTGCTTGACTTGTAGAAAATAACAAGGTTGGACCGATTAAAAGAACTAGGAATGGTTCTGTTTACTATGTTTTTCCTGGTGGAGGCATAGAAGAAGGCGAATATCCTGCAGCAGGGGCAAAAAGGGAAGCCTTTGAAGAATTAGGTGTAACAGTCAACATTAAAGAAACTTTTGCAAAGATTGAGTTCCACGGAACACAATACTTTTTTTTAGCCGAAATTATAGAAGGAACCTTTGGTACTGGGCAAGGCGAAGAATACACTGATGAAAACAGAAATAGAGGTACATACTTTCCGTTATGGGTAGATATAGAAAAATTTTCATATTATGACATTAAACCGAAAGAAGTTGCTAGTAAAATACAATCCGTATTCAATTAAATAAAATGTTTGCAATTATTCAGGTAGTGGCAATTTAATATTAAAAGGGGGGATCTTCCAAATGGAGAAATTCTATGTGGCATCAAGTTTTAGAAACCTAGAATCCGTTCGATATGTTGCGGGTCACTTACAGAGTAAAGGTTATATCCAAACTTATGATTGGACACAAAATGTGAAAGGGAAAGAAGGGCAAAGCCCCACGTTGGAAGAGTTGGGAATATAGGACGGATAGAAAAAGATGGAGTATTGGAAGCTGATTTTATTGTAGTTATATTACCTGGTGGAAAAGGTACTCATATTGAATTGGGTATCGCATTGGGGCTGGAAAAGAGGATTTTTCTTTACTCACCAAATGAAGAAGTAAATAACTTTGAAACAATAAGTACCTTTTATCATCTAACAGAGGTTGAAAAATGTTTTGGTACCCTTGATGAGTTATTGGAAAAGGTCACTACCACAAATGTTTATTAAGCAATTGGGCGCGATTCCTTAATAAAGATCATGCATAAAAGGGCCAGATTGTTGCATAAATGTTTGCATGTCTTTATCGTTTTTAAATGTTCAGGGAGGGTAGGAATATGATAAGAGTAGATGTTGCGTACGCATTAATCTGTAAAGAAAATAAAATTCTTGTGGTTAATAATCAAGGCGGTACTTGGTCTCTACCTGGTGGAGCAGTTGAAAAAGGTGAAACACTAAAGCAGGCAGCTATCCGTGAGGTTGCAGAGGAAACAGGTTTGACGGTAAAAGTCGGGGGAATTGTTTCAGTTAATGAAGCTTTTTTTAAAGAAAAGGATCATCAAGCATTATTTATAACATTTAAAGCAGATATAGTTGATGAAAAGCCTTCAATACAAGATAAAAGTGAAATATCAGAAATAAAATGGGTGGATTTCCAAACAGCGAATAAGCTAATACCTTATCACCCCGGTGGAGTAGAAGGCTTGTTGGAGTCCCCGTCACCCTACATATTTCAGGGATAGTTATAACCATTTTCTTCATCAATCGGGCGCTTTTCTTGAAGAAGGATTAGCGCTCAATCTTGAAGAATCAAGCCTTTTAATGGATTGTGTCTAGTTGATATGGAGGTGTATTATGAATATAAAGCAAAAGCTGTTGTTAACTATGTGGCTAACTATTTGCGTATCAGGTTTAATGACATCATCGGGAATTTATTTGAGTAATATACCGATTCTTGTGTGCAGTTCATTATTGCTCGTTACCCTTCCATTTACCGCATACCATTTGGTTAAAAATAACAGACAATGCTGATTAACAGTTAGTTATTCATCGGGTTTAAGCAATTGGGCGCTTTTATGAAATATTGGTTAAAGAAAAACAGGAGGGAATTTTATGCCACGTTGCACTAACTGTAATTATAAATGGAAAGTCAAAGAAGTTTTGTCACTCGGATTTTCAAAGAATGGAAAAGACTGCCCCAATTGTGGGCATAGACAATACATCTCCCCTAAAACCCAAAGGCTGTTTACATTAGGTTATTTAAGTTTGATATTCGTTCCGTTTATTATTTTCCGTATAAAATTGAGCGATAAAGATGAGCCATTATGGTAGGTCGATAACCCTTATTCCAGAAGGGCGCGATTATTGAATGACCTTGCATCCTTAAAGGCCATATTGTTGGAAACAAACAGGGGATGGATTTATAAAATGAATCTGTCGGTGGGCTGCACTGGTATTATATATGAAAAAGGTGGGGTTTAAAAATGGGATGGGAAGAAATGAACACAAGAGTTTACCCATGCTGGTGCGGTAAAGGGACCTTTACTGAAGTAAGTGAAATGGATGATTGGAACAGAACCAGAAGTACGCGAACCATAAATTGTCCCGAATGTGCGAAAAAAGAAGAAGAAGAAAAAGAAAGTTTAAAGAAAGAACGCGAACGGCTAAACACATTGGAAAAAGAAATAAAGAATTATTTTGAAGACCATTACATGCGGGAATGGCTTGCCTGCTTTGCTACGGCTAAAAATAAAAAAGGAGTTTGGAAGTTATCGGTAGACCTAGGAATGAAGACTGAAAGCCTAAGCACCTTTTACAGTAGAAAGTATCCAAATATGGATCAATATATTAAGGGTCTTGCTACATATAGAAATATGAAAGAAATTATGTGCAGGCTTAATATCAAAGATCACGATTTAACAAACAAGGTTGAAGAAGCAGTGAAATTAAGCGAAAAAGAAAATGCAAGGACAATAGCTGCATGGCATAGTAACTATTAAACAAAGGATAGTATAGTATATAAGTACAGGATAAACGGTTTTCAATTAACAGGTGCGATTGCGGAAGATACAGCCATACAATGTTCAAACTATTTTAAACCAACAATTATTAAAACTTAATCCATTTAGGGATTATAAAAACGTAAAAATTAGTTCAAGCAATTAAGATTGCCATAATAGAATTGGAACATGAAGTTGACCAATAGTACATACTAACCAATAAGTTGTGTTATAATTTAAAGCAACTCCGTTAAGGAGTAGCTTTAATGATTGTTTTGTTGCCCGTGAAGGGTATGCAACACCACCGGGTACTTAACTAAGTACCCGGGTATTTTTTTAACATAAAAACTAAGTGGAAGGAAGATCCATATTGAAAAGTCTTATTAAGGAATATCTAGATATGTATATTGATACACATGATTTAACTTTAACAGAGGAACAATATGCGAGTGCATATCATGGGGTTGAAAATTGGTTGAGTGAAATGCTGTCAGAGGCAGTTAGCGAATCAATCAATAATGTAGTTTAGCCCAATATATATAGTGTAAGTAGCATCCCCCCCTCTCAACCTGAATCAAATTTTTATCACCCCATTAAATTTTTTGATACGGAACATTATTTCAAGATTAAATGCTGAAGTAAACAGGGCTAGTTATAAAATTGGTTTATTCGCCCCGGAAGTCCCTGATAAAATGATTGTATCCAACTAACATCTATCGAAATGGTGCAAATTGGTGCAAATAAAATCCATTTTAGTCAAATTCCATCTTTTTATATCCAGGTTATCATTCTAAAAATATTGATATAAAGGGGTTTCGATGGATTGAGTGTACAGGGATTTTATAAGTTTATTTCTCAAAACGTTAATAAATCAACACTTGCAAATCCCTCAACCACGTGTGGTTGGGGGATTTTACTGTATATGCGGTGCTTTAAAAACAGGGGAAAATTCACACGTAGCATACACGTAACATACAAGTAGCAGACAAATAATTTAGAGAAAAAGTGTAGTTTTAAAATAAATTTTGGAATTTATAATAAAGATGGATCATTTATAAAAAAGTTTGATACTATTGCATTGATTAGCTGAATTGTGACAATGCAGTTGATTATACTTCACTAAATATTGCCAACACACTACGGAGAAATATACTTAACAAGACCTAATAGTCTAATTCAAGGAAATGGGTTAAATTAAAATGTTAACTACAAAAAATCCACTTATAACTAAAATATATAGTAGATAATTAATTTCAAATAGAGGCGGATTTCAATGGCTAAAACAGATAATTTACTAGCGATTCTATGGATGCTCAGTTCTGGTGAAAAAATTACTGCGAAACAAATTTCAGAAAGGTTAGAGATGAATATAAGGACTGTTTATCGTTATATTGATACGCTTTCAATAAGTGGTGTACCTATCATTTCGGATGCAGGACATAATGGTGGATACACTTTATTGAACAATTTTATTGAAGCCCCTCTTTTTTTTGATTCTGAGGAGCAAACCTCATTATTTCACGCTGCTATTTTTGCTGAAAAGGCGGGATATTATGGAGGTAAAGCACTAAATAGAGCTATTTCAAAGCTAAGAAATTTTTCAAATCAAGAGCAGGAAATAAAGATAAATCAACACTTATCTAGCCTTGAAGTAATAAGTCAATTCAGTACCCTCGCTATGGAACCTTTATTAAAGGAGCTGGAGCAGGCAGTAACTAACGGTTGCTCAATCAAAATTAATTATCATAAAAATGGTGAAAAGCAATTAAACTATAGATTGGTCGATCCGTACAGGATTATTTATTGGAATAATAAGTGGTATGTGATTGGATTTTGCCAGCTTAGGAATGATATCCGTAGTTTTAGAGTAGATCGTATTGAAAGCCTAATGCTAACCGAAAATAAGTTTAGCCGGCCAGAAAACTTTTCAGCACGTGACTTTTTTATAAATAATCTTCTTCCAACTATAGAAGATAAGGAAGGGATTATTTCTGTGGTTCTTAGTGGGGATAAAAATGTATTGGCCGATATTTGCCAACATTGGTTTTTAGGACATTATTTACAAGAGCGGACTTCAAATCAGGCAGTTTTTCTTCTTGAAAAAGATGTGATACATACGTATGTACCTTATTTGCTTTTACCGTACAATAAATCTATTCAGGTTATTGAACCAATAAGTCTTAAGAAAAGACTTATTGAGGTTCTGTCGGAATTAATAGAATTCCATCAAATTTGATAACTTAACTGACGTTAGGTGTCAGGGAAGTGATGCTATAGTTGGTTATATCAAATGTGATTGGAGTGTTATTGGATGCAAACAAAAAAAGTTTTTCTATATGTATTTAATACAATGTCAGACTGGGAATATGGATATTTAATTGCTGAACTAAACTCAGGAAGATATTTCAAAAAGGATTTAGCACCTTTAAAAGTAATTACAGTAGGAGCTAATAAAGAAATGATTACTACTATGGGTGGACTGAGTATAAAACCAGATATTTCCCTTGATGAATGTGTTCTTGATAGTAAAGATCTTTTAATTTTACCGGGTGGAACTACTTGGAGTGAAGATATTCATCAACCTATCTTGGAAAGAGTTGGGCAGGCTTTAAAGCTAGGCACTATTGTTGCTGCAATTTGTGGTGCAACTGATGCCCTTGCGAATATGGGATACTTGGATGCTAGAAAACACACAAGCAATAACTTAGAATATACTAAAATGGTATGTCCTAACTATAAAGGAGAGAGGTTCTATGAGTTGGAATCTGCGGTATCTGATGTGAATTTAGTTACTGCATCAGGAATAGCTCCTCTAGAATTTGCGATGGAGGTACTGAAAAAAATAGATGTATTTGCACCAGATACATTACATTCATGGTATAACCTAAACAAGACTCATAAACCAGAATACTTCTTCCAGTTAATGAGTTCAGTAAATAGCTGATCAAAAAAACAACTTAGCAGTTTTATATAAGTTCAAATAAAAATAGGGTTTGTCAAATTAAGTGTGTAAGTCCCAACCTACTCCAGATATTTTAAAACCCTATCTTTTAAATGATCGTGAACGAGAAACTGGTTCATGACCATTGCCCAGTTCTGTATATGGCCGCCTTCCCACTTGGATTCCAATTCCTGAATCCGCAGATATAAAATTTTCATAAGGGCATTCTCATCGGGGAATGCTCCTTTTTTGGTGACTTTTCTAAAGCTGGAATGAATACTTTCTACCGCGTTTGTTGTATACATGACTTTACGGATTGCACTGCCATAGTCAAATAGTTGTTCGACATGCTGAAAGTTTCTTGCCCAGACGTCGATGGCACCCGGGTAAGCCGCCCACTGTTGTTTAAATGATTCAAACGCACTCAAACAAGCCTTAAGGCTTGGCGCACCATACACCTTTTTTAGGGCTTTGGTGAATGTTTTATAGTCCTTACTTGGCACATACTTAATGGAATTGCGTATTAAATGAACCATCATGCATCGCTGCACAATGACATTTGGAAAAATAGCTCTTGCACCTTCTTCGAGTCCACTCACACCGTCCATGGATATAAAGAAGATATCTTCTACACCTCTGGCCTTCATTTCATCGAAAATCTGCATCCACTTATGCTTACTTTCCGTTTCATTTAACCAAAGGCCCAAGATTTCTTTACGCCCCTCCATCGTGTATCCAAGTATGGTATAGACCGCATATTTCTCGGTTTCATATTGATTTCGAATCGTGGTATACATACAGTCTACAAACACAAATGCATAACAATCATGCAATGGTCTTGTCTGCCATTCTTCCAATTCCGGAAATACACTATCCGTTATATCAGAAACCATATCATGGGAGACCGAAAAACCATAAATGTCCTCTAT
>NZ_JBHUIZ010000009.1:0-65834 GCF_042683165.1 Tigheibacillus halophilus
AAGTTAAGCTCTTCAGCGCCGATGGTAGTTGGGGCTTTGCCCCTGCAAGAGTAGGACGCCGCCAGGCGAGATGAAAAATCCAGAAATAATTTCTGGTTTTTTTTTATGTACAAAAATATTTATAAGTGACAACGAAGAAACGTGAACTATCCCCTATTGATCAATCATTCGTTAATGCGCTCTCTGTCAATCCCAAAATTAAACACTCGCATAACAGATGTTTTGATTTTGCTTATTTTGTCTAAAATAAAGATATAAATAATTGGCAGCGGAAAGGATTTGCCGTATAATAAAGATAATGTCAAAGATAGTCAAAGTCAGAAGAAACCTTAAATGATATTAGCAAACGGGGAATAAGGGGGTGGGCCAATGAGCAACAACATATCTGACATTATTGAAGCATATTTGAAAGGAATTTTAAAATCAAAAGGCAAGGATGCTATTGTAATAAAAAGAAGTGAAATTGCCAATCGGTTTCAATGTGTTCCATCACAAATCAACTATGTCATCAATACACGTTTTACGATTGAAAAAGGCTATCATGTGGAAAGTAAACGGGGTGGAGGAGGCTTCATTCGTATCATACGTGTTACGCATCCCGACAACAATCAAATGCTTGATGAAATCATAGAACTAATTCAGCCTGCAGTGACCCTCCAAGCTTCAATAGATGTTTTAGAACGGCTCCTGGAGGAAAAAATGATAACAGAGAGAGAAGCAAAATTGATGCTGAGTGCTTTGGAACGTGACACACTCGCATTCCAGCTTCCGCTCCGCGATGAAATAAGATCGAGGATTTTAACCAAAATGCTTGCAACCCTGAAATACTTGAATAAAGCATAGTGATATTAACTGAAGGGGGGAATAATGATGGATTGTCAGGAATGTCATCAACGCCCGGCAACACTTCATTTCACACAGGTCACAAATGGAAAAAAGCAGGAGATTTATGTTTGTGATGTTTGTGCAAAAGAAAAAGGGTATATGTCTTACCAGACGGACGGCTATTCCTTACATGATTTGCTGACTGGTTTGTTTAATTTTGAGAATACAAGTCTTAGCAACAAGCATAAGCCAGCGTTTCAGACAGTGAAGGATTTGCAATGTCCGAAGTGTGAGATGACATTTTCGGAATTCAAACGTATAGGCAAATTTGGCTGTGCGGAATGTTATCATACATTCGCTGATGAACTTGATCCAGTTCTGCGGCGTGTCCATAGTGGAAACACGGCACATCAGGGAAAAATACCAAAGCGAAAAGGCGATACCCTCCATGTCAAAAAGCAACTTGAAGAATATAAAGCGAAACTGCAAACATTGATTCAAGATGAAGCGTTTGAAGAGGCTGCTTTGGTGAGAGATAAGATTAAAGAGCTGCAGCATATATGTGATGCTAAAGACAAGGAAGCGGGTGATAACACATGACATTGCAGCGTTTTATGGATGAGGCCATCAGCCCCTGGATGAAAGAAGAGGCAGAAGACAATGATATCGTATTAAGCAGCCGGATCCGTTTGGCAAGAAACTTTGCTGATGCCGTTTTCCCTGTGATTGCGGATTCCAGTGAATTAGAGAAGATAAGAGCTTTTTTTCAGCAAGAATATGCGCACGAGAATTTTCAGGAGCATAAAAACTTCGAGTTTGTATCCATACGCGATTTAACTGCTATTGAAAAACGTGTGCTCGTCGAAAAACATTTGATCAGCCCGCTGCTCGCTCAAAACGCAGACGCTGCAGGTGTAATCATTTCTGAAAATGAACAGGTATCTTTAATGATCAATGAAGAAGACCATATTCGTATCCAGCTTTATTATCCAGGCTTTCAATTAGATGAAGCTTTGAAAAAGGCTTTTGATTTCGACGATTGGTTGGAAGAAAAGATTAATTACGCATATGATGAAAAAAGAGGCTACTTAACAGCATGTCCTTCCAACGTTGGGACCGGCATGCGTGCGTCAGTCATGATGCATCTGCCTGCTTTGGCTATAACAAAACAACTGAACCAAATGATTCCGGCGATCAATCAGCTAGGCCTGGTTGTCCGGGGTATCTATGGCGAGGGAAGTGAATCGATTGGTAATATCTTTCAGATTTCCAATCAAATCACGCTTGGAAAATCAGAAGAAGATATTGTCGAGGATTTGCGAAGTGTGGTCACACAGCTAATCCAGCACGAACGCAACGCCCGAAAACATATCATGGAGCAATCCAGCGAAAAACTGGAAGATCGTATTTTCAGGTCGTACGGTATTTTGAAGTATAGCCGGATCATGGAGTCCAAAGAAGCCGCCCGCTGCCTCTCGAATGTCCGGCTTGGTATTGATCTGGGCTTCATTGAAGGGGTGTCCCGGAACATTCTCAATGAATTGATGGTGCTTATCCAACCAGGATTTTTACAGCATTATGCGCAAAGCACACTGACAGCGAAAGAACGGGATGTGCTTCGTGCTTCATTGATTCGAAAACGTTTTGAGGAAGAATGATAAATTGGTTTATCATCAACATCTGTTAAAAAGCAGGAATTTCACCTTTGTATGACGAATGAATATATAATACAGGATTCGGGTTGAACCTGATGCAGGAGGAGATAAATATATGATGTTTGGTCGCTTTACAGAACGAGCGCAGAAAGTACTGGCCCTGTCCCAAGAAGAAGCGGTTCGACTTGGTCATCATAATATCGGTACGGAACATATCTTATTAGGTTTGGTTCGTGAAGGAAATGGTATTGCAGCCAAGGCATTAGAATCCTTGGGACTGGAAATCGGAAAAATACAGGAAGAAGTAGAAAAGCTAATTGGCGTCGGCGATCAATCCATGCAAAGTGTGCAATATCATTACACTCCGCGAGCAAAGAAAGTTGTAGAGCTTTCTCAGGACGAAGCCAGAAAGCTTGGTCATTCCTATGTCGGCACGGAGCATATTTTACTCGGGCTCATCCGTGAGGGAGAGGGAGTTGCAGCGAGAGTCCTCAACAATCTGGGCGTTTCCTTGAACAAAGCCCGCCAACAAGTACTGCAGCTGCTGGGAAGCAATGAGACCCAGTCTGGCAGACAAAACCGCGGACAGAGTGCTCATGCTAATACACCTACATTAGATTCACTGGCTCGTGATCTTACAGCCATTGCCAAAGAAGGAAATGTGGACCCGGTAATCGGCAGAAGCAAGGAAATTGAACGTGTCATTCAAGTGTTGAGCCGTCGTACCAAAAACAACCCAGTGCTGATAGGGGAACCAGGCGTTGGTAAAACGGCAGTCGCTGAAGGTCTGGCGCAACAAATAGTCGAAAACGAAGTTCCGGAAACACTTCGTGATAAACGCGTCATGACACTTGATATGGGCACGGTTGTAGCGGGTACGAAATACCGCGGGGAGTTTGAAGATCGATTGAAAAAAGTGATGGAAGAAATTCGCCAGGCAGGCAATGTCATCATCTTCATTGATGAATTGCATACTTTGATAGGCGCTGGCGGTGCAGAAGGGGCGATAGATGCTTCTAATATTTTGAAACCTTCCCTTTCCAGAGGAGAATTGCAATGCATCGGTGCAACCACTTTGGATGAATACCGTAAATATATTGAAAAAGACGCTGCATTGGAACGCCGCTTCCAACCGATTCAAGTGAATGAACCTACACTGGAAGAAACAGTCAAAATATTGCATGGGTTGCGTGACCGTTATGAGGCACACCACCGTGTAACCATCACAGATGAGGCTATCGAAGCAGCTGCTAAATTTTCAGACCGCTATATCACGGACCGTTTCTTGCCGGACAAAGCGATTGATTTGATTGATGAGGCCGGATCTAAGGTACGCTTGCGTTCCTATACGATTCCGCCTAATCTGAAGGATTTGGAGCAGAAACTGACTGAAGTGCGCAAAGAAAAAGATGCTGCCGTGCAAAGCCAGGAGTTCGAAAAAGCAGCTTCTCTTAGAGATAACGAACAGCGGCTTCGCGAAGAATTGGAAACGACGAAAGACAAGTGGAAAGAAAAGCAGGGGAAAGCAGATTCGAAAGTGACAGTAGAGGATATTGCCAGTGTCGTATCCATTTGGACGGGTATTCCGGTTTCCAGTATGACAAAAGATGAAAGTGAGCGACTGCTAGAATTAGAAAATGTACTCCATCAACGGGTGATCGGTCAGGAAGAAGCAGTCAAAGCAGTATCCACAGCCATCCGCCGGGCAAGAGCAGGGTTAAAAGATCCAAAACGTCCAATAGGATCTTTCATCTTTCTTGGACCAACGGGTGTCGGAAAAACCGAGTTGGCGCGAGCATTGGCGGAAGCGATGTTCTCTGATGAGGACGCAATGATCCGCATCGATATGTCTGAGTATATGGAGAAACATTCCACATCCAGGCTTGTAGGGTCTCCTCCAGGCTATGTTGGATACGATGAAGGCGGCCAGTTGACAGAAAAAGTACGCCGGAAGCCATATTCTGTCGTATTGCTTGACGAGATAGAAAAAGCACATCCGGAAGTTTTCAACATTTTGCTGCAAGTGCTTGAAGATGGCAGATTGACAGATTCGAAAGGCCGGCTGGTGGATTTCCGCAATACAGTGCTGATCATGACTTCCAATGTGGGAGCAAGTGAATTACGCCGCAACAAATATGTTGGCTTTAATCTGGAAGATGAAAATCAAGATTATAAAGATATGAAATCCAAAGTGATGGACGAATTGAAAAAGGCATTCCGTCCGGAGTTCTTAAATCGTATTGACGAGACTATCGTTTTCCATTCTCTGGAGAAGAAACATATGAAGAACATCGTCACACTGATGATCGAGCAGCTCCAAAGAAGATTGAAAGAACAGGAAATCTACTTCACCATCACGGATAAAGCGGTCGAAAAAATTGCTTCTGAAGGATTTGAACCTGAATATGGTGCGAGACCTCTTAGAAGGTCCATACAGAAGAATATTGAAGATATGCTCTCCGAAGAAGTGCTCAAAGGCAATATCTCCAAAGGAGAGACTGTAAAAATTGGGTTAAGCAGCAAAGGGGATTTTGTCGTGTTGCCAAAGCACGCTGATAAACTTGCTTAACAAAAAGTGTATGTGTAGATCTCTTCAGGCTAAATCTGCCAATTGGGATTATAATCATATACTGTTCCAATATCCACTCGAGTATGATCCATTATTGCCCGTATCATGAGAACAGGCAACGGTCCATTCTAATTATGAGGAAAACCTTCGCGAATCCGCTGCATAAGCAGGGAGAGCGAAGGTTCTTTTCTAGAGCGGGAAAAAAATCCGTTTGATCTCAAAAGGGTCTGACTTTCCTGCGCAATTATCATCATTTTGTCTTGTATCACAGACGAATTCTTATTGCGGCAGGGTGAGTCCGGCTCTTTGTTTTTGCCCCATCTGACGGATGTGGAAAAACAGTGGAATTATTTAAATGAATTGATAGGTTGCTGTAACCTATCAGGGTTTTCAATCGTATAAAATAGAAACATGTACAAATATATTTGTACATATGGAAAGGGAGAGTCACTTTGGCTAAACGTTCAACAAAGTTTGTTTGTCAGGAATGCGGATATGAATCACCGAAATGGATGGGCAAGTGTCCTGGTTGCCATAACTGGAATTCGTTCGTTGAAGAAGTACAAATGACTGGAGCAAAGTCCAAGCATGCATTCGCAGGCGTGCCGAAGCTCACAGGGAAGCCGGAAAAAATCACAGCAATCAAATCCGAAAAAGAACCACGTATAACGACAACCATGAAAGAGTTCAACCGGGTATTGGGCGGGGGAATTGTGCCAGGTTCCCTTGTGCTGATCGGCGGTGACCCCGGCATCGGCAAGTCGACGCTTTTGCTCCAAATTTCTTCCCAGCTTGCACAAAAGGATCTGTCCGTACTTTACATTTCCGGTGAGGAATCAACGAGGCAGACAAAGCTGCGGGCTGACAGATTGGGTGTAGCTGCAGATATGCTGTATGTGCTGTCTGAAACCAATTTGCTCGATATCGCCAATCAAATTGAGGCGCTACAGCCATCATTTGTTGTCATTGATTCCATTCAAACAATCTACAGAGAAGAAGTTTCAAGTGCACCAGGCAGTGTGTCTCAAGTGCGTGAATGCACCGGGGAACTTATGCGGATAGCCAAAACGAACTCCATTCCTATATTCATCGTTGGACACGTTACAAAAGAAGGAGCAATTGCCGGCCCGCGCATGCTGGAGCATATGGTGGATGCTGTGCTGTACTTCGAGGGAGAACGACATCATACCTACCGGATCTTGCGAAGTGTGAAAAATCGTTTCGGAAGTACGAACGAAATGGGTATTTTCGAGATGAAAGAAGAAGGATTGCGGGAAGTCTTTAATCCTTCGGAAATATTTTTGGAAGAACGTTCGGAAGGCGCGGCAGGGTCTACAGTGGTTGCTTCTATGGAGGGAACAAGGCCAGTATTGGTAGAAATCCAAGCGCTCATTTCTCCTACCAGCTTTGGGAATCCGCGAAGGATGGCCACAGGAGTGGATAATAACCGCATTCCGTTGCTGATGGCTGTACTGGAAAAGCGGGTGGGCTTATTGCTTCAGAATCAAGATGCATATATCAAGGTTGCGGGCGGTGTGAAATTGGATGAGCCTGCGATAGATTTAGCACTTGCTGTCAGTATTGCATCCAGTTTTCGTAACCAGACAACAAACCCTGATGATATCTTTATTGGAGAAGTGGGGCTGACAGGTGAAGTCAGACGGGTATCACGAATCGAACAGCGAGTACAGGAGGCAGCGAAATTGGGATTCAAGCGTGTCATTTGCCCCCGAAAGAATCTGGATGGCTGGCGGATACCGGAAGCCATCGAAGTGATCGGTGTCAATTCGGTCCAAGAGGCTCTGGTGGCAGGGCTAGGGCATTAAAGGGGAAAAACTGAGTAAATTGATTGTTTTGCGTGTCTATGTTAACATTTAATTGGACTATTAAAAGCTATTTTAAAATAAGCGAAAAAAGAGAAGGCTGTTTCATGATGAATGCAATTTCTAAAATATGGTTATTTTTTTACAGTTATCGGTAATAATATGTTTAGGAGGTGATTAATGTGTTGAAAAAAATTGTTCACCTGTTTTTTATCATAACAGGCGGAACAGCAGGTTATCTTTATGTACCCGATATTTTCAGGCTGCTGGGAATTACTGAGCCGGGCTGGCTGACGTCCCCGTATCTGGGAACTGTTCTGGGTGCCATTATCTTATTTTTACTTTCATACTGGGTAGCAGATTATATTGTCAATTTCCTGAAATGGATTGAAGATGGACTCATCAAGGTACCGGTAGGTGATTTGTTTTTTGGCAGTATCGGTTTGATTATTGGTTTGGTGATCGCTTATCTCATCAATATCACCTTACAGGATATTAAGATACAAGTTATTTCACAGGTCTTGCCATTGTTTATTATGATTCTGCTGGGGTACTTCGGATTCCAGGTCGGCTTTAGGCGGCGTGAAGAGTTCGTCGCACTGCTTAACCGCAAAGAGCGAGAGAAAAAACGTGGTACACAAGAAGCAGAAGCACCTGTTGCTGTTCCAAAAGCTAAAATTTTGGATACAAGTGTCATCATTGATGGACGTATAGCGGATATTTGTCAAACTAATTTCCTGGAGGGGACCATTGTCATCCCGCAATTTGTACTCGGAGAATTGCAGCATATAGCTGATTCATCTGACGCACTGAAGCGGAATCGCGGGCGTCGCGGTTTGGACGTTTTGAATCGGATTCAGAAGGAACTGCCGATCAAGGTGGAGATTTATGAAGGTGACTTCGAGGAAATCCCGGAAGTTGACAGCAAGCTGATTAAGCTTGCGAAAGTGATTGGCGGAATTGTCGTAACCAATGATTTCAACTTGAACAAAGTTTGTGATTTACAGGGTGTAGCAGTATTGAATATCAATGACTTGGCAAATGCTGTCAAGCCGGTTGTACTGCCAGGTGAAGAATTACTTGTGCAAGTCATCAAGGATGGGAAAGAGCAGAATCAGGGTATAGCCTATCTGGATGACGGCACGATGATCGTTGTAGAAGAGGGCAGACATTACATTGGCAAATCAATAGAGGTTTTAATTACAAGTGTCTTGCAAACTTCCGCTGGAAGAATGATTTTTGCCAAACCAAAATTACTTGAAAAAGCGTTATAAAAAGGGTATAACTTATATTGGACATTATTATAGAAAGTGATAACAAGTCTTGTTATCACTTTTTACGTATCATATATTTTAAGAAGAAAGTGTTTTGATTCGGGACTGTAAGATGATTATGCTTTTCTCTTAATACAATCATACTTTTATAAAGGAGATTTATGATGACTAACGAAGTTCGTGTGCGTTATGCACCAAGCCCAACAGGGCATCTGCATATAGGGAATGCCCGTACAGCACTGTTCAATTATTTATATGCCAGACATTTTGACGGGAAATTCATCATCCGTATTGAAGACACTGATCAAAAGCGCAATGTTGCTGGCGGCGAAGAAAGCCAGTTGAAGTATTTGAAATGGCTCGGTCTGGAATGGGATGAAGGTGCTGATGTCGGCGGGGAATATGGCCCCTACAGACAAATGGAACGTTTGGACATTTATCAAAAATACGTGGACGAGCTGTTGGAAAAAGGTCTTGCCTATAAATGTTATATGACGGAGGAGGAACTGGAAGCCGAGCGCGAAGAGCAGCGTGCCAATGGTCAGGTTCCAAAATATTCTGGTGCGCACCGTGATTTGACAGCAGAGCAAATCGCAGCATTCGAAGCAGAAGGCAGGACACCAAGCATACGTTTCCGTGTACCTGAAGGCAAAACGTATACCTTTGGCGATATGGTTCGCGGGGATATCCACTTTGAATCCTCCGATTTTGGTGACTGGGTGATCGTGAAAAAAAATGGTATTCCGACATATAACTTTGCAGTTGTGATTGATGACCATTTAATGAAAATCTCGCATGTGCTTCGTGGTGAGGAACATATTTCCAATACACCGAAGCAAATGATGGTATATGAAGCCTTTGGATGGGCGCCGCCCACTTACGGCCATATGACGCTGATTCTGAACGAAGAGCGCAAGAAACTGAGCAAGCGTGATAATCAAATTGTACAGTTCATTGAACAATATGCGGATATGGGGTATCTTCCGGAAGCATTATTCAATTTCATTTCCTTGCTCGGCTGGTCTCCGGTGGGAGAAGAGGAACTGTTTGATAAGGACAAGTTGATTGAAATATTTGATCCTGCCCGACTATCTACATCCGCGGCAATTTTTGACCAGCATAAATTGAAATGGATGAACGGGGAATATATTAAAGGAGCAGATTTGCAGGAGGTAATTGATCTTGCCATCCCTTATTTGATCAGTGCTGGGAAGCTTTCTGCTGATATGGACGATGCAACCAGAACATGGGCGGAAAAACTGGTCAGCCTGTATCAGGAGCAATTGCATTATGGCGAAGAAATCGTTGATTTAACAGAAATGTTCTTCAAGGATACTGTTCATTATGATGAAGCTGCGATGGAAGTCCTGCAAGAGGAACAAGTGCCGGAAGTTCTGCAGGTGTTTACGGACAAATTATTGCATACCGATGATTTTAGCAAAGAAAATGTAAAGGCCCAAATCAAAGCGACACAAAAAGAAACAGGCTATCGCGGAAAGAAATTATTCATGCCAATTCGCGTTGCTACCAGCGGCCAAGCCCATGGTCCTGAGCTTCCACTTGCTATCGAATTGCTGGGCAAGGATGTTGTTGTGAAGCGGCTGGATGAAGTGCTTAAAAAATTGGGAGCATAATATTCGAAAAGGTTCACATTTGGTTTCGAATATAATATAGTAATAAATACATCTAATCAAAGCGTTGAAAAGGGAAAGTAAAAAGCATGTTGCTTATTCAGAGAGAACCGTCATGGCTGGGAACGGTTTTAAGCATGGCCTTTGAAGTGCCCCTTTGAGCCCGTTATGGAAATTTGAGTATATAACGGCGGTACTCCACCGTTACAGGAGATCCAAGTTGGGAAATAATCATTTTTCCAAACAGAGTGGGACCGCGCAAACAGCGTCTCTGTGCATTCATGGCATAGAGACGCTGTTTTTTCCTTGACGAAGGATATATACAATTTTCCTTCGTGTATAAAACTGTGCACAGGGAAACCAAAGCTGCTTGTTTTCGTCAAACAGTGCGGATAGACAGGAGGTGCAATATGGGGTTTATCAAGCGAATGAAAGAAGATATGGATGTGGTGTTTGAGCAAGACCCAGCAGCCCGCAGCTATTTCGAAATATTTCTGACGTACTCAGGGTTACATGCCATATGGGCACATCGAATTGCTCATTGGTTCTACAAATATAAATGGTTTTTTATTGCCAGAGTAATTTCGCAGATCAGCCGCTTTTTTACTGGTATCGAGATTCATCCCGGCGCAGTAATCGGCCGCCGCTTTTTTATCGACCACGGGATGGGTGTTGTGATCGGGGAAACATGCGAAATAGGTGATAATGTCACTGTTTTCCAGGGTGTGACCCTTGGTGGAACAGGCAAGGAAAAAGGCAAGCGTCACCCGACAATTAAAAACAACGCATTGATTTCGACCGGGGCAAAGGTGCTTGGTGCCATCACGATCGGTGAAAGCGCCAAAGTTGGCGGGGGTTCTGTCGTTTTAAAAGATGTGCCGGATCATGCGACGGTGGTTGGAATACCCGGCAGGGTGGTCCGGCAACACGGAAAAAAGATACGCACGGATCTCGATCATCATAAGATGCCGGATCCTGTGGAGGATCGCTGTGAGAAATTGCAAGCGCAAATCAATTTATTACAAGCTGAGTTAAATGCATTGAAAGAGAGGGAAAACCATGTCGATAGTCATTTATAATACACTGACAAGAGAAAAGCAAAAATTCGTCCCGTTGCAGGACAATAAAGTGAGCATGTATGTCTGCGGCCCGACGGTCTATAACTACATTCATATAGGCAACGCCCGTCCAGCCATTGTTTTCGACTCAGTGAGACGTTATTTCGAATACCGTGGCTATGATGTTGACTATGTGCTGAATTTCACCGATGTCGATGATAAAATCATCAAAACGGCGAAGGAAAAAGGCAAAAGTGTTCAGGATATTGCCAATACCTATATCGATGCCTATTTAGAGGATGTGCAGATGCTTGGTGTCAAAAAGGCGACAATAAATCCTCGGGTCACAGATACGATGGACGATATCATTTTGTTTATCCAAGGTTTGATCGACAAAGGATTTGCTTATGCTGTAGAGGGTGATGTCTATTTCAAGCCAAGAGCCTTTGAAGGCTATGGCAAGCTGTCCCATCAATCGATTGATGAACTCCGAGCCGGTGCTCGCATCCAGGTCGGTGAAAAAAAGGCTGACCCACTAGATTTCGCATTATGGAAACAAGCTAAGCCGGGGGAGATCGCATGGGATGCACCTTGGGGCAAAGGACGTCCAGGCTGGCATATTGAATGCTCAGCCATGGCAAAAAAATATTTAGGCGAGACAATTGATATCCATGCGGGTGGTCAGGATTTGGCTTTTCCGCATCACGAAAACGAGATTGCGCAATCTGAAGCAATGAATGACCAGCAATTTGCGAATTACTGGATGCATAACGGCTACATTAATATTGATAATGAAAAGATGTCCAAATCTCTTGGTAATTTTGTGCTGACGAGAGACCTGTTACAAACACATGACCCACAGGTGATCCGCTTCTTTATGCTGAGTGTCCATTATCGTCATCCAATCAATTTTTCGGAAAAATTGCTTGAGGGAGCACAAAACAGTCTGGAACGGATTAAGACGGCATATACCAATTTGGCATATCGCAAAACAGCAAGCATGGATCTGGCTGAAGAAGAAGGACAGTGGTTGGTGAAGCTTGCTGAACTTAAACAGCAATTTGAAACAGCCATGGATGACGATTTCAATACGGCAA
This sequence comes from Tigheibacillus halophilus, assembly GCF_042683165.1. Taxonomy (NCBI): domain Bacteria; kingdom Bacillati; phylum Bacillota; class Bacilli; order Caryophanales; family Bacillaceae; genus Tigheibacillus; species Tigheibacillus halophilus. Next base: position 11,933 of record NZ_JBHUIZ010000009.1, read on the forward strand.
ACGCGATTTCTGTCCTGTTTGATATTACCAAGGAAGCGAATGTATACTTGCAATCCAAACAGACATCCACTAAAGTAATCACTGCTTTTCAAGATATGATCGCTTTATTGATGCAGGTCCTTGGGATCGATATCACCCAAGAGGAAAAACCGTTGCTGGATGAAGAAATTGAGGATTTGATTGCAGAACGGAGCCAGGCAAGAAAGGACCGTAACTTTGCAAGAGCTGATGAAATCCGGGACCTGCTGAAGGAAAAAAATATCGTACTGGAAGACACCCCTCAGGGCGTTCGCTGGAAAAGAGGCTGAAACAAAATGGCTGTCGACGCGAAACAAATGAAAAGCCTTGCGCTTGCCTATATGGGTGACGCTGTATATGAGGTGCATATCCGTCAATATTTGCTTGAAAAAGGGAATGTCAAACCACATTTGCTGCATAAGAAAGCAATCACTTTTGTATCCGCCAAAGCTCAGGCCGCAGTCGTCCGGGCTTGGCTGGATCAGTCGGTTTTGAGTGATGAGGAACAAATGATTGTTGCCAGAGGAAGGAATGCGAAGTCCGGTTCTGTTCCCAAAAACACTAGTGTGCAGACGTATCGATATGGTACGGCGTTTGAAACACTGCTTGGTTACCTATATTTATCAGATCAAGAAGAACGTTTGCAAGAATTGATGCAGGATGCAGTCCGGCTGGTGGAAGCGGATGATTAACAAGTAAAGGAGGAGCAAAAAATGGATCAGGAAATGATTATCGGGAAAAATCCTGTCATGGAAGCCTTGCGCTCGGAAAGGTCAGTCAATAAGGTGATGATGTCCGACCAATTACATGGCAATGCAGCAGGCAAACTCCAGCAGCTGGCGAAACAGTCCAACACGATTGTGCAAAAAGTGCCCCGCCATAAACTGGATCAGCTGGCAGACGGCAACCATCAGGGTGTCGTCGCATACGTTGCGGCATATCAATATGCTGCATTATCACATCTGTTTGCTAAAGCCGAAAAAGCCGGTGAACAACCTTTTTTTATTATATTGGACGAGCTTGAAGATCCTCATAATTTGGGATCGATCATGCGGACAGCTGATGCGGTGGGCGCACATGGCATCATCATTCCTAAACGCCGCAGTGTCGGTTTGACAGCAACAGTCGCTAAGACAGCAGCAGGTGCACTGGAGCATATACCGGTCGTTCGTGTTACAAATATATCCCAAACGATTGAGGAATTGAAAGCTAATAATGTATGGGTAGTGGGTACTGCTGCTGACGCCAAGGAGGACTATCGTGAACTTGAAGGGACACTGCCGCTCGCTCTCGTGATCGGAAACGAAGGGAAAGGCATCAGCCAGCTTGTCAAAAAGAAATGTGACTGGCATGTAAGTCTGCCGATGAGGGGCCAGGTTTCTTCTCTGAATGCATCGGTCGCGTGCAGTCTATTGCTGTATGAGGTATTTCGCAAAAGGAATCCGCTTGGTGAATAGGTATGGATATATTGGTAGTCGATGGCTATAATATCATTGGTGCATGGGACGGGTTAAAAAAACTGAAAGAAATGGATATGGCGCAGGCACGTGATAAGCTGATTGATTTCATGGCTGAGTACCAGGCGTATACGGGTCAGCGTGTGATAGTAGTTTATGATGCTTATTATGTACAAGGTAAAGCCAGCAAATATGATAAGTACGAAGTGGAAGTTATTTTCACCAAAGAAAAAGAAACAGCAGATGAATGTATTGAACGGCTTGTAAGAGATTTGATGAATGTGAAAACGAAAGTATATGTCGCTACTTCTGATTTCGCTGAACAGCGCACCATATTCGGTAGTGGTGCTTTAAGGATTTCAGCACGTGAACTGTTGATCGAGATGGAAAATATTGAAAAGCAAATTGCTGAAAGCATAGCAGAACAGGGAATTGTCAGACCCTCGTCAAAGATCGAACTTGACGCAAATGTTTTGGAGCAATTTGAAAAATGGCGTCGCGGGGTAAAATGATAAAACTTGCTTCGAAAAGACGGTATACGAAAATTTACGTTATTTTATCAGGAAGGAAAGCAGGTGACTTTCCTTCCTGTTTGAAGTGAAATAAACTGATTTGGATGTTTTGCCTCATTGAAAAAGGTTGATTTTGAGCTGAAATGTCATTTTGCGAAGTAATTCTGTTAAATCTGCAGCATGATCCGACAAGTTATTTAAATTTTAACAATAAATACACTTTATTTACAAATGCTGTTGAGTTATTAAAACGCTTACGGTATAATGATTTTTAGACTGCATCAGGGTTAAACGGGGAGGTCATGAAGTGAGCGTCCAAGAATTTATTATCAGATCACGCGATTTGCGTAAGCTTGATGATGATAGTTTGATCAAATTAGTTCAAAGGGATAATGACGAGGCGTTAGATGTGCTGATTCATAGATATAAAAACTTTGTGAGGGCGAAAGCACGCACTTATTTCTTGATTGGAGCAGATCGGGAAGATATCATTCAAGAAGGAATGATCGGCTTGTACAAGGCGATACGCGATTATGAGGACGAGAAAGTATCCTCTTTTAAAGCTTTTGCTGAATTGTGCATCGTGAGGCAAATTATTACTGCCATCAAAACAGCAACCAGACAAAAGCATGTCCCGTTAAATTCTTATATATCGCTGGACAGGCCCATGTATGATGAAGAATCAGATCGGACGCTTTTAGACACGATAGGCGGCTCCACTGAGATCGATCCCCAGGAAATGCTGATCAATCGTGAAAAGCACCTGGATTTCGAATCAAGATTGTATGCAGAGCTCAGCGGATTGGAAAAGGAATCGCTTAGACTATATATGGATGGGATGACATATCAGGAAATTTCTGTACTGTTGAAGCGGCATGTGAAATCGATAGACAATGCATTGCAGCGAGTCAAGCGAAAAATAGAACAGCTGATAGACGACCAAAAGATTGTCCTTTAGCGGTTTTCTGATCGGATTGTCTTTTTCGGGAGCCGTTGACACACGCCTGCTCCCATGCTAAAGTTATAGAGAATAAGGTATTCGGAGTGGGAAAATGGGTAAAAAGATCACTTTGGCATGTACAGTATGCCAGAGTCGCAACTATACTGCAAATAAAAATACAGCTTCTGAATCAGAGAGACTGGAAGTTAAAAAATATTGTAAAACATGCGGCAAACATACATTGCATCGCGAAACGAAATAATCAATTCGCGTAATCTGGAGGTACGAGCATGATCGGTTTTTTCAAAAATGTAACACGCGAACTTAAAAAAGTGACCTGGCCTAAGGGCAAGGAGCTGACAAGCTATACGGTCACCGTTATTGCAACCGTATTATTCATGGCTTTATTCTTCTTTTTAGTGGATCTTGGAATCTCGCAGATTATTGAGATATTCTTTGAATAATTGCAAGTGATTTATGTTATAATGAAAATATACATGATAACGAGCTAAAAAACCCGGACTTATCGGGTTTTTTAAATTGCATAAAATCTGCTGTGAATACAGCTGCTGTCAATACATGAGAGAACTAAGGGAGGGAAGGGCAGACCAACTGTCCAATATTAATGGAAAAAGACTGGTATGTCGTGCATACGTATTCCGGGTACGAGAATAAAGTGAAAACTAATCTGGAGAAACGCGTAGAAACAATGGGAATGCAGGATAAGATATTCCGTGTGGTTGTACCGGAAGATGAAGAAACGGAAATCAAGGACGGCAAGAAAAAAGTATCGATGAAGAAAGTATTCCCAGGCTATGTGTTGACCGAAATGGTCATGACTGACGATTCCTGGTATGTTGTGCGAAACACACCAGGTGTGACAGGTTTTATCGGTTCCAGCGGCGGTGGAACAAAGCCGACGCCATTGCTTCCGCATGAAGTGGATGCCATATTGAAGCGGATGGGCATGGCTTCCAATAATGTCCAGGTCGATTTTGAGCTGAAGGAAAATGTTCGGGTCACAGACGGTCCGTTTGCTAATTTTACGGGCACTATTGAACACATCGATGCGGATAAACAAAAAGTCAAAGTCCATGTGAACATGTTTGGCCGGGAAACACCGGTAGAGCTTGACTTTTCACAAATCGAGCAATTGTAAGGAAAAAAATAAGGGTACCTTTATAGAGACTCTTGCATTATTTTTCAATTCATGCTAAAATTCTTGTGTTATTCATGCTTTTAAATAGCATGATCGCTATTTGAGTGGGAGGGGAAAAACGTCAGTCCCCATTTACCACATCACGGACTTTAAGGAGGTGTGTCTCGTGGCTAAAAAAGTAATCAAAATGGTAAAATTACAAATACCGGCTGGTAAAGCCAATCCGGCACCGCCAGTAGGACCTGCACTTGGTCAAGCTGGTATCAACATCATGGGATTCTGTAAAGAATTCAATGCACGTACGCAAGATCAGGCAGGATTGATCATTCCGGTTGAAATCACTGTATTTGAAGATCGTTCATTTACATTTATCACAAAAACTCCGCCTGCTGCCGTATTGCTTAAAAAAGCAGCTGGTATCGATAAAGCTTCAGGTGAGCCGAACAAGAATAAAGTAGCAACCCTGAAACGCGATAAAGTGAGAGAAATTGCTGAATCAAAAATGCAAGATCTTAACGCTGCAAGCGTTGAGGCTGCTATGCGCATGGTCGAAGGTACAGCGCGCAGCATGGGCGTTACAATCGAAGACTGATTCTATTTGCTTGATGTATAAAGAAGATAGGTTGCGGGATGGATACCGACTGCTCGCAACCTTTTTCAAGGATGGGGGCCATTTGTTGTGGCCCTTCCTGCATCAGCTACACCATACAGGATGTGCAAGAAGATCCTGTGGCCTTTATAAAAGCACTTTTGCTTTTATAAGTGGGAGGCCTTGCCGTTATAACCACAATAGAGGAGGAAAATCAAAATGGCTAAAAGAGGTAAAAGATATCAAGAAGCTTCTAAACTTGTCGATCGTTCAAAAGCTTATGATATCAAAGAAGCTGTTGAGCTCTTGAAAAAGTTGGCGACAGCAAAATTTGACGAAACAGTAGAAGTAGCATTCAGACTCGGCGTAGATCCTAAAAAAGCGGATCAGCAAATTCGCGGCGCTATGGTACTTCCTCATGGCACTGGTAAAACACAGCGTGTGCTTGTGTTTGCAAAAGGTGACAAAGTGAAGGAAGCAGAAGCAGCCGGCGCTGATTTTGTGGGAGACCAAGACATGATTGAAAAAATCAACCAAGGCTGGTTCGATTTCGATGTCATCGTGGCAACTCCTGATATGATGGCTGAAGTCGGTAAATTAGGCCGTGTACTCGGACCAAAAGGTTTGATGCCAAACCCTAAAACCGGCACAGTCACTTTCGAGGTTGAAAAAGCCGTGAAAGAAATCAAAGCTGGTAAAGTGGAATACCGCGTTGACAAGCAGTCCAATGTTCATGTTCCAGTAGGGAAAATTTCCTTTGATGATGCGAAGCTGGTTGAGAATTTTGAAGCTCTCACTGAAACAATGGTGAAGGTGAAGCCGCAGGCCTCTAAAGGATTATATATGAAAAATGTTTCCATCACATCAACAATGGGACCTGGCATCAAAGTGGATGTTTCTAACTACCGTTAATTAACCATTGACTTTTGCGCAATGGTTCGATATAATATCTGATGTTGTATGAATATCAGTTGCGAAAAAAGCGATCCAACAGCTTTTTCGTATGTTTCAAACGAATACGTTATACCGTAGACAGCAGGGGCTTTTACAAGGCTTAATTTCCTGCCGAGGTGTTTGGATAAAACAGGCAGTTTATGCTGCCGCGTTTTAAAAGCCTCCTGTCTTCAAAGATGGAGGCTTTTCTTTTGTACGGTATGATGAATACTATAGGAGGTGGAACAATGTCTAACAGTAACATCATTGAACAGAAGAAACAGCTTGTTCAAGAAATCGCTGATAAGTTTCGCGCAAGTCAATCAACCATCTTGGTAAACTACCGCGGACTTGATGTGGCTGAAGTGACTGAACTGCGTAAACAGCTTCGTGAAGCTGGTGTTGATTTCAAAGTTTATAAAAACTCTATGTCTCGCCGGGCTGCAGAAGCTGCGGAGCTTGGTGATTTGACTGAATCACTTGTGGGTCCAACAGCGATCGCTTTCAGCAATGAGGATGTCGTAGCTCCTGCGAAAGTTTTGAACAACTTTGCTAAAGAGCATGATGCTTTGGAGATCAAAGCAGGTGTCATCGAAGGAACAACTGCTACACTTGAACAAATCAAGGAACTTGCAGAACTTCCAAACTACGAGGGTATGGTTTCCATGCTGCTTAGCGTATTGCAAGCGCCAATCCGCAACTTTGCATATGCTGCTAAATCGATCGCTGACCAAAAAGAAGAACAGGGCGCTTAATTTTTTTGAAGTAAAGAATTACACCCGATTTCTTTTTTACATGAATGCAACTGAGGCGACTCGTCATAAGGCTGAAGATGCCGGCCTTTCTTATAAAACAATCAAAATACTAGGAGGAAAAAAACATGTCTAAAGAGCAAATTATTGATGCTATCAAAGAAATGTCCGTTCTTGAATTGAACGACTTGGTAAAAGCTATTGAAGAAGAATTCGGAGTAACTGCTGCTGCACCTGTAGCTGTAGCTGGCGGAGCTGCCGGCGGAGCTGCTGAAGAAGAGCAAACAGAATTCGACGTAGTTATCACAGGAGCTGGCGCTTCTAAAATCAAAGTGGTTAAAGCTGTTCGCGAAATCACTGGTCTTGGCTTGAAAGATGCTAAAGATGTTGTTGACAACGCACCTAAAGCAGTTAAAGAAGGCGTATCTAAAGAAGAAGCTGAAGAAATCAAAGGCAAGCTTGAAGAAGCTGGCGCAAGCGTAGAAGTTAAGTAATTTCTGCATTTGTCATTTTTGATGCTCCTTTTTGGAGCGTTGCATCTAATTAAAATATGTTTAAAAAAGAAAGCTCGTCGTTTACGGCGGGCTTTCAATTTAGCGGTAAGGAAAGTGCGATCCAACCCTTGCTAAATGACTGCAACGAAAGCATGCACTACAGCCTTAGCGCTATCGGGAATTCCTGATAGTAAGGAAACACAATTTTTTCTTCTGTATAAGCACCATGAAGGCATTGGCTAACCTACAACAAATGCCAAGTTTATGAGCAAATGAACTTTCTCTGCAAGGAGAAGGAAGGTGTATGTATGTCCGATCATTATTATTCGCAAGTACCCCAATCCAAGAGCGCGCCTAAGTCATGGCATTACCGTTTAAGGGGTGAAGAATACACTTTCATGAGTGATGTGGGTGTTTTTTCGAAGGATACAGTCGATTTTGGTTCCAGGTTGCTGGCTGAACAATTTCAAGCTCCAAAAACTCCTGGAGATATATTGGACCTGGGCTGTGGATATGGCCCCATTGGTATTGCTCTGGCCCGTGACTGTCCCGAAAGGACCGTTGTACTGGCAGATGTAAACGAGCGCGCACTTCAATTAGCCAAATTCAACGCAGCAAAAAATAATGTGAAAAATACGGAGGTTGTCCAAAGTGATCGTTTTTCCGCTTTATCTCAACGAGAATTCGCGGCTGTTGTAACAAATCCACCGATCAGATCAGGCAAGCAAAATATTCATGCGATGATCGAGGAAAGCAGACACGTTCTGATGAAGAATGGTGAATTTTGGGCGGTCATTCAGAAAAAACAAGGTGCCCCTTCTTTTAAACAAAAAATGATAGATGTTTTTGGCAATGCCCAAACGATTGCAAAGGATAAAGGTTATTTTATTTTAAAAGCGGTCAATGTTTGACCTCTATCATTAACTGTGATAATATATTTAAATGCTAACATGGGAGTACCTTTGTCAAGAAGATTTTTCATAAAAAAGCACGGAGTATAAAACATTGCTATTCGGAAACAATGGTAAAATCGCATGAAATAGGGGTTTTAACTATGTTTTTGCGGTTTGCTGAGGGTGAACGAACAGTTGCTGCCGAGGGATGAATAAGGAAAATCTTTTTTCTATTTTAAAATCATACCTCATTATGCAATGATTGGCAAGTTTATTTCATCGGCTGCCGATTGTAAATGAAATGGCGAGATAAATTTTATAGCCGATTGCTTTTTGGGGAAACCAACTGACGTATTCCCGGTTCTACGCCACTTTCCGCAATGAATTGCGAGTACATCGCAGACGCATTTGCCTGGTGGTTATTCTTGTCGGTAAAGAGAGTATAAATACCTATCTTTGCTAAGCAAGTGCAACCCGCTATAGGCTTGGCATCGCCAAGTTTTCTGTAAGTTTGATGCGAAAAAGGCTGCTACCAGGCTTTTTTCGAAAATATAATTTGCTATTTTTGATTCACTGCTCAGGCGGGAATTGAAAATGCGAGATTTGAGAGGTGAAGCAGTTGGCAGGGCAAGTAGTTCAGTATGGACGCCATCGCAAGCGAAGAAGCTATGCACGCATCAGTGAAGTATTGGAATTACCTAATCTGATTGAGATTCAAACCGCTTCCTACCAATGGTTTTTGGAAGAGGGACTGCGCGAGATGTTCCAGGATATCTCGCCAATTGAAGACTTTGCAGGTAATCTTGCACTTGAGTTTGTAGATTATAGTTTGGGTGAACCGAAGTATTCAATTGATGAATCCAAGTCAAGAGACGTCACCTATAATGCGCCTTTGCGCGTCAAGGTTCGCTTGATCAACAATGAAACTGGTGAAGTGAAAGAGCAGGAAGTATTCATGGGAGACTTTCCTCTGATGACAGATACTGGTACATTCATCATCAATGGCGCAGAGCGTGTCATTGTTTCACAGCTCGTTCGCTCACCAAGTGTGTATTTCAATGAAAAAATAGACAAAAACGGCAAGCGCGGAATGACAGCTACTGTTATCCCGAACAGGGGTGCATGGCTGGAATACGAAACAGATGCAAAGGATGTTGCATATGTACGCATAGACAGGACGCGTAAATTGCCAATCACTGTTCTTCTACGTGCATTGGGATTCGGTACAGACCAGGAAATCATCGATTTGCTGGGTGACAATGAATACTTGATGAACACGCTGGAAAAGGACAACACAGAAACAACCGAAAAAGCATTGCTGGAAATTTATGAGCGTTTGCGTCCGGGTGAACCACCAACCGTTGAAAACGCAAAAAGCTTGCTCGTTTCCCGCTTTTTCGATCCGAAGCGATATGACTTGGCTCATGTAGGTCGCTATAAAATGAATAAAAAGCTTCACTTGAAAAACAGACTGTTCAACCAAGTGCTCGCCGAGCCTGTAGTAGATCCTGAAACGGGAGAGGTTCTGGCACAAAAAGGCGACAGGCTGGAGAGAAAATTGCTGAACAAATTGATTCCGTATTTGGAAAACACCGAGGAATCTATCGGTGAAACAGTGGTAGAACCGCATCAAGGTGTTTTAGAAGAGGAAATCAAGCTGCAATCTATCCAAATTGTTGACCCGTCCGATCCTAGCGGCGAGAAAGTTTTGACTGTGATTGGAAATGCAAATGTTGATCAAAGTGTGAAACATATTACACCAGCAGACATTTTGTCTTCGATCAGTTATTTCTTCAACCTGCTTCATCACGTTGGGGACACGGATGATATCGATCATTTGGGAAATCGTCGTCTCCGGTCGGTCGGTGAACTGCTGCAAAACCAATTCCGTATTGGTTTGTCACGGATGGAACGTGTTGTGCGCGAAAGAATGTCCATTCAAGATACATCAAGTATCACGCCGCAGCATTTGATCAATATCCGTCCTGTGATCGCGTCGATTAAAGAATTCTTTGGCAGCTCGCAACTTTCACAGTTTATGGACCAGACGAACCCGTTGGCTGAATTAACACATAAACGCCGGTTATCTGCACTGGGGCCTGGCGGTCTGACACGAGAGCGCGCTGGTATGGAAGTGCGTGACGTACACTATTCTCACTACGGCCGCATGTGTCCTATTGAAACACCAGAGGGACCGAACATCGGCTTAATCAACTCGTTATCAAGCTATGCGAAAGTGAATAAGTTCGGGTTCATCGAGACGCCTTATCGCAGGGTCGACCCAGAAACAGGTAAAGTAACTGCGCAAATTGATTATTTGACTGCAGATGAAGAAGATAACTATGTTGTCGCTCAGGCGAATGCTCCGTTAAATGAAGAAAAAGAATTTGAAAACGATGAAGTCATCGCTCGTTTCCGCGGAGAAAACACCATCGTCGCTAAAGAAAAAATTGATTACATGGACGTATCACCAAAACAGGTAGTTTCTGCTGCGACTGCATGTATTCCATTCCTGGAAAACGATGACTCCAACCGTGCCTTGATGGGTGCGAACATGCAGCGCCAAGCCGTGCCTTTGCTGAAACCAGAAGCTCCTTTTGTTGGTACTGGTATGGAATATGTCAATGGTAAAGACTCCGGCGCAGCAATTATTTGCAAACACGATGGAATCGTGGAAAGTGTCGAGGCGAAAGAAGTGCTTGTCCGCCGAGTTTCTGAAGTAGATGGCAAGGAAGTGAAAGGCGACTTGGATCGCTACCATGTCCAGAAATTTGTCCGTTCGAACCAGGGAACTTGCAGCAACCAGCGTCCGATTGTAAGGGAAGGCGACAGAGTTGTTAAAGGGGAAGTCCTTGCAGATGGTTCTTCCATGGAAGATGGGGAACTGGCACTTGGCAGAAACGTACTCGTCGCGTTCATGACATGGGAAGGCTATAACTATGAGGATGCTATCATCATGAGCGAGCGCCTTGTTAAAGACGATGTGTACACTTCTATTCATATTGAAGAATATGAATCTGAAGCGCGTGATACCAAGCTTGGACCGGAAGAAATCACCCGTGATATCCCGAATGTCGGGGAAGAAGCGTTGAAAAACCTGAACGAACAGGGTATTATCCGTGTCGGTGCGGAAGTGAAGGACGGAGATATTCTTGTCGGCAAAGTAACGCCAAAAGGGGTTACCGAGTTATCTGCTGAAGAACGATTGCTGCATGCCATATTCGGCGAAAAAGCAAGAGAAGTAAGAGATACCTCGCTGAGAGTGCCGCATGGCGCAGGTGGTATTGTACTGGATGTGAAAATATTCAATCGTGAAGACGGCGACGAACTGCCGCCGGGAGTCAATAAACTCGTTCGTGCATATATCGTTCAAAAACGTAAAATCCATGAAGGAGATAAAATGGCGGGTCGTCACGGTAATAAAGGGGTTATCTCCAAGATTCTCCCTGAAGAAGACATGCCGTTCATGCCTGATGGCACACCAGTCGATATCATGTTGAACCCGCTGGGTGTACCATCCCGTATGAATATCGGGCAGGTGTTCGAGCTTCACCTTGGTATGGCAGCAAGAAAACTTGGCATTCATGTTGCAACTCCTGTATTTGACGGAGCTAACGAGCAAGACGTCTGGGATACATTGGAAGAAGCAGGCATGCCGAGAGATGCGAAAACAGTATTGTATGATGGTCGTACCGGCCAGCCTTTTGACAACCGTGTTTCTGTCGGTGTCATGTATATGATCAAATTGGCTCACATGGTCGATGATAAATTGCATGCACGTTCCACAGGACCATACTCGCTTGTTACCCAGCAGCCGCTTGGTGGTAAGGCACAATTTGGCGGTCAGCGTTTCGGTGAAATGGAAGTTTGGGCTCTGGAAGCGTACGGAGCCGCATATACACTGCAGGAAATTCTGACAGTCAAATCTGATGATGTTGTCGGCCGGGTGAAAACGTATGAGTCCATTGTCAAAGGAGACAATGTACCAGAGCCAGGCGTGCCAGAATCTTTCAAGGTTCTTATCAAAGAATTGCAAAGCCTTGGAATGGATGTCAAGATTCTTTCCAGCGATGAAACGGAAATCGAAATGCGTGAATTGGAAGATGAAGATACCCAAGCTGCCAGCAAACTCAACTTGGAAGTCGAAGAAGGTTAACAAAATTAAACGCGGCAACAAACCGGGTTTACTGCAGAAAATGCAGCACTGGTGTTGCCGCGCACAAGATGTTTGCTGCTGAAGATAACCCACATTAATAAGGGAGGTAGACCCTTGATAGATGTAAATAACTTTGAATATATGAAAATCGGTCTGGCTTCACCGGAAAAAATCCGCTCATGGTCATATGGCGAGGTCAAAAAGCCGGAAACAATCAATTACCGCACACTGAAACCCGAAAAAGACGGGTTGTTTTGTGAACGGATTTTCGGTCCAACAAAAGACTGGGAATGCCATTGTGGAAAATACAAGCGTGTCAGGTACAAAGGTGTCGTATGTGATCGTTGCGGTGTAGAAGTGACGAAATCCAAAGTCCGCCGCGAACGCATGGGCCATATCGAACTCGCAGCACCGGTATCGCATATTTGGTATTTCAAGGGAATTCCAAGCAGAATGGGGCTTGTTTTGGATATGTCTCCAAGAGCTCTGGAAGAAGTCATCTATTTTGCGGCTTATATCGTTACGGAGCCTGGAAGTACTCCGCTTGAGAAAAAGCAGCTGTTGTCTGAGAAAGAATATCGCGCCTATTACGATAAATACGGCAACACATTTAAAGCGCAAATGGGTGCGGAAGCTATCCGTAAGCTGTTGGAAGATATCGATTCGGAAAAAGAAGTCCATGCGTTGAGAGAAGAATTGCAATCAGCACAAGGACAGCGTCGTACTCGTGCGATTAAGCGTCTGGAAGTCCTGGAGGCTTTCCGCCATTCCGGCAACGAGCCGTCTTGGATGGTGCTGGATGTACTGCCTGTCATCCCTCCGGAAATCAGACCGATGGTACAATTGGACGGCGGCCGTTTTGCCACTTCCGATTTGAATGACTTGTATCGCCGCGTCATCAACCGCAATAATCGTTTGAAGCGTCTGCTTGACCTCGGTGCTCCAAGTATCATTGTTCAAAATGAAAAGCGTATGCTGCAAGAAGCGGTCGATGCGTTGATCGATAATGGCCGCCGCGGACGCCCTGTTACAGGACCCGGCAACCGCCCACTTAAATCTCTTTCTCATATGCTGAAAGGTAAACAAGGCCGTTTCCGTCAAAACCTGCTCGGTAAGCGTGTCGACTATTCCGGACGTTCTGTTATTATCGTTGGGCCGCACTTGAAAATGTATCAATGCGGACTCCCTAGAGAAATGGCGTTGGAGCTGTTCAAGCCATTCGTCATGAAGGAATTGGTGGCTAAAGGTATTGCACACAATATTAAATCTGCCAAACGTAAAATTGAACGGTTCCACCCAGATGTATGGGACATTCTGGAAGATGTCATTAAGGAACATCCGGTTCTTTTGAACCGCGCACCAACGCTGCACAGACTTGGAATCCAAGCGTTTGAACCTACGCTGGTAGAAGGCCGTGCAATCCGGTTGCATCCGTTGGTTTGTACAGCATATAATGCTGATTTCGACGGTGACCAAATGGCAGTCCACGTTCCGTTATCTGCAGAGGCACAAGCTGAAGCAAGACTGCTTATGCTTGCTGCTCAGAATATCCTCAACCCGAAAGACGGAAAACCGGTTGTTACACCTTCACAGGACATGGTGCTTGGTAACTATTATCTGACTATGGAACGAGAAGGCGCAGTTGGTGAAGGGGCTGTGTTCAAAGATATTAACGAAGCATTGGTCGCCTATCATAACGGCTATGTACATTTCCACACAAGGATTGCTGTAGCTGCATCCAGTGTAAACAATGAGACGTTTACAGAAGAACAGAAAAATATGCTGCTGCTAACAACTGTAGGAAAGCTGATGTTCAATGAGATTTTGTCAGATTCGTTCCCTTATATTAATGAACCGACAAAATTCAATCTGGAAGTAAAAACCCCAGAAAAATATTTTGTACCAAATGGTACGAATATCAAAGAAGAAATCAAGTCGCGTGAAATTGTCAAGCCGTTTAAGAAAGGGTTCCTTGGCGATATTATCGCGGAAGTATTCAAACGGTTCAAGATCAGCGAAACATCCAAAATGCTTGACCGGATGAAGGATCTTGGATTTAAACATTCGACTACAGCCGGTATGACGGTTGGTGTTTCTGATATTGTCGTATTGTCTGATAAGCAGGAAATACTTGACGAATCCCAGAAAAAAGTAGATAAAGTCCTGAAGCAATTCCGTCGCGGCTTGATCACAGAAGAAGAACGTTACGACCGTGTTATTTCGATCTGGTCCCAGGCGAAAGATACCATTCAGGATCGTCTGATGAAGTCATTGGATGAACGTAACCCGATCTTCATGATGAGTGATTCTGGAGCCCGTGGTAATGCTTCGAACTTCACGCAGCTTGCTGGTATGCGTGGTCTGATGGCCAACCCGGCCGGACGTATCATTGAATTGCCGATCAAATCCAGTTTCCGTGAAGGCCTAACTGTATTGGAATACTTTATTTCAACGCACGGAGCTCGTAAAGGTTTGGCAGATACAGCCTTGAAGACTGCAGACTCTGGTTATCTGACACGTCGTCTTGTCGATGTAGCCCAAGACGTTATCGTCCGTGAAGATGATTGTGGCACTGATCGCGGCTTGACAGTCGAAGCTTTGACAGATGGATCTGAAATGATTGAGCCGTTGATTGACCGTTTGATTGGCCGTACGGCTTTTGAAACCGTCAAGCATCCGGAAACAGGCGATATCATCGTCGATAAAAATGAAGTGATCACAGAAGGCCAGGCAAAAGAAATTACAGAAGCTGGTATCGAAGCAGTGATAATCCGTACTGCATTCACATGTAACACTAAACATGGTGTCTGCAAAAAATGTTACGGCCGTAACCTTGCAACTGGTGATGAAGTGGAAGTTGGCGAAGCAGTCGGAATCATCGCCGCTCAATCTATCGGTGAACCTGGTACACAGCTGACCATGCGTACATTCCATACCGGCGGTGTAGCCGGTGACGATATCACACAAGGTCTGCCGCGTATCCAGGAATTGTTTGAAGCCCGTAATCCAAAAGGTCAGGCTGTCATCAGTGAAATATATGGTACAGTACTTGAGATCAATGGAGAAAAAGAAAAACAAGAAATTGTCATTCAGGGCGAGGTAGAGCAGAAGACATACAATGCGCCATACAATGCGCGTTTGAAGGTTGCTGTAGGTGACGAGGTTACCGCTGGCCAAGAATTGACAGAAGGATCGGTAGACCCGAAAGAGTTGATCCGCGTTCGTGGAGTCGAGGGTGTACAGGATTACCTGTTGAAAGAAGTGCAGCGTGTATATCGTATGCAGGGTGTTGAAATCGGCGATAAGCACGTTGAAGTCATGGTCCGTCAAATGCTGCGTAAAGTGCGTGTGGCGGATTCGGGAGATACAGATGTGCTGCCAGGTTCACTGCTGGAAATCCATCAATTTAAAGAAGCGAACCGCCAAGTGCTTAAAGAAGGCAGACAGCCTGCAATCGGCAAGCCAGTTCTGCTCGGTATCACGAAAGCATCGCTTGAAACAGACTCCTTCTTATCAGCTGCTTCCTTCCAGGAGACCACGAGAGTGCTTACGGATGCGGCAATCAAAGGGAAACGTGATGAGTTGCTTGGCCTGAAAGAAAATGTTATTATCGGCAAACTGGTTCCTGCTGGAACTGGAATGCAGCGTTACAGAAAAATACAGGCTCCTGCATTTGAAACAGCTGAAGATGCTGAAACTGCAGAAGCTGAAGAAACAATGCAATAACATGAATCTCCGGTCTGTTTGACTCCATATTATGTCAGAAGATGAAATGGAGATAGACGGTTTTTCCAAAAAAGTTGTCGGAATGGAAACCAAATCGCGGCGCTGCGGACGGTTTCCATTTCCGCACGCTATTTTGGATGCAAATTACAAAGAATAAGTTGACATTAGAAAACGGGAATGATAATATATTCAAGGTGATTCCGTTTCATGCTTGTTGCTTTGGAGGATATGAACAAATGTCTTATGAAAAAGTATTGCAAGTTAAAACATGTGTCATTATCGGAACAAAGCAAACGCTGAAAGCGATGAAAAACGATGAAGTCAGTTCTGTTTTTCTTGCGGAAGATGCAGATATCCATATCATACAGAAAGTTGCCCGTCTGGCGGAAAAGCTGGGAATACCATGTGAACGTGTAGCATCCATGGAGAAACTTGGGCGTGCTTGCGGAATCGATGTGGGGGCAGCAGCGGTTGCTGTAAAAAAGCCGGGTTTTGATGAGGGTGTAACCTCATGAAGGCTTTGTTTTTTACCCAAATATGAACCGCCTGGATGTGTGGCATTACAAAACACGCAACAGACGTGGCTCATTGGTTTTATTCATATTCAAGGAAGGGAGGAAAATAGAGATGCCTACTATTAATCAGCTCGTGCGCAAGGGTCGTGTAAGCAAGCCAAAAAAATCCGACTCTCCAGCACTGAACAAAGGCTATAACAGCTTCAAAAAGAGACTTACTGATGTAGACTCTCCACAAAAACGCGGGGTTTGTACTCGTGTCGGCACACTGACACCGAAAAAACCAAACTCTGCATTGCGTAAATATGCTCGTGTTCGTTTGTCTAACAATATGGAAGTGACTGCCTACATTCCAGGAATTGGTCATAACCTGCAAGAACACAGTGTTGTATTGCTTCGTGGAGGCCGTGTAAAAGACTTGCCAGGGGTACGCTATCACATCGTTCGTGGTGCGCTTGACACTGCTGGTGTTGAAGGACGTGCACAAGGACGTTCTAAATACGGTACAAAGAGACCAAAGAAAAAATAATTTCATAAAAAACTAATTGAAAGGAGGGGGACTCATGCCAAGAAAAGGACCAGTACCAAAGCGTGATGTTTTGCCGGATCCTCTCTATAAATCAAAATTGGTAACCCGCTTGATCAATCAAATTATGGTGGATGGCCAAAGAGGTAAAGCACAAAAAATTCTTTATAAGGCTTTCGAACTTGTTGGAGAAAGAAGTGGCCAGCAGGCAATGGACGTTTTCGAACAAGCAATGAAGAATGTAATGCCAGTACTTGAAGTACGAGCACGCCGTGTCGGGGGATCAAACTATCAAGTACCAATGGAAGTACGCCCTGAACGCCGTCAAACGCTAGGCCTTCGTTACATTGTGAACTATTCCCGCCTGCGCGGTGAAAAAACAATGGAAGAACGTTTGGCTAACGAAATCCTTGATGCTTCCAACAACACTGGTGCATCTGTGAAAAAACGCGAAGAAATGCATAAAATGGCTGAAGCCAATAAAGCATTCGCACATTACCGTTGGTAATCACAAACGAAATATTGAACTTTTCAATAGGAAGGAGAAGAATACATGGCTAGAGAGTTCTCCTTGGAAAAGACACGTAACATTGGGATCATGGCGCATATTGATGCCGGTAAGACTACCACAACGGAACGTATTCTTTTCTATACAGGACGTATTCACAAAATCGGTGAAACCCATGAAGGTGCATCTCAGATGGACTGGATGGAACAAGAGCAAGAACGCGGTATAACCATCACATCTGCTGCAACAACAGCTTCATGGAAAAACCATCGTATCAATATTATTGATACACCAGGCCACGTGGACTTTACCGTGGAAGTTGAACGTTCCTTGCGTGTGCTTGACGGAGCTGTTACAGTTCTTGATGCGCAATCAGGTGTAGAACCACAAACCGAAACGGTTTGGCGCCAAGCAACAACTTATGGTGTACCACGTATCGTCTTCATTAATAAAATGGATAAAATCGGTGCGGATTTCCTTTATTCTACTGGAACATTGAAGGAGCGTCTGGGTGCCAACGCACACCCAATCCAATTGCCAATCGGCGCAGAAGATCAATTCGATGGCATCATCGACTTGATTAACATGGAAGCCCACTTCTATCTGGATGATCTCGGAACAAAAGATGAGTCTAAAGAAATTCCTGAGGAATACATGGAAAAAGCAGAAGAGCTGCGTGCTTCTTTGATCGAAGCTGTTTCCGAACTGGATGAAGATTTGATGATGAAGTATCTCGAAGGAGAAGAAATATCCAACGAGGAACTCAAAAATGCAATCCGCAAAGCGACATTGGCAGTAGAATTCTACCCGGTACTATGCGGTTCAGCGTTTAAAAACAAAGGTGTTCAGCTCATGCTTGATGCTGTCATCGATTATTTACCAGCACCAACTGATGTGGCTGCCATTGAAGGTATCGTTCCTGATACAGAAGAAAAGGTTACTCGTCCATCAGACGATAAAGCGCCTTTCTCCGCATTGGCATTTAAAGTCATGACAGATCCATATGTTGGTAAACTGACATTCTTCCGGGTGTATTCTGGTACACTGGATTCCGGATCCTATGTCAAAAACTCTGTGAAGGATAAGCGCGAACGTGTCGGACGAATTCTGCAGATGCACGCGAACCACAGAGAAGAGATTTCAACGGTTTATTCTGGAGAAATCGCTGCAGCTGTTGGATTGAAAGATACTGGCACGGGTGATACGCTGTGTGATGAAAAGGATCTTGTTATCCTGGAATCTATGGAATTCCCAGAACCGGTTATTTCAGTGGCTATTGAGCCAAAGACAAAAGCAGACCAAGACAAAATGGGTATCGCTTTAGGGAAATTAGCTGAAGAAGACCCTACTTTCAAAACAGAAACGAATCCTGAAACTGGGCAGACAATCATCTCCGGAATGGGAGAATTGCACCTGGATATCATCGTTGACCGTCTGAAACGCGAATTCAGAGTTGAAGCGAACGTTGGCGCACCTCAGGTTGCGTATCGCGAAACATTCCGCAGTGCGGCAGATGTAGAAGGAAAATTCGTTCGCCAATCTGGTGGACGTGGACAATACGGTCACGTTTGGATCAAATTTGAACCAAATGAAGAGGGTGCCGGATTCGAATTCCAAAACAAGATTGTCGGTGGTGTCGTACCTCGTGAATACATTCCGGCTGTTGAAGCAGGAGTGAAAGAGGCAATGGCGAACGGTGTATTGGCCGGTTATCCATTGATCGATGTAAAAGCTTCATTGTTTGATGGTAGCTACCATGATGTCGACTCTAACGAGATGGCATTTAAAGTTGCTGCATCTATGGCATTGAAAGCTGCGAAAAACAAATGTAACCCAGTTATTTTGGAACCGATCGAAAAAGTTGAAATCACTATTCCTGAAGAATATATGGGCGATATCATGGGTGATGTAACTTCCCGCCGCGGACGCGTGGAGGGAATGGATGCTCGTGGAAACGCACAGATCATCAGAGCGTTTGTACCGCTTTCCGAAATGTTTGGTTACGCAACAGCTTTGCGTTCCAATACACAAGGCCGCGGAACTTACTCCATGCATTTTGATCATTACGAAGAAGTGCCAAAGAGCATCTCTGAAGAAATTATCAAGAAAAATGCCGGTGAATGATTGATTTTTTCTAAATACTAAAGTATAACTTTTAGTAAAGGCTCCGGCATTTTCTAGAAATGCCAGAGACCACCAAAAAAATTAATGCTTACTTATCAAAGGAGGAAATATAAATGGCTAAAGAAAAATTTGACCGCTCCAAATCGCACGTTAACATTGGTACAATTGGACACGTTGACCATGGTAAAACTACTTTGACTGCAGCAATTACAACTGTAATGCATAAGAAATCCGGTAAAGGTACTGCTATGGCATATGACCAAATCGATGGAGCACCAGAAGAAAAAGAACGTGGAATCACAATCGCTACTTCTCACGTAGAGTATGAAACTGACACTCGTCACTATGCTCACGTTGACTGCCCAGGCCACGCTGACTATGTTAAAAACATGATCACTGGTGCTGCACAAATGGACGGAGCTATCCTTGTTGTATCTGCAGCTGATGGCCCTATGCCACAAACTCGTGAACACATTCTGCTTTCCCGCAACGTTGGTGTACCTGCAATTGTTGTATTCTTGAACAAAGTAGATATGGTTGACGACGAAGAATTACTTGAATTGGTAGAAATGGAAGTTCGCGATCTGTTAACTGAGTATGAATTCCCTGGCGATGATGTACCAGTTGTGAAAGGTTCAGCATTGAAAGCTCTTGAAGGCGATGCTGAATATGAAGAAAGAATCGTTGAATTGATGAATGCAGTTGATGAATATATCCCAACTCCAGAACGTGACACTGACAAGCCATTCATGATGCCTGTAGAGGATGTATTCTCTATCACTGGCCGTGGTACAGTTGCAACTGGCCGTGTAGAACGCGGACAAGTTAAAGTCGGTGACGAAGTGGAAGTTATCGGTTTGGCTGAAGAAGCTAAGAAAACAACTGTAACTGGTGTGGAAATGTTCCGTAAGCTTCTTGACTATGCTGAAGCTGGAGATAACATCGGTGCGTTGCTTCGTGGTGTGAACCGTGAAGAAATCAACCGTGGTCAAGTACTTGCTAAGCCAGGTTCGATCACTCCACACACACAGTTCAAAGCTGAAGTTTATGTATTGTCAAAAGAAGAAGGTGGGCGTCATACACCATTTTTCACTAACTACCGTCCACAGTTTTACTTCCGTACTACGGATGTAACTGGTGTTATCACACTTCCAGAAGGAACTGAAATGGTAATGCCTGGAGACAACATTGAAATGAACGTTTCTTTGATTTCTCCAATCGCTATTGAAGATGGTACTCGTTTCTCTATCCGTGAAGGCGGACGTACTGTTGGATCTGGCGTTGTAACAGTAATCGAAAAATAATTTGTTTCATATAAAGGCAGGTGGCACCCCGGGAAATGCCGCCTGTTTTTTTGTTTTCTCTATCTAAAACAATCGCCAGTTTTTAAACGCATGTTTTCCTTCGATATTTGTGCATCTGTCCAAAAATATTCCATAAAAATTTCCTGTGATAATATCCCCTAAACTTTCCCAATAAAAAATTCCCGCGACTCCTTGCATTCCAAGACAATAGTTTGTATAATACATAGATGTGCAATCCTTGTAGCTTTTTGTGAAAAAAGCTGAAAAAAGGTTGCTTTGACCGCATTTCTTCTATATAATAATAATGTTGGTCATAAAAGGCGATGATGTGGAAGGTTGTTGGCACACCCGGCCCCTTTGCCATGGCGGGCGTGCGAAGAAATTTCCGCGGAGTTAGTCTATTACAAAATGGACGAAAAGGAGGGAAAGTAATGGCAAAAGAGAAAATCAGAATTCGTTTAAAAGCTTATGATCACCGCATTCTTGATCAATCAGCTGAAAAAATCGTAGATACTGCAAAACGTTCCGGTGCAGGTGTTTCCGGTCCGATCCCGCTTCCTACCGAGAAGTCGGTATATACAGTGTTACGTGCGGTCCATAAATACAAGGATTCGCGTGAACAATTCGAAATGCGTACTCATAAACGCTTGATCGACATTGTCAATCCAACACCACAAACAGTCGATTCGCTAATGCGATTGGATCTGCCATCTGGTGTTGACATTGAAATCAAACTATAATTTTTTAATTCATAGGAGGTGTAACGGATGACGAAAGGAATCTTAGGTCGTAAAATCGGCATGACGCAACTGTTTTCCGAAGAAGGAGAATTGGTCCCTGTAACAGTAGTTCAAGCTGAGCCGAATGTTGTACTGCAAAAGCGTACAATGGAAAATGACGGGTATGAAGCGATCCAATTAGGTTTCGCTGATGAAAAAGAATCTCAAACGAACAAAGCGAAAAAGGGCCATGCTGCAAAAGCGAACACAACCCCTAAGCGCTACATTCGTGAAATCCGTAACGCTAAACTTGACGAATATGAAGTAGGTCAAGAAATCAGCGTTGAGATTTTTGGAGCAGGTGAAAAGGTTGATGTAACTGGAACTTCTAAAGGTAAAGGATTCCAAGGTGCAATCAAACGTCATAATCAATCCCGCGGGCCAATGGGGCACGGTTCCCATTATCATAGAGCACCAGGTTCAATGGGCTCCATCGATGCAATGCGCGTATTCCCTGGTAAAAAATTGCCGGGTCATATGGGATCTGAAAAAATCACCGTTCAAAACCTTGACATTGTCAGTGTAGATACTGAACGTAATCTTTTGCTTATCAAAGGAAATATTCCTGGTGCAAAAAAATCGTTCGTTAAGATCACAAGTGCAGTTAAGGCTAAATAATCACATATATGAAGGGAGGATATGTCATGCCTAAAGTAGCACTATACAAACAAGATGGCTCCCAAGCCGGAGACATCGAACTAAATGATGCTGTATTTGGTATCGAGCCGAATACACATGTATTAAACGAAGCGGTAATCATGCAGCGGGCTTCCTTGAGACAAGGAACTCATTCTGTTAAAAATCGCTCTGAAGTACGCGGCGGTGGCCGTAAACCATGGCGTCAAAAAGGAACCGGCCGTGCTCGCCAAGGATCCATCAGGTCGCCACAGTGGGTTGGCGGTGGAGTTGTTTTCGGACCAACACCACGCAGCTACAGCTATAAGCTTCCTAAAAAAGTACGCCGTTTAGCACTGAAATCAGCGCTATCTTCTAAAGTGCAGGAAAACAGTGCAGTCGTGTTGGAAGCATTGGCATTTGATGCACCTAAGACAAAACAAGTCGTAAGTATGCTGCAGGCATTGAACGTGGATGCGAAAGCATTGATCGTTCTTGCAGAGAAAGATGAAAACATCTTGCGCTCAGCAAACAACCTGCAAAATGTAAAAGTTCTCACGCTAAGCGAAGTGAACGTACTGGACTTGCTTACGCATGACAAGCTGATCTTGACAAAAGAAGCAGCTGAAAAAGCAGGGGAGGTGCTCGCGTAATGAATGAACCACGTGATATTATCAAGCGCCCGATCATTACAGAACGTTCTGCTGATTTGATGGCAGACAAGAAATACACTTTTGAAGTGAGCCCTAAGGCAAACAAGACACAAATCAAACAGGCAATTGAAAGTATTTTTGGCGTGAAGGTCGTTAAAATCAACACAACTAACGTCAAAGGTAAATTCAAGCGCATGGGTCGTTACGCAGGATATCGTTCCGACCGTAAAAAAGCTATCGTTCAGCTTTCTGAAGACAGTAAAGAACTGGAATTCTTTGAAGCTTAATTGAAATCATTCGTGAAGGAGGGAAACCAAGATGGCGATAAAAAAATTCAGACCTACTTCTAATGGTAGAAGAAACATGTCTGTCTCTGACTTCGCAGAAATCACGACAGACCAACCAGAAAAATCACTATTAGCTCCGTTGTCTAAACGTGGCGGACGTAACCATCAAGGTAAATTGACGGTTCGTCATCAGGGTGGCGGACATAAGCGTCAATACCGTATTATCGACTTTAAACGCGATAAAGATGGTATACCAGGACGCGTTGCCACAATTGAGTATGATCCAAACCGTTCAGCGAATATTGCATTGATTCATTATGTAGACGGTGAAAAACGCTACATTTTGGCTCCAAAAGGCTTGAAAGTCGACCAGGTCATCGAATCTGGTATTGACGCTGATATCAAACTGGGGAACGCTCTTCCGTTGAAAAACATCCCAGTGGGTACGATCATCCATAATGTTGAATTGAAACCAGGACGCGGCGGACAGCTTGCTCGCTCAGCCGGTGCTGAAGCACAAATCCTTGGACGCGAAGACAAATATGTATTGGTACGTTTGGCTTCAGGTGAATCCCGCTTGATCCTTGGCACTTGCCGTGCGACTGTGGGTCAGGTCGGCAACATCGAACATGAACTTGTACGCGTTGGTAAAGCAGGACGCTCCCGCTGGCTCGGAGTTCGCCCGACAGTACGCGGTTCTGTTATGAACCCTAACGATCACCCACACGGTGGTGGTGAAGGACGCGCGCCTATCGGCCGTAAATCACCAATGTCTCCATGGGGTAAACCGACACTTGGCTACAAAACACGTAAACGCAACAAGCAATCTGATAAATATATTGTTCGCAAACGTAAAAAATAATTGGGCTGAAGCAGGAAATGAATTATTTCTTCCTTCTGCCCTCCAACTCTGGAAGGAGGCTTATCCATGGGTCGTAGTTTGAAAAAAGGACCTTTCGCAGATGACCATCTGTTAAAGAAAGTTGATCAACTTAATGAGTCGGACAAAAAGCAGGTTATTAAGACCTGGTCACGCCGATCCACAATCTTCCCAACATTCGTAGGACATACAATTGCAGTTTATGACGGACGCAAACATGTACCGGTCTACGTAACAGAAGATATGGTCGGACATAAATTAGGTGAATTCGCTCCATCCCGCACGTTCAAAGGGCATGCCGGCGATGACAAGAAAACAAAACGCTAAGAGAGGAGGCAATTTAGATGCAAGCTAAAGCCGTTGCGAAAACAGTTCGTATTGCTCCTCGGAAAGTACGTTTAGTCGTTGATTTGATTCGAGGAAAAAATGTGGGTGAAGCGATCGCTATTTTGCGACACACACAACGCAGTGCTTCCCCGGTCGTGGAAAAAGTTCTAAACTCTGCTATTGCAAATGCAGAACATAACTTTGAAATGGACACAGATAACTTGGTAGTTTCCGAAGCATTCGTCAATGAAGGAGTTACCTTGAAACGTTTCCGTCCGCGTGCACAGGGACGTGCCAGCAAAATCAACAAACGCACTAGCCACATTACAGTTGTGGTAACAGAGAAGAAGGAGGGATAGTCAGTGGGTCAAAAAGTAAACCCGACAGGTCTTCGTGTAGGTATCATCAAAGACTGGGAATCTAAATGGTATGCTGATAAAAACTACGCAGACTTGCTTCATGAAGATATTAAAATCAGAGAATATCTTGAGAATCGTCTGAGGACTGCTGCGGTTTCTTCTATCGAGATCGAACGTGCAGCAAACCGCGTGAATATCACTATCCAAACTGGTAAACCAGGAATGGTCATTGGTAAAGGCGGTTCTGAAGTAGAAGCTCTTCGTAAATCCTTGAACAGTTTGACAGGTAAAAGAGTTCATATCAACATTGTTGAGATTAAAAAAGTAGACATCAATGCAACATTGGTTGCTGAAAATATTGCTCGTCAATTGGAAAACCGTATCTCATTCCGTCGTGCACAAAAGCAAGCTATTCAACGCGCAATGCGTGCTGGTGCCAAAGGGATCAAAACAATGGTTTCCGGACGTCTGGGCGGAGCGGATATCGCTCGTGCTGAACATTACAGTGAAGGAACTGTACCACTTCATACTTTGCGTGCCGACATCGATTATGGTACTGCTGAAGCAGACACTACTTATGGTAAACTCGGTGTAAAAGTATGGATTTACCGTGGTGAAGTCCTTCCGACTAAGAAACAAAAATAAGGAAGGGGGCAAAATTTTATGTTAATGCCTAAACGTGTTAAATATCGCAGACAACATACAGGTCGTATGAAAGGTAAAGCAAAAGGCGGTACTACCGTATCATTTGGCGAATTTGGCCTGCAAGCTCTCGAAGCTTCCTGGATCACAAGCCGTCAAATTGAAGCAGCTCGTATTGCAATGACTCGTTACATGAAACGTGGCGGGAAAGTATGGATTAAAATTTTCCCTGACAAACCTTACACGAAGAAACCATTGGAAGTTCGTATGGGTTCTGGTAAAGGTGCTCCCGAAGGCTGGGTTGCTGTTGTAAAACCTGGGAAAATCATGTTCGAAATCGCTGGTGTTTCAGAAGAAGTTGCCAGAGAGGCACTAAGACTTGCTTCTCACAAGTTGCCAATCAGAACTAAGTTCGTAAAACGTGAAGAAATTGGTGGTGAAATCAATGAAGGCTAATGAAATCAGAGAACTAACCACTGCCGAAATTGAGGATAAAGTAAAATCGTTGAAAGAAGAGTTATTTAACCTTCGTTTTCAGCTTGCTACCGGACAATTGGAAAACACTGCGCGTATCCGTAATGTAAAAAAATCCATCGCACGCTTGAAAACGGTAGTTCGCGAACGAGTAAGCACAAATAACTGATAAAACGAGAGGAGGTAAGCCTCGACATGAGTGAACGCAATAATCGCAAAGTATACACAGGTCGTGTTGTTTCTGATAAAATGGACAAAACCATCACTGTTGTTGTTGAAACGTATAAGTTTCATCCGCTTTACGGAAAACGTGTGAAGTATTCCAAAAAGTTCAAGACACATGATGAAAATAACCAAGCAAAAATCGGCGACATCGTTCGCATTATGGAGACTCGCCCGCTTTCAGCTACAAAACGTTTTCGTTTGGTTGAAATCGTGGAAGAAGCAGTCATCATATAATAAAGTTCGCTCGGAGAGTATCCGAAGGGAGGTCACAGCGGTATGATTCAACAAGAAACACGTTTGAAAGTTGCAGACAACTCAGGCGCACGTGAAGTGCTGACTATTAAAGTATTGGGTGGTTCCGGACGCAAAACAGCCAATATTGGCGATGTGATCGTTTGTTCCGTGAAACAAGCAACACCAGGAGGCGTTGTCAAAAAAGGCGACGTTGTGAAAGCTGTTATCGTACGTTCTAAGTCAGGTGTACGACGTAAAGACGGTTCTTATATCCGTTTCGATGAAAATGCAGCCGTAATTATCCGTGACGACAAAAGTCCAAGAGGAACGCGTATCTTCGGACCAGTTGCACGTGAATTGCGTGATGCGAAATTCATGAAAATCGTATCTCTTGCTCCAGAAGTACTGTAAGAATCGAATTGACCTTGTAAGGAGGTGCGCGAATAATGCACGTTAAAAAAGGTGACAAAGTCAAAGTAATTTCCGGTAAAGACCGTGGAAAAGAAGGTACTGTATTGGAAGCATATCCTAAAAGGGATCGTGTTCTTGTCGAGGGCGTGAACATGGTGAAGAAGCATGCGAAACCTTCCCAAGACAACCCGCAAGGCGGAATTCTTAACATGGAAGCTCCAATCCATGTTTCCAATGTAATGCCAATCGATCCAAAATCCGGTGAAGCAACCCGCGTAGGCTATGAAGTCCGAGACGGAAAGAAAGTCCGCATTGCCAAAAAATCCGGTGAGGCGTTAGATAAATAAATTCCTGGCGAAAGGAGGGCAACATGATGAACCAACTGAAACAAAAATATCAAGATGAGATCGTCTCATCTCTAATGAATAAATTCAATTACAAATCTGTGATGCAGGTACCGAAACTGGAAAAAATCGTTATCAACATGGGTGTCGGTGACGCAGTACAAAACTCCAAAGCATTGGACAGCGCTGTTGAAGAGTTAACTTTGATCTCTGGACAAAAACCAGTGGTAACACGCGCTAAAAAATCAATTGCTGGCTTCCGCCTTCGTGAAGGAATGCCTATCGGAACAAAGGTTACCCTTCGCGGTGAACGCATGTATGAGTTCCTGCAAAAGCTGATTGCAGTTTCCCTGCCGCGTGTACGCGACTTCCGCGGAATTTCCAAGAAAGCTTTTGATGGCCGTGGGAACTATACACTTGGTGTAAAAGAGCAACTGATTTTCCCGGAAATCAACTATGATAAAGTGAGCAAAGTGAGAGGCATGGATATTGTCATCGTAACAACATCCAACACTGACGAAGAGGCTCGCGAATTGCTAAGTCAAATGGGCATGCCTTTTCAAAAATAGTAAGGAGGGAAAATTGTGGCTAAAAAATCTATGATTGCGAAACAAAAGCGTCCGCAAAAATATCAAGTACGTGAATATACTCGCTGTGAACGTTGTGGTCGTCCACATTCTGTAATTCGCAAATTCAAATTATGCCGTATTTGTTTCCGCGAACTTGCCTATAAAGGTCAAATTCCTGGCGTTAAAAAAGCCAGCTGGTAAAACCCGATTCGGGAAGGAGGTAATGAGTAATGATGACAGATCCAATTGCAGATATGCTTACTCGCATTCGCAATGCCAACATGGTTAAACATGAAAAGTTGGAGCTTCCTGCTTCTAAGATAAAAAAAGAAATCGCTGATATTCTAAAGCGTGAAGGTTTTGTCCGTGATTATGAATTTATTGAAGACAGCAAGCAAGGTGTACTGCGTATTTTCTTGAAATACGGTATGAACGAAGAACAAGTCATTACCGGCATCAAACGCATCAGTAAACCAGGTTTGCGCGTATATGCAAAAGCTACAGAAGTACCACGTGTATTGAACGGTCTTGGTATTGCTATCGTTTCAACATCTAAAGGCGTCCTTTCTGACAAAGAAGCACGCGCACAAGCTGTTGGCGGCGAAGTTCTTGCATATGTTTGGTAATCACAACATTTAGATAGGAGGTGCAATGAATGTCCCGTATAGGTTTGAAACCAATCGTCATTCCTGAAGGTGTGGAATTGAAACTGGACGGAAAAGATCTGACAGTAAAAGGCCCAAAAGGCGAGCTGAACAGAACATTTCATAAAGATATCAACATCATTATTGAAGATAAAGAAGTACGCATCGAACGCCCAAGTGATTTGAAAGAGCATCGCAGCCTGCATGGTACAACACGCAGCCTGATCTTCAACATGATTGAAGGTGTCTCAAAAGGTTTTGAAAAGAAACTTGAAATCATCGGTGTCGGTTACCGTGCAGCGAAACAAGGAAACAAAATAGTGATCAATGCTGGTTATTCTCATCCGGTCGAAATCGATCCGCAAGACGGCATTGAAATCGATGTACCGAAAAATACAGAGCTGATCGTCAAAGGCATCAATAAGGAAATGGTCGGCAAGGTTGCGGCTAACATCCGAGCAATCCGTCCGCCAGAGCCTTACAAAGGCAAAGGTATCCGCTACGAAGGCGAATATGTACGCCGTAAAGAAGGTAAAACTGCTAAATAAGGTTAACTAAGGCCAGAAAGGAGTGACCTGGATGATCACCAAAACTGACAAAAATGTCTCGCGTAAAAGAAGGCACGCACGTGTACGCCGCAATCTCAGCGGAACAGAAGTGCGTCCTCGTCTAAACGTGTATCGCTCGAACAAACACATCTATGCACAATTGATTGATGATAATAAAGGTATTACGCTGGCAAGCGCTTCTACTGTTGACAAAGAAGTTTCTACTGAATCAACCGGTTCTGTCGAAGCAGCTCAAAAAGTGGGCGAAACAATTGCCAAACGCGCCTTGGATAAAGGTTACAAATCAGTAGTATTTGACCGTGGAGGCTATCTCTATCACGGACGTGTGAAAGCATTGGCAGAATCTGCCCGTGAAACTGGTCTTGAATTTTAATCAAAGAAGGAGGGAACCATTACATGAAGAAAATCATCGATGCGAGTAAATTAGATCTCGAAGAACGCGTTGTTACAGTCAACCGTGTTGCAAAAGTAGTTAAAGGCGGGCGTCGCTTCCGTTTCGCTGCATTGGTCGTAGTTGGCGATAAGAACGGGCATGTAGGCTTTGGTGCTGGTAAAGCGCAAGAAGTACCTGATGCTATCAAAAAGGCAGTAGACGATGCTAAGAAAAACCTGATCGAAGTGCCGATCGTTGGAACAACCATCCCTCACGAAATCCATGGCCGTTTTGGTTCTGGTAACGTGTTGATGAAGCCGGCAACAGAAGGTACTGGAGTTATCTCTGGCGGACCAGTCCGTGCGGTACTTGAGTTGGCGGGTGTCGGCGATATTTTGACAAAATCTCTTGGTTCGAACACACCAATCAATATGGTTCGTGCAACAATCAGCGGATTGCAAAACTTGAAACGCGCCGAAGACGTTGCAAGACTACGTGGCAAGTCTGTAGAAGAACTGTTAGGATAAGGAGGGAAAGACAATGGCAAAACAAATTGAAATCACCCTCACGCGCAGTATTATTGGTGCAAAAGAAGTACAAAAAAAGACTGTCGAAGCTTTGGGATTGAAAAAAATCCATCAATCTGTGACACGTGAAGATACACCTGCTGTTCGCGGTATGGTAAACAGAGTATCTCACCTGGTAACTGTAAAAGAAGCTTAATTTATACAAAGCGTAAAGAGGAGGTGCTGGCATGAAACTTCATGAACTGAAGGCAGCAGAAGGAACTCGCAAAGAACGAAACCGTGTAGGTCGCGGAACGTCATCTGGTAACGGAAAAACTTCCGGCAGAGGACATAAAGGACAAAAGGCACGTTCAGGCGGCGGTGTACGTCCAGGATTCGAAGGTGGTCAAATGCCTTTGTTCCAACGTTTGCCGAAACGCGGATTCACTAACATTCATCGCAAAGAATTTGCCATCGTGAATCTCGATGCTTTAAATCGTTTTGAAGACGGCACGGAAATCACACCTGAGCTATTACTTGAAGAAGGTGTCGTAAAGAATTCAAAAGCTGGTATTAAAATACTTGGCAATGGTTCTGTCGAAAACAAGTACACAGTAAAAGCTCACAAATTCTCTGCTTCTGCAAAAGAAGCAATTGAAGCAGCGGGCGGTAAAACAGAGGTGATCTAATGTTCCGTACAATCTCCAATTTTATGCGCATTGGTGACATTAGACGGAAAATTATCTTCACATTGCTTATGTTGATTGTATTCCGTCTGGGCGCATATATTCCTGTGCCATTTACGAACAAAGACGCAATTAATTTCATGAATCAGCAAAATGTATTCGGATTTCTGAATACATTTGGCGGTGGAGCATTGAAAAACTTCTCCATCTTCGCGATGGGGATCATGCCTTATATTACAGCTTCTATCATCATGCAGCTATTGCAGATGGATGTTGTCCCTAAATTTGCCGAGTGGAAAAAACAAGGTGAAATGGGCCGTAAAAAAATAGCTCAGATTACCAGATATGGTACTGTGGTGCTTGCATTCGTGCAAGCGATCGCCATGTCTATTGGTTTTAACACGATGGCTAATGGTATGTTGATTTCTGACCCTGGCATCATGAAATTTATCGTTATTGCACTTGTTTTAACTGCCGGTACAACATTCTTGATGTGGCTGGGAGAACAGATCACTGCAAATGGCGTAGGAAACGGTATTTCCATACTGATTTTTGCGGGGATTGTCGCAGCTGTACCAAATGGGATCGGTCAATTGTATACCCAGTATTTCCAGAAACCTGGAGAAGATTTGTTCCTCAATGTTATCATCGTTGGGTTGATTGTATTGGTAGTCATCGCAGTTATCGTGGGTGTCATTTTCATCCAGCAGGCACTGCGTAAAATACCGATTCAATACGCGAAAAAGCTTGTCAACCGTTCTCCGGTAGGCGGCCATTCGACGCACTTACCTTTGAAAGTGAATGCTGCGGGCGTCATCCCGGTCATTTTCGCAATTGCATTCTTGGTTGCGCCGCGGACTGTGGCAGGATTTTTCCAGGATAATAAGATTGCCGGAACAATTGAGCATATATTCGATTACACACAACCTATCGGTATGGTGCTCTATGTGGCGTTGATTATCGCATTCACATATTTCTACACTTTTGTGCAGGTAAACCCGGAACAAATGGCTGAAAACTTGCAGAAGCAAGGCGGCTATATTCCTGGCATCCGCCCGGGGAAAAACACAGAAAAATATCTTACCCGTGTCATCAACCGTTTGACATTCGTAGGATCTATTTTCTTGGCAGCTGTTTCTGTTCTTCCAATCGCTTTAGGCAGTCTTGCAAATCTGCCTTCAGGAATCCAGATTGGCGGCACAAGTTTACTGATCATTGTCGGCGTCGCATTGCAAACAATGAAGCAGCTGGAAAGCCAGTTAGTGAAGCGACATTATAAGGGATTCATCAGATAAACCTTGTAATGCTGGTTCAAAGAGAAAGATATACGGTGCTTTTTGAACATCCTCTAAGTAATGAAAGCGGGGGAACAAAGTGAATCTGATTTTGATGGGGCTGCCTGGTGCTGGCAAAGGTACACAGGCGGAAAAGATAAAAGAAGCATACCACATCCCGCATATTTCAACGGGAGATATGTTCCGTTCTGCAATCAAGGAAGGAACAGAACTTGGCAAAAAGGCAAAATCGTTCATGGATCAAGGCGAGCTTGTACCTGATGAAGTAACTATCGGTATTGTCAAAGAAAGACTTGCCAAAGATGATTGCAAAAAAGGTTTCATGCTTGACGGATTTCCAAGAACGATTCCTCAAGCACAAAGCTTGCAAGACCTGTTAGCTGAACTTGACACATCTATCGATTATGTCGTACATGTCGATGTACCTTCTGAGAATTTGGTAGAGCGATTGACTGGACGCAGGATTTGCCCTGCTTGTGGCACAACCTACCATGTCCTGTACAATCCGCCTAAGCAGGAAGGCATTTGTGATCGTGATGGTTCAAAATTAATTCAGCGCGATGATGACAAAGCAGAAACGGTCAAAAATCGTCTGAAGGTAAACATGGAGCAAATGAAGCCATTGCTCGATTTTTACCAAGCTAAAGGATACCTGGTTACCGTTGATGGCGATCAAGCAATTGATGCTGTATTCCAGGAAATCCGTTCTCAAATTGAAAAATAATGCTTTGAACTTCCATGATGTACGGAACATGTGAAAATAATTTCAAAAAAAGTTATAATGAATGTCGTAGAAATGTATGTTTCAACACGAAAGTGACACAATGATAGCAGCAAATGAATCCAAAACGCTTAAAGTGCGGTGTTCAAAAAGGAGGATAAAAAGACCGAGAAGTTCGAGACGGCGAAGTTGTGAGTAGCGGAGCGTATGTAGTTAATACGTGAGCGACGGAGCAGCAAGCCGACGAAGAAATTCGATGTGTCATTTTTACCGGACTCTTTGAACAACTCTTTAAAAGGATTTTTAAATAAAAGCCTAAGTGAAGGTGATCGTTGTTGAGTGAAGGGGATCATATTCCGCGAATAGGTCAAGTTGTCCGTATTCTGCGAGGACGAGAAGCAGGCCAGTATGCGATTGTTATTAAAATAATCGACAGTCAGTATGTTTTGCTTGCAGATGGGGAAAAGAGAAAATATGACCGTCCGAAAAAGAAGAACATCAGTCATATTGCATGCTTGGATTTTATTTCCCCGGAAGTCCAAAACAGCCTTCTGGAAACGGGTCGTGTCACAAATGGCAAGCTGCGATTTGCGATAGCTAAATTTGCAAGTGAGGTTGTGACTGATTTAGAGAAGGGAGATCAACACGATGGCAAAAGACGATGTAATTGAAGTGGAAGGTACCGTCACAGAAACATTGCCGAATGCAATGTTCAACGTGGAGCTGGAAAATGGCCATACTGTACTGGCACATGTTTCCGGAAAAATCCGTATGCACTTCATTCGCATTTTACCGGGAGACAAAGTAACGGTAGAACTTTCCCCGTATGATTTGACTAAAGGACGAATTACGTATCGCTATAAGTAAGCGAAAGGGCTCCGATCTTAAAGGAGGTAAAGACGATGAAAGTAAGAGCATCGGTAAAACCGATTTGTGAAAAATGCAAAGTCATCAAACGTAAAGGCAAAGTAATGGTGATTTGCGAAAATCCAAAACATAAACAAAAGCAAGGTTAACAATTTTAGAGGAGGTGCGAACAAATGGCTCGTATTGCAGGTATAGATATTCCACGTGACAAGCGTGTAGTTATTTCATTGACCTACATTTATGGTATTGGCAAAAACACAGCACAAAAAGTCTTGAAGGAAGCTGGTGTCGCTGAAGATACTCGTGTACGCGACCTTACAGAAGACGAGTTAGGAAGAATCCGTAAAGCGGTAGAAGCATACACCATCGAAGGTGACTTGCGCCGTGAGGTTTCTCTTAACATCAAACGTCTGATCGAAATCGGATCTTATCGTGGCATTCGTCATCGTCGCGGACTTCCGGTACGCGGACAGAAAACGAAAAACAACTCACGTACTCGTAAAGGTCCTCGTCGTCAGGTAGCTGGCAAGAAGAAATAAGTAAAGGAGGTAGACTAGATTATGGCACGTAACAAAACGAACACTCGTAAACGCCGTGTAAAAAAGAATATTGAAACTGGTGTAGCACATATTCGTTCTACATTCAACAACACCATCGTAACAATCACTGATGCCCATGGTAATGTAATTGGCTGGAGCTCTGCAGGTGCACTTGGATTCAAAGGCTCCCGTAAATCCACTCCTTTTGCTGCACAAATGGCTGCTGAAACAGCTGCAAAAACTGCAGTTGATAATGGTATGAAAACATTGGAAGTAACAGTGAAAGGACCTGGTGCCGGACGTGAAGCTGCAATCCGCTCACTTCAGGCTGCTGGTCTGGAAGTTACCGCAATTGTTGATGTGACACCAGTTCCTCATAATGGCTGCCGTCCACCAAAACGTCGTCGCGTTTGATTTATAGCGTATATAATTTGTCACTCTGTCTATAATGGGTTATGATGGCTAAAGCCTTTACGCTTGGTAATAAGCTATTATATTAGCTTTCATGAACAACATCTATGACAAAAACATGTACGAATAATTGCCAATAGCGCAGGTCACTGCCTACTTGGGGAATTTCGGTTAGACGCGCGGTCTAACCGGGGTTTCGACGTTTTAAAGGAGGGTTTTATGTCAATGATCGAAATTGAGAAGCCGAAAATTGAAACGGTAGAGATCAGCGATGATGCCAAATTTGGGAAATTCGTTGTCGAACCGCTTGAACGTGGGTATGGTACAACTCTAGGAAACTCCTTGCGTCGTATCCTGCTCTCCTCACTTCCAGGCGCTGCTGTTACATCCGTACAAATTGATGGAGCGCTCCATGAATTTTCAACAATTGACGGTGTCGTTGAAGATGTGACAACGATCATATTGAATCTGAAGAAATTGGCTCTAAAGATTTATTCTGATGAAGAAAAAACTTTGGAAATCGATGTGCAAGGAGAAGGCGTAGTTACTGCTGCAGACTTGACTTTTGACAGTGATGTGGAAATAATGAACCCTGATCTGCATATTGCCACATTGAACCAAAAAGGCAGCCTGCATATGAAGCTTACTGCTGAACGCGGACGTGGCTATCGTCCTGCTGAAGAAAACAAACGCGAGGAACAGCCGATTGGCGTGCTCCCGATCGATTCTATCTTTACACCGGTATCCCGCATCAGCTATCAAGTGGAGAATACACGTGTAGGACAGCATGCAAACTACGACAAACTAACTTTTGATGTATGGACTGATGGAAGCATCCGCCCTGAGGAAGCTGTTTCTTTGGGTGCAAAAGTTTTCACAGAGCATTTGAATATATTCGTAGGACTGACTGATGAAGCTCAAAACGTCGAAATCATGGTCGAAAAAGAAGAAGACCAGAAAGAAAAAGTGATGGAGATGACAATTGAGGAGCTGGATTTGTCTGTCAGATCTTATAATTGCTTGAAACGTGCCGGCATCAACACTGTTCAAGAGCTTGCAAATAAATCTGAAGATGACATGATGAAAGTCCGTAACCTTGGACGCAAGTCATTGGAAGAAGTGAAAGTCAAACTTGATGAACTCGGCCTTGGGTTACGCAAGGATGACTGATTGAACACCTTGGCATCAAGAAAGGGAGGGATAAGTCCATGGCTAGAAAACTAGGACGTACAACAGACGCACGCATGGCGCTTCTACGCAATCTTGCTTCTGACCTGATTATTCATGAACGTTTGGAAACAACAGAAGCAAAAGCGAAAGAATTGAAAAAAGTCGTCGATAAAATGATTACACTTGGAAAACGCGGTGACCTTCACGCTCGTCGTCAAGCTGCTGCATATCTTTACAATCAAAAAGCTGATGATGACAAAAACGTTGTCCAGAAACTTTTTGATGATATTGCAAAACGCTATGAAGAGCGCCAAGGCGGATACACTCGCGTTCTTAAATTGGATACTCGTCAAGGCGACGGGGCAAAAATGGCCATTATCGAACTGGTTTAATGACCTACACGCACTTGCAGACAAGGGCAGGACTGAATCTCTTCTCAGAGGTGAATCCAAGCCCTTTTTTTGCGTTTTAAGCGACAATATACGGTTAGATTATTGTCATATATTCAGGGCGAGGTTCTGGAGTTGCTTGTAAAGTAGGTGAAGTAGATTGAAATAAATCATAAGCTGCTCAATCATCAACTCACGAGTCACGGCCACTTTCGTACCTCATGTGGTAGATTCTAAGGCCTGTCTTCCCCACCATGCCTCTCTACTGATAATAAGATAGTGCTTTTACATCAAATAGCTGAAATCCTATGCAAACAGATGATATAATACCCATAGCAAAGTATACGAAAATTGCATGCCAAGGCGAGAAGAGCCGAGTTTTGAGGAGGATTTACATGGAGGAAAAGTTGATAGAATTTCGGAATGTGTCGTTTCGATATGCTGAGGAGCAGCCTTGGGTGTTAAGAAATTGTTCTTTTACGATTAATGCAAACGAATCTGTAGCGATTATTGGCCACAATGGATCCGGAAAATCGACTATCGCCAAATTGATGAATGGTCTGCTGTTTGCGCAAGAAGGAGAGATTATCATCCATGGCAAGCCGGTGAATGAGGAAACGATATGGGATATCCGCAAAGATGTTGGGATGGTTTTTCAAAATCCCGATAACCAATTTGTGGGAACAACGGTTCAGGATGATGTTGCGTTCGGGATGGAAAATCGCGGTATTCCAAGAGAAGAAATGATCAGACGAATTAATGATACATTACAGGCTGTCGGCATGAAGGATCATCTGCTGACAGAGCCGCATCGTTTGTCGGGTGGACAGAAGCAGCGGGTGGCGATTGCTGGCGTATTGGCAGTTTCCCCCAAGGTACTGATTTTAGACGAAGCGACTGCGATGCTTGATCCAAAGGGACGCCAGGAGATTATGCAAACCGTTACTACCTTACAAGCGGAACAAGATCTATCCTTGATTACGATCACGCATGATCTGACGGAAGTGGTAGAGGCGGAGCGGGTTATTGTCATGAATAAAGGAGAAAAATGGAAAGAAGCAACACCTAGAGAAATTTTTGCCGAGAAAGAGGCCCTGCGCGAAATTGGCCTGGATGTGCCATTTGTTGCCATTCTGGCAGATGCCCTGAAACAAACAGGTCTTCCGGTTTCTGGCAGGGAGCTAAATCACGAAGAATTGCTGGAGGAATTATGGACATTACATTCGAAAATGTGAGCTATATTTATCAAGAAAAATCCCCCTTTGCCCACAAAGCATTGGATGACTTGTCTTTTCATATTCCTTCTGGTTCTTTTGTTGCTGTCATCGGGCATACGGGATCGGGGAAGTCGACTTTGATTCAACATCTGAACGGTCTTGTCAGGCCCACACATGGCAACGTGAAGATTGGGGATTTTTTATTATCAAGAGAAAACAAACCGAAAAACATGAAAGAATTACGCAGCAAGGTCGGGATCGTTTTTCAATATCCGGAGCACCAGTTGTTCGAGGAAACAGTTGCAAAGGATATGGCATTCGGGCCGGAAAACTTTGGTGTTTCAAATAAAGAAATCCAACGAAGGATCAAAGAACTTATGCCGATGGTGGGACTGTCGGATGAATTGCTGGAGCGCTCTCCATTTGATCTAAGCGGCGGGCAGATGCGGCGTGTGGCGATTGCAGGGGTGCTGGCAGTCAAACCTGAGATACTAGTACTGGACGAGCCGACAGCCGGTTTGGATCCACGCGGGCAAAAGGAAATCATGGATATGTTTTATGCACTGCATCAAAAGCAGCAGTTGACGACCGTCATGGTCACCCATAGCATGGAAGACGCGGTGAAATACGCAGACCACGTATTGATTTTAAACAAAGGCAGAAAGTATATGGAAGGTGCTCCTGCTGAGATATTGACCCAGGAAGGTGCTTTGAATGCCGTCCATTTGGATGTCCCTGAAATCATTTCTTTCATCCATCAGTTCGAGAAAAAATTTGCAATTGACCTTCCTTTCGAACACCAGACGCCAGGTCGGCTGGCAGAGCAAATTTGTGCGATTGTGAAAAAGGGGGACAGGCAATGAATAATATGATGATTATCGGCCAATATGTTCCTGGAAGATCAGTTGTCCACCGGCTCGACCCCCGAACAAAGATAACGATCATTTTCTTTTTCGTCATCTTTGTGTTTTTTGCTAATAACCTTGCAAGCTATGCGTTGCTTACAATATTCGCTGTGTTGAGTGTACTGATGTCACGTGTGCCGATCCGTTACATTTTAAAAGGGCTGACGCCAATTTGGTTTCTGATCGTGTTTACCTTTTTACTGCATCTGATTGTTACGAAGGAGGGGGCTGTAGCGTTTGAAATATTTTCATTCAAAGTGTATACAGGGGGCATCATACAGGGCTTTGCTATTTCCATGCGTTTCTTTTTGTTGATTGTCGTCACTTCGCTGTTGACCCTGACGACAACGCCGATCGAAATTACCGATGCCATCGAAGTCATGCTAGGTCCTCTGAAAAAAGTGAAATTCCCGGTGCATGAGCTCGCCCTGATGATGTCCATTTCTTTGCGGTTCATTCCCACCTTAATGCAGGAAACAGAAAAAATATCCAAGGCGCAAGCCTCCAGAGGTGTCGATTTCCGCACGGGTCCGATCAAAGAGCGGATCAAAGCGGTTGTCCCGTTGCTAGTTCCCTTGTTTGTCAGTGCATTTAAGCGTGCTGAGGAGCTTGCCATGGCGATGGAGGCAAGAGGGTACCAAGGGGGAGAAGGACGCTCTAAACTGCGGGAATTGAAGATAAGCGGTATAGATATTGCTATATATATATTATTTATCGCCGTTATCATTGTATTATTTTTTGTAAGATCATAAAAGATTGCTGCAGGAGGAAAGAAAGGCATGTCTAAAATCAAATGTGTGATCAGTTATGATGGCAGCGGTTTTGCTGGCTATCAAATCCAGCCGGGAAAGCGAACAGTACAAGGAGAAATTGAAAAGGTGCTGACAAAGATACACAAGGGGAAACCCGTTCGCATTTACGCTTCCGGCAGAACTGATAGTGGTGTACATGCGCTAGGCCAAGTCATCCATTTTGAGACGGATAACATCATGTCTGCAGCAAGCTGGAAACAAGCGTTGAATGCCATGGTACCTCATGATATCTTTATTAAAGATGCGATGCGTGTACCAGATACCTTTCATGCCCGTTTTGATGTGGTGGAGAAGGAATACCATTACGTGGTTTCACGCTCCAAGGAACCAGATGTATTCAAGCGTCATTATGCCTACCATTTTCCTTATACATTAGATGTAGGGCGAGTCCAGCGTGCCTGCAGCTGTTTTGAAGGTACCCACGACTTCACGACCTTCTCCTCTGCCAAATCAACAGCAAAAGGAAGTAAAGAAAGAACGCTGTTTGAAGTCTCCTGCGAAGAGCATGGCAATGAACTTATTTTCATCTTCCGGGGGAGCGGTTATCTTTATAATATGGTACGCATTTTGGTTGGCACATTGCTGGATATCGGGCAGGGTAATATGGAAGCGGGAGATATACCAGATCTTTTTGCAAAAAAGGATCGTCGCCTGGCAGGCAAGACTGTACCACCGGAGGGGTTATATTTGTGGCATGTCGTGTATGATCGGGTAAAATGATCTGTAAATCTGCTGTAAATTAAAACTAGCAATCATTTTACTTTGCATCATTCAGAAAATAAGGTAAAGTAAAGACAAATAAATAAAACAGTCCACTAGGGGTGCCATTTGGCTGAGATAAGACAGCGTCTTGATCCCTTTGAACCTGATCTAGTTCGAACTAGCGTAGGAAAGTGGAGATGGCATGTATACTATTCTTGTATCATAAACCACTCCATTTCTGGGGTGTTTTTTTATTTTCTACTCAAGCGCAGGAAGGTTGGTGAGGCTTTGTAACAGATGACTTATTGAAACTGTCCTGTCGTCATGAATTCTTGATTAAACATTCATTTGAGGAGTGGTTGAACATGGATTATATTGCCAAAATAAGAGAAAACAGCCCGTTCATTTTTAACATTACAAATGAGGTTGCAACAAACTTTGCAGCAAACGGATTGATAGCGATTGGTGCTTCGCCTGCTATGTCGCATACTCCAAGAGAAGCGGAGGAAATGGCACGTCATGCCGATGCGGTCGTACTGAATTTGGGCACACTGACTGAGGATCGGGCTGAAGCAATGTTAAAAGCAGGTAAAACAGCTAATGATGCAGGGGTGCCTGTCATATTGGACCCTATCGCTGCTGGTGCAACTACTTTTAGAACCGAAGTCATTGCAGAAATATTAAGCACTGTGAAATTGGCAGTTATCAAGGCAAATGCCGGTGAGATTGCTGTGTTAGGAAATGTTTTGAAAGAGACGAAAGGACCTGATTCACCAATTGAAAAAAATGATCCTAATGTGGCAGCTGCGGTTGCTGAAAAATATAAAACGATTGTCATTGCAACTGGAAAAACAGATGTAATTTCGGATGGTTCGAGAAGGACCCTTTGTGATAATGGCCATCCAATGCTCCAAAACATCACTGCAAGCGGATGCCTGCTAACATCGATCGTCGGAGCGTTTGCAAGTGTCACTCAAGACATGTATGAAGCGGCTGTTTGGGCCACAGCCAGCTATGGTATCGCAGCAGAGCTGGCAATGAAAACAGCTGAAGGCCCAGGGACTTTTATTCCAGCATTGCTTGATCAGTTGTACGCCTTGGACCAAGAGAAGGTGAAGGGGTATCAACGCATACAGGAAATGGAAGAAGAAAGGAAAGTGTTTTGATTCCGGTAAAGAGCTGGCTGACTACGCATTGAAAAGGAGGAAGAAGCAATGATGGAAACGCTTTTATTTATTGAAACCGGTACTGGTATTGATGTGCACGGGCAGGATGTTAATGTAGCAGCAGAAAGGGCTGTGATCGATGCCATTCATTATAATTCCATGCCAGGCATGAAGAAGATACTTCCGAATGGAAATCTGCAAGCAATGAAAGTGAATGTAAAACTTGGTATTCCCAGAGACCGTAACAAACTGGATAAAGAAAAGATCAAGCAGATGATTCCATATGGCACGGTGTCAGTTGAAGTACTGGAAGGCGGTTTGGCCACAACGAGCGGCATTTTTCTCGAAGAGCAACAAGATACAAATGATTTGATGTATATTGTGAACGCTGTTGTTGAAGTGGGTTACTGATTCATTTTTGGTTACGTTTATGCTGGCGGCATGACAAGCCGGCGAACATGGCAAAGGTTTTTATCAAATAAACGAATAAGGGGGCATTTTTTATGCGTTTTTCAGAAATCTTAAGGGAAGCAACCAAACATAGCTGGGAATTAAGCTTGCATCATCCATTTGTCCAAGGAATTGTCCGCGGCGATTTGCCGCTAAGTACATTTAAAAACTATATTATGCAAGATATCTATTACCTTAAGCATTATGGGAAGGTACATGCATTTGCAGCAGCGCATGCAGATGATTTTAGTGTCGCCGCGAAATTAGCTGATAAAGCAAGGAGGACTGCACAAGCAGAACTTACCGTTCACCAGGAACATGCAAAGCTTTTGCATATTACAGACGAAGACATCAAAAACTTTAAACCGGCTCCAACAGCGTATGCTTATACATCACACATGTATCGTGCAGCTTTGTCCGGCAGTCTTGCACAGATCGTTGCTTCCATGCTTCCATGCTACTGGCTATATGCAGATATAGGGTTAAAAAACAAAGAGGCTAAGCCGAAGGAAAAAATCTATGAAAACTGGATACAAACGTATGCAAGTGATTGGTTTCAGGAATCAACGCAGGAAATGATCGACTTGTTAGATACACTAGCAAGTGAAGCAAGTAATGCTGAAAAAGAAAAGATAAAGCAACAGTTTATCTTATCCAAGGAATACGAACTCGCTTTCTGGGAGATGGCTTACAGCTTTGAAACGTGGCTATCGGAAAGAGAGCATACAAAAACTACTGTTTAAATATCGACTGTTTATCGTCTTTGAATGGACATATGAAGGGTTTTCAAACATGTAAAAGGTCAGGATATACAGGAAGCAACCTCAACCCTTTGCAAAAGAAAGAAAATCTTTATAAAACTTGACATCGCGCCTTGCTTGTTATATGATAGCTTATGGCATTTTATTTCTAAATCCATGATTAGCCCCGGAAACTAATTATGTTGAAAATAGAAATAATCAACTGAAACGAATTTAATTTGGAGGGTAACTTACCATGCGTACAACTTTCATGGCTAATGAATCTAATATAGAACGCAAATGGCTTGTTGTCGACGCTGAAGGTCAACGTCTTGGACGTTTGGCAAGCGAAGTAGCTGCAATTCTTCGCGGCAAGCATAAGCCTACGTATACACCACATGCTGATACTGGTGACAATGTGATCATTATCAATGCTGAAAAAGTGGAATTGACAGGTCATAAACTAAGCGACAAAATGTACTATCGTCACTCTGGTCATCCAGGCGGTTTGAAATCCCGCAATGCTGACGAAATGCGTACAAAATATCCTGAGCAAATGCTGGAGATCGCTGTTAAAGGCATGCTGCCTAAAGGATCACTCGGACGCAAAATGGGTAAAAAATTGCACGTCTACAGAGGCGCTGAACATAATCATCAAGCACAAAAACCTGAAATCTACGAACTTCGCGGATAATTAATAGGGAGGTAAATCAATTGGCACAAGTACAATACTACGGCACAGGACGCCGCAAAAAATCAACAGCTCGTGTACGTTTGGTTCCTGGAAGCGGCCGTATCACTATAAACAATCGTGATGCACAGGATTATTTTCCATATGAAACACAATTGCTTATCATGAACCAGCCATTGGCTGCAACTGAAACACAAGGCACATACGATGTGATGGTAAACGTTCATGGTGGAGGTTTCACAGGACAGGCTGGCGCAATCCGCCACGGTATTTCCCGCGCTTTGCTGCAAGCAAACCCTGAATACCGTTCTACTTTGAAAACTGCTGGATTCCTTACTCGTGATTCCCGCATGAAAGAACGTAAGAAATACGGTCTTAAAGGCGCACGTCGTGCTCCACAGTTCTCAAAACGTTAATAGGATTGTTGATATACCAACGTTTGCAAAGGTTTTTTGGTGCAAGTTGGTGCAAATTAACGTTAATCTTATAAAGCATTTAACAGATTTAAAGCATCGGCATCTTGCTGGTGCTTTTTTTCTGGCATTAATTCCAGATAATAATTTTGGGTTGTTTGGATGTTAATATGTCCTAACCGTTTCGATACATATGCAATATCAATATCTTGTGCAAACAAGAATGATGCATGCGTATCTCTTAATCCGTGAAACG
This sequence comes from Tigheibacillus halophilus, assembly GCF_042683165.1. Classification (NCBI taxonomy): domain Bacteria; kingdom Bacillati; phylum Bacillota; class Bacilli; order Caryophanales; family Bacillaceae; genus Tigheibacillus; species Tigheibacillus halophilus. Next base: position 54,860 of record NZ_JBHUIZ010000009.1, read on the forward strand.
TCGTTTTTTTAATGTCCAACTCCGTTAATAATTCGGCTAATTGTTCGGATTGCTTAAAACCTCCAAAACTAAATATAAAGCCATTCTCTTTAACAGGAATTTTACGAATAAGCTCATACACTTCTTTGTTGATAGAAACATCACGTTTTGCATTTTGTGTCTTTAAGGAAGTATCGCCAGAAGTAGGACTGATTGAATGTCTAACTTCTATTCCGTATTCATAAAGACTCTCTGAACGTATTGCTAGTAGTTCTCCACGTCGCATACCAGTTTCTAATGCAAGTAATACAAGTACGTTGAATTCATCTTCAGGGTGCTGTAAAACGTAATTGCGCAGCTTCTTAAAATCTGTAATAGATAAAGCTTTATTTCGCTTCGGTGGGTTTTCTCCACGTGTTTTTACTAAACGAGCAAAATCGTTTGTAATATAACCACGGGCGTATGCATCACGTAAAGATGTTTTAATTTTAAGAAGCACTTCATGTGTTGTTTTACGTGAATGTGTTTTCGCATACTCATCAACTTTCTTCTGAACAACAATATCATTCAAATGTTTTAATTGGATATCCTGAAATAAATTTCTAATGGTGCCTGAAGTACGAACATAATTCTGGAATGTCGTTTCTTTAACATCATTGACCTTCACAAGGTAAATCCAATTCTCAAAGAAGTCAGCAAATGTTGTTGTTCTGTGAGCAAGTTCTTTTCCTTCTCCTTTCGCTAATTCCATTTCTAGAGCCCAAAGATTTGCCTCTCGCTTTGTTGGAAAGGTTTGAGAAATCTTTTTATGTTGACCATTTTTGTATAAAGAAACCTGTGATCGGTATGACTTCCCTCTTTTTACTATACTAGCCATGCTGTCAATTCCCTTCATAAAAATAGTTGATAGATGCTAGTTGAATACAACTGTATTGTATTCTCAAACTAGCATATTATCAATTAACAATAAGTTAAACAGATTGTTTTTCAATAAAATTAATTAAAGAATTCCTTGTGTATCGTTCTTGTCGACCAACCATGAAACGATCAAGTTCTCTATGTGGTCGTATATATTTATCAAATGATTTTGGGTCTATACCTAGAAATCGTGATGCTTGCTCTCGTGTTAACAGATACGGTAAATCCTGTGCTTTCCCAATGCTTTCCATAAATGTGACTGCCTCCATTTTCTATTTTAAAACTAAATTGAAACTATCATTACTGTAACTTATAAGAACCAAGATTCTGCCCCAAAACTTATCCTAATCGAGAAATTTTTTAAGAAAGAATTACTTTTTATGAGAAAAGGAGGAGATTTCTTTAGCCTAACAGTTGATACATAAAGGTTTGAGAAACTTTTATTCCTTTTCCGAAACACAATAAAATATTTTACGTATTTTAAATTAGTTCTTTGAACTAGTATTTGTCTAAAAGGTGGACAAGAGGAATGAGGAAGTTATTAAGTACGTGTTTGAATGTATTATGCAAAATGATACACTTAAGCTAAAGCGGCAGGTTAGTGAAAGAGTACAGATTTATCCTATTCAGCAATTGCGCAATATTGTTGAACAATGAATGGGAAATATGTATATAATAGAAAATTGAGCATTGTGAAATGAAAGGTTGCAAAGGGAGGGGAAAACCATGAATTTTGAAGAAAAAGTTGATTATGCTAAAAATTATTCTTTATATATAATGAGAGAAGGTATTGATCTTTATTCCAATATTACGATAGTCAATTTAAGGTCATTGCTTTTGGATATTCAAAATAGATTAGAAAATGCAACTCAAGAAGATCATCATTTTGGAATTAAATATCAAATCATTGAATCACGGAATTACTTAAAAGATAATTATTTTTTTAAAAACACTTTTCAAAAGGAAATAAATAAATTGAATTGTCAAATGAATAAATTTATGATTGCACTACATAAAAGAAAAAACATCTTGACTGAAGCAAAATATTTAAAATTTGAAGTTACATCGCTAATGGCGAATATTAACAGTAGAAACATATTAAGCCTACTCAGTAATATGTTAAAAAGTACAATTTTCGATAATAGTTTTTCTAAACATGATTTAATCAAAGTTAAGTCACTATCTGCCGACTACTTAATAGAACTTCTTAACAGTGGATTTGAATTAGAAATAATTGAGGAAAAATTAAAAGAAGCTCCCCAGGATTCCGTAACTAGTTCTTTTTTAAAGTATTTAACTATGTTTGATTCAAAACTGGCTGAATATACATATGTGTTTAAAATTAAAGGATTAAAAATATCTACATTCCCTATCCAAATAGGTGAGATCTTATTTTATAATCCTATTCGTGAAGATTTATTGATTCATCTCGAAAAACAACGATTATTTGAATATGAAATGAACCTTATGTCCAAAGAAGATCGGGAATTACATCAAGAATGGCAATCTGTAAAAGGTGCTAGAGGCTATGAGTATATTGAATATACTGATTGTCATGCGAGAATCTGTATAAAGGCATCCAGTGAAAAAGAAGGCGCAATTCTAGCTAAAAAGAAAATAGATATTATTGTTCAAGTTATAAAACTTAAATATTCTATTGATAAAATCTTTGTAAGTGATCTCTATGTTACAAAGAATTCAATAAATGCTTTAACAAAACAAGCAAAAATTCGAAAGTCAAAGTTTACCGAAGTTAATTATTATCCTCAACAATTACAACAAGAAATTATAGCGGATCTTAAAAACCCTGATAGTCAACTTAATAATTATCTAACGTCTAATCAAGAAAATAAAGACTTTGCAAAAGCACTTCATTGGATTGATAAAGGGAAAGAAGAAACAAATAGTGAATTAAAATTAATTTATCATTGGATTTCCTTAGAATTTTTAATAGGAAAGAAAAAAATAATTTATGATGTCCCCCGCCTACTAGTGTTGGTAACATTTTCAAATGAATTGATCTCAATTTATCATTATTTTAGAGAGAAGTTTTTTGGTGTCCTTTCCCAATATTCTTTACCTAGTGAGTTAAAGGATAAAAAGGAATTCAAAGAATTCCCTATAAAATTTTATCCAGATGACTTTGCGAATCAATTAATGGTATTAAAAAAATATTCTACAGACAAATACATTGATTATAAAATTGATAGCTTTTATAGGGCATATACTCAACCTAAATATCAAAAAAAAGTAATTCAAGATTTGGAACACAAATATAAAAATTTGCTTGGTAGAATAGCTAATATTCGAAATGATATAGTCCATAGTGGTTCAACCGGACAAAGGAACATCAAGGTTTACGCTTATTGGTTAGGCTATTCCAATTTGTTACTTATTAATGCATTAGTGTTTAAAGATAGAAAGTATAAAGATATATGGGATTACCAATACGCAATAGAATTATATGAGGAAAGTAAGAAAAGGATGCAAAAGGGTGCTTGGATCAACATAATTAACCATTCAACTACAAGTCAATAAAGAAATAAACAAGTATAGATATTTCTATAGAATTTTGAACAGGAGTATAGTTAGAAAATATTAGTAAGTAGTTACTTGCGGGAAGTATGGCTTAATGAAATTATGTATGCAAAAGGGTGCTATAATAAAGGGGAATTTACAGAAGTAGACAGAAAAATAAGAAGGATATATTCAGATAATAATTTAAGGCTAGCTTTATAATATTTAACAATAGCAGGCAGGGGTAATATATGAATAATTCAATAACAATTGAGGTTGTGTATTTTTTTGATTTGTTCGAAAGTTTTATTAACATTGCACCTATCTCACTAGGAGAGTTTCTAACTTTTCTATCTTCAGTAATACTATTAGTAATTACTTGGAAATCAGTATCAAATGCAAAAAAAGCAAATGAAATCACCAAACAATCACAACAACTACAAAGTAAACAATTTAAACTAAGTATCAAACCAGACTTGATTTTTGAGATTCCACCTATAGAATACACTCAAAGAGATAATAATAAATCAAAAGTTAATAGCATAATAAATCCTGATCATACTTACTATATAAAAAACTTATCAAATAACATTTGCTACAATATCAGTGTAACAACTTTCATTTATTTGCCAGATGATGGGTGGGATAAATATTATTCATTTTTATATAACGAATTTGGCAAAGAAAAAGCTAGACCAAATATTGTTTCATATATAAAAATATATGCTTTACACACTACAAATAATTTAGAATGTACTATACCCTTTTATTATCATCATTTGAATATTATTGCTTATGATGGAACAATTAATTCTCCAGAATTATATGTGTTCTTTAAATATGAAGACAAAACAAATGAAACTTATGAAGATTGTTTTCAACTGGTACAGACAGGGAAACATATTGGAAAATTTAATGGACCTGATGATGTAGAACTTCACTTTAGTCCAGTACAACGGGAAAATAAAAAAATAAAAACAAAACTGTATGAACAAAAGAATAAATTAGAATCGGATTTCCCTAATAAGCCAGAATTACATTATTACAGCTTATAGGCTATTTTAGGGTAAATGAATAATCTGAAAAATATACTTGAAAAAACGGGAGCTTTAGTTTAATCAGAAAATTGACATCAACTTTGATATATGAATTGACACTGTTTTCCTATGTACAACATCTATTGTCTGATAAAAATTAAATGAACATTCGGATGTCAAAAAAACCCCATTTAACCATTAATAGTTGAAATAAAAACAAAACTGACATATGCCAATTCATACGCCAGTTGAAATGTCATTTAATTAATATGCATCTAATTAAATAATTCTAATTGTTGATTTTGATCCATAGAGGAATTAAATATGAATTTATCGAATTCCTCTAATGTAAAAACGTCAACTTCTTTTCTTAAGAGATTATACGCAAGCTTCTCATAATCTTTATCACGGTTTGTATTATTAATAATAACCTTTATTTCGTTATTAGTCTGTTTCTTAATATAAGACAAATCGTAAAGCAAACTTTTGATTTCATTGTAGAATTTATTTTTTGCTTTATAGTCAAAAGAAATGGCTTTAAAAAGAATCTTATTACCGTTTATTTCAATAGTGAAATCAATTGGGCTTTGATTAAAGTTATTTTTAATATCTGGATGACGATTAATTTTATTTTTTAAATAACTTGAACGTACCATTTTAGAAGCTAAACTTCTTACGCGATCTGGGGATATTCTTTCAGATTTTTTCTTATCATAATACAGATACATATCAATTAAATCATTAATATGACTTTGTAAAGATGAGTTATCACTGTTTAGCGCTCTAACTTCACTGAACTGAATTTGGTTAATAAAGTAGACTAATTCTTTTTTTAGAAAACCTTGATTATCTATCCCTTCGAGTTCAGAGGCGCGATTATTATTAAATTGGTAAGCTATAGATTCGAGTAATGCCTTTAATACATCTAGTTCGACTTCGTCGTCAAAACTTCTTATTCGAGATAAGTTTTTGGTTTTATAAAATTGAACAAATTTATTGTCTGGAACGTGAACCAGAATACCTACATTGATTGATTCTCCTCTTAGAATGTCTGGGATATAACTACATACTGCAAAATAAATAGGTTTATCCAATTAACTCGCCTCCTTTCCAATCAGGACATTGATCTTTTAATAAAAGTAATAATTCATCTGTGCTACTTATTCTATGCCAAAGAAACTCTTTTAATGCATCTCGATCTTTGACATTTAATTCCCATTCATCCGGTATTTGTTCGAAACACCAATTTATGTCACCAGCTGTAATTTCTGAAATTTTGTTTTGAATTTTATTAAAAGGACTATTTCCATTAACGTATTTTAATAATACCCTATAATTCTGTCCATGAAAATCTCTAACTAAACAAATAGGTTCTTTCTGAATCTTTGATAATTCATCTTTATCCCATAGCACACCTAATTTAAAAGGATGACTGTGATCTATAGCTAATATTTTCCTCTCTTTTAGATCTATTAATAAATTTCAAAGATTTTGAGTTCTATCATTGTTATAAATAATTTGGTCAAACATTATTATAGAAGGTATATCGTCTTGATTTTGAACAATATTAATTAATGGTGGCTGAACTGACGGCTGCGACTTTTTAATGAATTCACTACCAAAATGTATTCCGGGAGTAATATTGTTTCGCTGAAGTATTGGATCTGCATCGATTGCATTTTGGTCAATTTTTATAAGTGCCGCATCAGGTATTGGGACGTCCAAAAGCTTAGCTAGTTTATAACAGACAAATTCATTAATTAACACTTTCGGGCCGTCTACATTCCCAATGGTTTTTACAACATAAAAACCCCTCTCAGTTTGAAATAACAGAGGGTCAGTTTTTCCATTTTGCATTTCTTTTTCTAATTTCAATATATTATATGTTGGAATATTAAATTTGTTCAAATTAACACCTTCAATTTTTTCTTCGAATCTGGTTGTTGGTACGATTAATTAAGAAGGGTTTTGACTGACTAGCATCAATGACCCATGTTTTACCTATCTTTTTAGCTGATATTTTGCCCTTTGAGCATAAATTTTTGATATAGCCAGGAGATAGCCCCCATAATTTTGATGCTTCAGATACTCCTATAACGGACTTTAGAGGATTGGTCATTAGAGCCTCCAATTATGTAGTAATTTTTCCCTATTATACAGTGTGCGTTATCGCATGTAAATAATAAATTAGTGTTTCGTCCAAAAAATGTGAATCCTTTCTTTCTATTAATGACATGTTATCTGTTAGTGTACTTTATTAGCTATATACTAATAGGGTCATAACTTAAAGGTTTAGGCGCGAGTAACTTGCGAATTTCCTCTTGGCCGAATGCTTGATGATAAAAGACACCGCTCTCTTGATCCCACACTGTATCTTTGTTTGGAAAATGAAGAATAACATCACTATCCTTGTGAAAGGCAGTGTAAGTTTTATTCCATATCTTCCTATTATCACTTAGGATTCTTGATACTGTTGATTGTGAAACTGCTATCCCCGTGTGATTTAATAGTTTTGTTATAAGTGGACTTCCGATATCGGGTCCCTTCGCTAGGTATATTTCTTTTATTTTTCTTTTTAAATAGTTATTTCTTCTACTTTGATCACTTTTTATATCCTTATTTTTAATCCATTTATAATAGCCGCTGGTTGATACTTTAAGTAATTCACTCATCTTGCTAATAGGAAATTCTTCTCGATGTTCATGGATAAATTCAAATATGGATTCTGTGTTATTTTCCAGGTATCTGCTTTCCTTAAGAATTCGATTTTCTTCCTCAATGCTATGGATATATTTTTCTATCGAATTCTTTTTGCTACCACTAGGGAAAAATACATTTTTTTCGTACATTTTCACACCCACCTTTGTAAAGCATGGAGAGCCCGGGCAACTTCCGTGACTTTTTTATCTTCATCTAAAAATAGTTTGACTGCTGCTTTTGTTTTAAATAATTTACTGTAATGTTTCCCCAAGTTAATATTCCTTTCTTTCAAAAAACGTCAATTTTATTGTACACTTTTTTGACAAGTTTACTATATTAGACTTGGATTTAGTGGTTTTATCCCCGTAATTTAGTGTGTATTTTATGGCTGATAAGAAATCAATTTTTTGATCTAAATTAAATGGTAAGATGAATTTAGAGGAAATGGGTTTACGTGTTATAAGTGGAATCAAATTAATCTAATTTATAAGGAATGGATATAAGGGTGAAAAGGAAAAAAGGGTGATATTACAGATGATTACCCAAGGGGTTGAATAATAAATGGTAAATAATTACTTATTATTAGATAATAAAAGTATGTATACAAACCATATAAACAGACTGTTAAAAATAGATTGGATAAGTTGAAGGTGGAGAAGAAAGAGGTAAATAGCGATTGGAGATGGGGAAAAGATATTTAGAATAAGCCTCAATCCAAAAAATTGGATAAGACTTCATTGATTGGTAGTTAGATATAACACAAAAGATTGCCCCTCTATGGAATATAGAGGTTTTTTTATTTAGGCAGAAAAGGCCAAAAGGCGATAGTGTAGGCGAATGGAAAGTAAGTAGTACCAATAGGGAACAAATAAGGAGACAAATGCGTTGCAGTTGTCTTACAAATAAGGAGACGAGACGTACCATGAAGGTAGAAAAGCTAAAATATAAAATTAATAAGATCATTAATCAGACAAAATTAAAAGTTGCACATGATAAAAAGCAGGTGAAGGTCAACATAAATTATCATGTACTTAATGATTACGAAGGAAAAATATCCGAGATCCAATATAAAGAAACTGCAAAGAAATTAGATGCTTATATGGATCAGAAAATAGTAGAAAGTAGGCAGGATGGTGGTGTGCGTATATCAAAGTTGTCAGACGGGAGATACGCCTTTTACCAGACGAAAACACCTATTTTGCGTAAAATAAATGAGCATCCTGAACCACTAATCTCTGGTAAAGGATTATATCTTAATTACGATAATACTAGTGACAGTAAACAAATCAATGTCGGGATAGACTTGGTGAAACTAAGAAAAAGATCATCTAAAACGGAAATGATTCATTTTAGGGTTAATCGCGAAATGAAAAAGAAACTAGATGATATGTGCGCGAGGGAGGAAATCCGGGTAAGTGACTTTCTTCGGGAATTATTAAGACAAACAATTTAAGAGTTATATAACCTTTAAATAATTTTTATGTGTATTTATATCAATTTATATAAAATTCCTATGGAAAATCGGAAAGTAGAGGGTTGGATTATGGTACGGAAAAACAGTATAGATTTAAAAGAACTGACACGCCGAGTGACTAGAGCAGAAATACGCAGATTGCAGGATATCGCAAGAACCCACTTTTATGCTCATGATGTTAAAAGTATAATATTGGGTACAAAATCAATAAAGGAGTTTTATAAGACAATTGCACATCAACACAAACTAAGTGACATTCAAAGAGAAGCATTAAGTAAAGGGTTGACTAGGGCAATGTATATAGAATTAATAGCAAGTCTAGGCAAAAATAATGTACAGCAAACTACTACCAAGGAAAAAACCTTTTTCCGGATTGTACTGGAGAATGCAGATTATAATAATATTGCAAGGAAACGGCGAAAGGATAATCTGATCACACAACAGAAGGTGCAAGTTAAGGTAAGTGTACAAATGGATAGGGACCTGCGTGACGCAATAAGAGACTACTGTAATACAAATAGTATTACAATGAGCAGCATAGTGAGAGAACAGTTTAAAAAGGTTCTTGAGAAGGATTACTATGATATTGGGTAGGATGGATGGATATGTAATTGGATTAAGTAATATTCTGTTGCTTATCTAAAAAGTTTTATACAATGAGATCTACCTTTTAGAAAGAATCACTAATATCCACTATACATCCTGGTTTAAATGCAAATATTGCATAGCTATGGGATATGGACAACAAAACAATAATTATGTTATGGATGACGTTTGTGTCATCCATATTTATTTGAGAATTTATTAGGGGGAAAGTTTTGGTCTGATAAGTTAGTGATTAATAAGCAATAATTGATGGGTTATCATGTATTTGGGAGGAAACAATAATCCTTTTCTTTTTCCAGTTTCATTTGGATCGGATTATTGAACTGATTATAGATATGGTTTTTAATACAAAACTGCTGAAACTAAAGAAGAAAGAGTGAAAGAAAAGGGGGAAGTTTTTTGGGGATGGTTTTATTGCACTAGCCACTCGAAAAAAATTGTTAAATTTTTTGCTTTAGATAAGAAATAATCAATTGCCCTTCAAGTGAGGGGTTATACTTAAAAGGCAAAAAATTTTGGGAGGGTGTTTTGATGGCGTTAAATGTATTATTAACTTTTATTTGTTTTGCAATTTATTTTAATGTAATTGCAAGACCAATCAAAAATTTATTTATTAGGATAACATCTAAAGTTTCGGTAAGTTATTTTTTTAGGGGAAAGGAGGTTCCTGCAGGAGCAAGAGAGGCATTGGTGTCCATTCTAAGAGAAGATGATCTGAATGGAGTATTGTTTAATGCTCCTATTGGTTTATTTGTGACTGCATCGACATTCATTTGTTATTTTACATCGGTTAGTGTGCTGCTAATTGTGCTATTAACATTGTTGATTGTTATTTACATATTTATTGTAACAAGTATTTGCACAATCGTGGAGCATGTTGCTGCATCCCGTATCAAATAATTTTTTGGATTGAAAGATAGCACCACTTTTATAGCGTGATGTATTTTAATAATAGAATTAGGGTAAGTGGTCAAATCCTGCAATGATAGTATAAAGTCTTTGTTTCTCGGAGTGAAGTCTTTTTAATTTAAGAAAATATATTTAAAGTATACCGAAGTAGCGATACTTAGCATTCAAAAACTGTCAGCACCTATTATTTGCGTTTTAAAAGGGAAGATTTTTTGTTAACTGAAAGAAATTTATTATGGAAAGAAATTAATAATGAACTAAGGAAAAGGTTTGAAAAGAAATCAATTGAAGGGAATTATAATGGAGGTTGAAAGATATAGTTAAAGATGAGAACACAAAAGTGGATGTGATATACTATTAGGGTTTGTCAAATTAAGTGTGTAAGTCCCAACCTACTCCAGGTATTTTAAAACCCTATCTTTTAAATGATCGTGAACGAGAAACTGGTTCATGACCATTGCCCAGTTCTGTATATGGCCGCCTTCCCACTTGGATTCCAATTCCTGAATCCGCAGATATAAAATTTTCATAAGGGCATTCTCATCGGGGAATGCTCCTTTTTTGGTGACTTTTCTAAAGCTGGAATGAATACTCTCCACCGTGTTTGTTGTATACATGACTTTACGGATTGCACTGCCATAGTCAAATAGTTGTTCGACACGCTGAAAGTTTCTTGTCCAGACATCGATGGCACCCGGGTAGGCCGCCCACTGTTGTTTAAATGATTCAAACGCACTTAAACAAGCCTTAAGGCTTGGCGCGCTATACACCTTTTTTAGGGCTTTTGTGAATGTTTTGTAGTCCTTACTTGGCACATACTTAATGGAATTGCGTA
>NZ_JBHUIZ010000010.1:0-25907 GCF_042683165.1 Tigheibacillus halophilus
CTTGCTTTATTGAAAAAACAGGGTTGTTTTTTCATCTTCCATTCGATGACTTGCATCGAACTTGCTTGACATACTGGTCGTTTTGTTCAGTTTTCAAAGATCAATTTCTTTACATTCGCCGTTTTTGGCGACAAGATTTATTTTACTACAGCGTCTAATCAATGTCAACAAGTTTTTTTTAAAAGTTTATTTGTTTTTAAAATCACATGCCGCTCATCTGACGACAAACAATAATATATCACAGATTTCGACACCGTGCAATAGCAAAAACGAAAAATTTTTCCAATACATGTCGTTTTTTTATCTGGTCTTTCAGTACCCATCAAATAGTATTTCCGAATGCGCCCGGCAGCCAGGTTTTGAGTTTCCCGACTGCCATTTCAACCATGTTGTTTAAAGCTGCCCATCCAATTTTTTTCTTGGCATATATTCCATACATTCCACCTGGGTAGCGACCCGAAGCAGGAGTTTGAACAAAACCTGGTACCTGTCACGCATTGCACTTTTTACCATTTCATCAATACGGCTGTCCTCCAAATCAAGCAAAAGTTCTTCTAATTCCCGCTTTACCATATAAGCAAGTTCTTTCTTTTCCATTTCATTAATCAGCAAACCCAACATTTTTTATCACCCTGCCATTCTGAGACATCTCTTACATAAAAATGGTTCGACAAGTTTGTTGTGAGATTGTTGCACTCCCGCTGAAGAGAGACATCTTTTCCCCATCACCTCTATAGCTATCCCGACAGAGGTGCTTATATGTCATCACCTACATACCCGCCAAACTTCATTTTCAATCATTTATTTTTTTCTTTCACAGCCAACCCAACAGCTCCGCTTATGTAAAACTTCTTTCGTTTCTTTTGCGGTATGATTACTATTTCCAAATATCTTCCAGTTTATGTAAAAGATTTACCAGTTCATAATTTCCGGCCAAGCTCATACATATACATATAGGGAAACAAGCTGTGTACGCAATGAAGGAGTGAATGAAATGGGACCGGGTTTTTATGTATTTCGTTTCAGCAGAAAAATACGTTTTCTAACAATACTATCTATGGCCCTGATGGTTGCACTGCTATTATGGTTTGGTAAAAGTGATGTTCTATCCGTTTTTTCCAAGCAAGACCCATCCGTACTTGCCAAAGGAGACAAAAAGAAGCCAAACATTTCTCTCACTTTCAACATCAGCTGGGGAGAGGAAAAAGTATATGATATTTTGGAACAGCTGGAAAAAAATCAGGTGAAGGCAACATTTTTTTTAAGCGGTGAATGGGCTGAACGTCATCCGGAAATAGTGGAAAAGATTATAAAAGGGAAGCATGAGATCGGAATGCTCGGCTACAGGTATAAAAGTTATTTAGAACAAGATATCGACCAAGTACAGCGGGATCTGTTGCGGGCAAAAGAAGCATTTGAAAAAATGGGGCTTAAAGATGTTACGCTGCTGCGAACGCCAAATGGCCATTTCAATGAAGACATTGTGAAGCTGGCACAAAAATTAGGTTTCTCTGTCATTCAGTGGAATATTAATCCGAATGATTGGAAAAATCCCGGATCACAAGAAATCATCGATTTTACGATGAAAAATACATCCAACGGGGATATATTATTGTTCCATGCATCCGATTCCGCAAAACAAACTGCCGGAGCACTGCAAACGATTCTCCCTGGACTGAAAAACAAAGGATTTCAATTCGTCCATATCTCGGAATTGATGACACAAGCTCATGCAAAAACTAAACTGGTGGAATAAGCAATCCCAACGTATATCCAAAAAAAAACTGATGCTTTGAAGGCGACCCCAAAAGTCATTTCTGCACGTTGTCTTTTGGGGCACACCATTTTTTGCATCAGGTTTTTTTTAATTCAGCTGATTTATTATTGGACGGTTTGGACTGTCGTTTTGCCTCAGCCTCCAATTGGCCTTTTTTATTCAAACGGTGCAAAACCAGCAATTGATAGGTGTTACAGGCAAGCAGCGGAACGATCATAAGCCATTTATAGTCGTTGCTGCCAGCACCTGAGGTCCTTAACCCTGGAACCCATTCAAGCACAGTCATGACTACCATTAAAAATAAAGCTGGAACAAAAGCCTGTTTTGCAGTTTCCTTCGCTTTAATGTTTGCGATCAATATGCCATATACCAGCATAAAAGCTGCAATTGACATATGGACCCATAATGGGCTATTTTCACTGGAGATATATGGAAAATAGACCAGATCAAAAAGGACAAAGGCGACCAATAACAGCTGGACGGTCGGCCAGAACGACCTGAACAGACCTGCCCCAAAACGATGGATAAACAAATAAGCAAAAAAACCAGTTTGGCTGACCGCACTGAAAACCAGTCCCAGACCAATGAAAAATATGATCAATCCCAGCAATTCTACACCATCGAAGGGACTAAGAACGTGTTTGAATTGATCCGCTTCCACAAAAAAACTTGTCACCAAACCGGCGATACCACCGAGTCCGAGTGTCTTTAGAAACATTTCTACAACTTGTTTGCTGCCCAATAGTATATCCTCCTGCTATGTATAGCGTTACATTATTATTGCACTCCTCCGTATTTTAACATGAAAAGCATGTTTTTTCCCTCTAAATGTGCATATAAATAAGCTTTTCTCTCCATATTAACAGTAGAGGAAAGGAGGAATTTCCTTATGCTGAAAAAGGTATGGACATGTGGGCTTGCGCTTATTTTCGCTGGAACACTCTCTGCCTGCAGCGGTACAAATTCAGCCGCGAAAGAAGCCGACTATGATACGACTAAAAAAATGGTCGTCGATATATTACAAACAGATGAAGGAAAAAAAGCTGTTACAGAGCTGGTAGCAGATGAAAAAATGAAAAAACATCTTGTCATGGATTCAGATACAGTCAAAAACGCTATCAACAATGCGATGTCCTCTGAACAAAGTAAAAAAGTGTGGGAACAATTGTTTGAAGACCCGCAATTTGTCGCCAACTATGCTAAATCCATGGATAAACCGATGAAACAAATGATGAAAGATTTAATGAAGGATCCCGATTTCCAAAAACGAATGCTTGAACTGTTGCAAAACCCAGAAATGAATAAAGAAATGCTGCAAGTAATGAAAAGCCAAAAATTTCGAAGCCACTTGAAGGAAACTGTTCAAGAAACTTTGGAATCTCCTTTGTTCCAGGAGAAAATCCAAAAAAATTTACTTGAAGCTGCAGAAAAACAACAGGATAGCCACAAACAGGATAAGGGCGACAAGCAAGAACAGAATCAGGCTGGCAGCTGAGGGAACATCATATTATATGACATTCAGCATTCTCCAAGCCAGCAGGCTTATGCAAGAAATTTTTCATGCTTTCCTTATTGCAACAAAAGCCTCTCCCGTCATCGGGAAAGGCTTCTTATTACGCTTCTTCCATTGCAGCGATGATTTTCGCGGCGATACGGTGATACTCTTTGCCATTCGGATGATCTTCTTGGTACACAGATGGCGCGAACTCGTCCTCTTCTTCATAAGGCTGTTCCAATGGCAGCTGACCGAGTACCTTTGTCTTCAGCACTTCCGCCAGCTTCTGACCGCCGCCTCTGCCAAATACATATTCCTTCTCGCCAGTTTTTTTGCTCTCAAAATACGCCATATTTTCTACTACGCCAAGGATTTCGTGCTCTGTTTTCATGGCCATTTGCCCGGCACGCGCCGCAACAAAAGCAGCCGATGGGTGAGGAGTTGTTACAATGACTTCCTTACATGAAGGCAACATTTCGTGAACGTCCATTGCAATATCTCCAGTGCCTGGAGGCAGGTCAAGCAATAAATAGTCGAGGTCGCCCCACTCCACTTCTTTAAAAAAGCTTGTCAGCATTTTGCCAAGCATTGGGCCGCGCCAAATAATAGGTGAATTATCCTCTACAAAGAACCCCATGGAAATGACTTTGACACCAAATCGTTCCACTGGAATGATTTTTTGTCCGCGCACTTGTGGCCGGTGATCAATTCCCATCATATCAGGAATACTGAAGCCATAAATATCAGCGTCTATGATACCGACTTTTTTGCCAAGACGTTTAAGCGCCATAGCCAAATTCACCGTAACCGTGGATTTTCCAACTCCGCCTTTGCCGCTGGCGATCGCGAGGAATTTCGTATCGGTATTTCCACCAAGCAGCGACGCCTCTTTTTCCTTTTCAGCTGCCGGCTGGTATTTACGGATCACTTCTTCAGGCAATTGTTCAAAACGCAACCCAACAGTCGAAGCACCGTTTTTTTTCAGAATACCAACCACTTGCTGCTGCAGCTGCATTTGTTCTGCAGTATTGGTTTTGCCGATAGCCAGTTTTACACTGACATGGTGCTTTTCTTCCTTGATGGAGATATCTTTGATCCCACCAGTCTCTTCCAACGTTTTATGTAAAAATGGATCTTTGACCGGGTTGAGCAGTTTGATAATGTCTTCTTTCGTCAACACTTAAAGTCACCTTCCTTATAAGCCTTGGATAATCCCGCTCATCATCATAAGCAGTCTAATTTGGTTACCAAGGCTAGTATAACATACTTTAGGTAATTTCTAAGTGATATGAATCAAGGATAGGTGACAGCTGAAGCCTTATTCTTTTTCATTTTTCTCCGGTTTCTCGGTAGCATATCGCAAAATACCTTCATATATGCTGGCGGCCATTTTTCGCTGATAATCTGTCGTTTTTAGCAGTTCACGTTCCTTTACATTGGAAAGAAAACCGACTTCCACCAATGCACCAGGAACCTTTGCATGCTTCAGCAAATAAACGCCATTAATTTCCAATGCCGTACGGTTCGTATTTTCCATATTCCGGATAATTTCAGATTGCACCATTTTGGCCAGGTGTTCGTTTTCATCAAAGCTTGGATAGTAAAATGTCTGGGCCCCATGCCAGCGTTCTGAAGGAATTGCGTTCAAATGCACAGAAAGGAAAAGATCGGCATTTTTCTCCGAAATGAATTTTAAACGATTACGGATATCCTCCGATTTTCGCTTCGATAATCCTTTGGTCGTACTACTTGCCAGGTCCTTATCAGTTTCTCGCGTCAAATATACAATTGCTCCGGATTGCTGCAAATAGTGCTGCAGGCGCTTACTCACCTTCAAAGAGATTTCCTTTTCCATTGTTTCATCCTTGCCCTCGGCCCCGCCGTCAGGTCCTCCATGCCCCGGATCAATGACAATTGTCTTGCCAGTCAGCGGCAGTGACCATGATTCAAAAGTAGGTGTCGTTCTCTGCAAGGGATACATTACCAAGAATATCAACAATCCCATGCCGAGCAGCCACCATAGCCATTTTTTCTTATTTCCCATCTTACAGCGCCCCTTATATATGCTTTCTATTATGTTATTGGACAAGGTTAAAAAATATACCTTTTTTACAGCATGCACCATATTTAAATAGATTATCAGTATGTTAATGTGGGTATAGGATAAACAACATGATTGTTGAAGGAGCGTAATTCCATGGCGAAATTGAAACACTATGGGAAATCATTTATGGAAGAATTCAAGAAAAATGACATCTCCCTGCTGGCGTCTGCACAGGCTTATCATTATTTATTATCGATCGTACCTTTGCTGATTGTCTGTTTTGCACTTATCCCGTATTTTCATATCAAACCGGATGATGCCATCTCATTCATCAGCAAAATTCTGCCAAGTGAGATGGGAGAAATATTCAAGGAAAACATTGTCAGCCTTGTCCAAGACCGGCAAGGCGGATTATTGACTGTCGGTATCATTGGTGCGCTATGGTCCGCTTCCAATGGCATCAACTCATTTATCAAATCCGTCAACAAAGCGTATGACGTGGAAGAATCAAGAAACTTCCTCCTCGTCAGACTTATTGCACTGGGTATGACACTGTTGATGATCGCCGCTCTCGTCGTAGCCATTATACTGCCTATTTTCGGACAGGTTCTGCTTCATTTCATTCAATCCGAAATAGGGCTCGATTCATCATTGAGCATCGTATACAACATTTTGCGCTGGGTAATAAGTTTTGTCATATTGACACTGGTGCTGATGCTGCTGTATCGCATTGCTCCCAATAAAAGATTGCCATTCAAGCATATTTTGCCAGGAGCAGTAGCAGCGGGGATTTTATGGCTGGTCATTTCTGCCGGATTCTCCATTTACGTAGGTAACTTTGGCAGTTATTCCGTTACCTATGGCAGTCTTGGCGGAGTCATCATTTTGATGATCTGGTTTTTTCTGACTGCGTTCATTCTCCTAATCGGAGCGCTAGTCAATGTCCTGTATCACAGACAACGGCAGAAGGAAGAAAAGACCGAACACCAGGCGGCGAATCTGTGAATCATACAGTCAGACTTGCTTGTACCCTTTTTGGACATTCCCTGACTGGCCGGTTTTTTCTTCAAATAATCTATGTTGCAGCAGCGTGGAAGATCCCCGCTGCTGCAATCAAAGTGTATAACTCGCTTCTCTACTATTCCTATACATACCATTTCGGAATGAAGCGATGGAAATTGTCATGGTCACGCAGAACATCCTTTGAGAATGCCAGCATCTTTGGAAATGAACCGATTCTTTCACCCCATACCAGCGCTGAAACGACATGCATTGCGCTGTACAATGTATATCGTTCCCAGAAAGTTTCTGGCACCCCCGTTTGTGCATGGTAACCATCCACTACCCCCCGCGTAAATGGTACACTGATGCGGCTGAAGAAGAAGCCGAGCTTATGCAGATCGTGAACCGGATCTCCCCAGTCCATCCGCTGAAAATCAATGATACCTGCAAAACGCTCTTTATGAATCAAAAGGTTAGCCGGATGGAAATCATCATGCTGTATGGTTTGTGGTCTGGCACGGAGCAGATATTCATGATTTCGGATATATGTGCAAAGTGTCGTTTTCATCTCCGTATCGATATCTTCTAATTCCTCCAAAGCGTTCAGATACGTATCACTCTTTTGTTTCTTCTGCACTTCCCAAGCTGGAAGGTTTGCAGGTGCTTGAAGCTGATGCAGCTTTTTAAGCTCTTCCCCCGCTTGGAAACCAGCATCATACTGTTTCGTTCCTGCAAGGACAGGTAACGCTACTTCACCATCTTCACCTGGCAGATATGTCAGCACCATACAAGAAAGTCCAATTTCATCGAAGATATGAAAAGAAACTGCTTTCGGAATAAAATCAGAATATGCTGCCAGCATACGGATAGTTTCAAATTCCTTCTGTCTGTCCAGCGTATTTTCGCTTTCAAAAACACGTAACAAATAAGTACCATCAATCATGTATTTCTGATCACGAGAAAATCCTTTGTCTATCTTAGAAATATTAGAAGCCATCCGGAGCAGAGGCAGGCTTCTTTTCAGGTCTGGATGCACCAAATCACGCCTTTCTGTCATTTGTTTCACAAAATCTATAAGCGAAAATCCCTGCTGGAACGCAACGACCTGGGATGATGGTTTGTTTGTTCTGGGCTCTATCCAGGTATTAAAGCCCGTTATCAAAATGACACCATGAATGCTCATTCATGGTGTCATTTCGCGTAATCGTTTATTTCTGCACTTGTCTTTTTAATTTTTTTATACTTTGCTGACTTCCGCTATAATAAATCTGCTTTTCGGCAGGCTTGGCATCCTGATCATACTGTACTTCAAATTCTGCTTGGGAACCGTGTAAGTCATATGATTAGCGAGCAGATCCAGCGTCGTTTTCATCAAATCTATTGTCAGCCATTCACCTGGACAGCGGTGATCTTGATGGTAGTCTCCCCCGCCCTGGGGAATAAAATCATAGGCATCTTCTTTTCGATTTCGAAACCGCTCCGGCCAAAAGGAATCAGGTTTTTCCCACAAAGAGGCATCATGATTCGTGCCATATAAATCGAGCAGGACCATCGTCCCTTCCTTAAAATCGAAACCCTTCCACAAGAAGTCCTTTTTCACTTTGGCAACCGCCGTGGGGAAAAATGGATAGAATCGGCGTACCTCCTGAGTGAACAGTTCCAACGCCTCTGCCTCTCCAGATTCCAGTTTTTTCTTTTCGGCAGGAAAAGCATACAATGCCAAGGCACAAAAAACGATATAAACAGAAATGGCTACTATCGGACGTAAAACATTGATCAATTCTACTGCAGCGATTTCCGCACGAAGAAACTCGCCCTTCTCATCCTGAAACATAGCGAACCGGTAAAGTGCACTATTATCTGACGCTTTTAAATCGCCGGATCGCACCCGATTAATCATATCCGAAATCCATTGTTCTGCCTGTTTCCTTGCATGTTTTCCGCGAATGTAGCGGCCGCCGATCGCACCGCCTCCTTCAAACATGGCACTGAGCTGCACAACCCTTTCCTGCATCTTGTGTTCGGGCAATGGCACGCCGGCCCATTTGCAGGCAGTCTTTGTCAATATCTTTCTCACTTCATCATACAGTACAATTTCATCCGCCGTTTCCCATTGATTCAGCGCTTCAAGCCATTCCCGTTTGAAAATGCCGGAAGCCTCTCGCAAGCGCTCGCCAGTCATCAGGGACATGAACAGTTGTTTACGGCGGCGGTGCTTTGTACCGTCCAACGTCTGTACTCCCTGTTGCCCGAACAAGGTTTTCAGCACACGCTCCGGGGCTGCGCCTTGCCGCTTGAACTTCTCATTGTCGTAAAAGACTTTCGCAGCATCTTTACCAGCTAAGCATATTATTTTTTTTCCGCCCAGCAAACGGGTCTGAAATATTTCACGGTCATACTTTTTCATGCGGTTGGAGATATACATATACCCTTCCGTCAAAAATGACAGGGTATGGTCCATCCCTTTTTCCACAGGCATTTCCTCGCGATAAGGCATTTTCTTCACTCCAGTTTTCCATCTTTTCAATAGCATGTGTCAATACCCTACGCTTATCCATACCCAAAAGCACTTCGTACCCAAACAATTTGGAATTGTATTGATGTTCGGCCTGTTTATCTGGAAAGCAGGCCAGTTACCAGATATTTTAAATTGGATTTTTTATCTGTTTGCAAGTCAAGCCAGCCAAGATTCGTTATTTTTAATGGCGTGATAAAAGTAGCTTGCCGCCGCTGGCTGCTTTCCGGAGCAACCGCCAGCCACTCGCCCGGTTCCAGTTCATTGTTGAGTTCTGAACGGCCGTTTTCAGAGATGCCGGTTTTGGCTATTTGTGGTATAAGCTTCCCCTTATAGTTCATCACCCAGATCTCCTGGCCGAATATCGCTTCTTCTTTTGCAATCAGCGCATCGGGGACAATTTTAGTGAAAATCTTCATATTCGCATGATACCCTGGAAGCAGTTTCTTTGCCTGCTTATCTGCCTTCACAGTAACTGAAAAAGGGTACAAGCTGCGTCCGTTCACTTTCATATCCGTCGGATCATCGCTCAGCTCGCTGATCTCTCCCTTGAATGTCGCTCCGCTTTCCTGCATAGCAACAGCTGCCTGCATACCTTCATCGGTATGAATACGTTCCTTTTCTGTTATCTCACCGGCAATTTCCAACTTTTCCGGGTCTTGTATCGTTAAAAGCGGTGCCTTGAGTTCCTTGGATAGACTCGTAATTTTCCCGCTGTACGGACTTTCTACAGTAATCGTGCTCCCCTCAGAGGAAAGCGTTGAAATTTGGGACTGAATACTTTGCTGCTCCGCTTCTTTTTGGTCACGCTCTTTTTCTTTTTCAGCAATGTATTGTTCTGTTAAAACTTTTGCCTGTTCAGAATCAGTATTTTCAACCTGGCTTTGCAGCTCCTGGAATTCGTTCTGCAACTGTGACACCCTTCTGTTCATCTCTGCACTAGAATCTTCAGCACCAGCCACGGCATCACGGCTCAGATTATCATCCGATGAACCAGCGTTCCGGTCGCTGCTATGTCTGTCAGAACTGCTCATTCCTCCTGAGGCTGTGGAAGATTGCACCTTTCCAATAGCCGATTCAATCGCTTGAATCTCCTGACCCAACAAATCAGCCTTCTGTTCAAGTTTTGTTTTAGCTTGGTCATAATCATTTACATCATAGGAAAACAGTGGATCGCCAGAATGAACTGTCTCTCCTTTCTTCACTAAAAATTCATTAAAGTTGCCAAGACTTTTGTCAAAGTAAACGTTCGATTCATCCGCATAACGAACAACGCCGTTCGATTGATAGGACTCATGCATATCCCTTTTTTGCAGTGTCGTCCAGTCCGTGATATATGCAATTCTATCCACCTTGTCATCCTTGTCTATCCTGACCAGCAAAACATTGAAGATTATAAAAAGCATGATGCCAGCAGTAATCCAGCCATACTTCCTTCTCATCCGAACCACCCGCCAATCATGTAGCTGTCCATAGAGGAAAACAACGCGGCAAAACCCCATTCAAATACATGCAGGAAGATGACACTAGCCCAGATACCGCGTTTTGGCATCTGACACAAACCGTGAATGTATCGCACCTGCAAAAAAATGATCCAGATTTGGAAAATAGAAATAGCCCCGAAGAAATAGATGATCCATGATCTGCTTGTCAAATATGCTGCAATGATGCCAAAGGACATAGGGGAACTATACCAATCCAGACCGGCATAAATTGCCAAGGGGATCCAGATCAACCGTTCCACAATCAGCATCGCAAAAACAAGCTGCTGGATGATGACCAGCTTTTGAAATGGGATTTCAGTCACCATATTGAATAGCACTGCGGGCACAAATAAAGTAAAACCCCAGAACAAAATCGCATATAGAAGCCGCCCGATAACGAACCAGAATTTATGTACCGTATACTGTGCCGGTGCCAGCCTGATTGCGCCTTCAGATACCAGCCCAGAACCGATGCCAAGATAAGCCATCCAAACATAGACAGCAATTGCAGCCAATAATATGTATAAACTTGATTTCCAAAGGTTCTGGATTTTCTCCGTTTCGTTTATCCGGAATATGCTGTCTTCCATGCGGAATAACAATTTAAATATATTGACATCATAGTTCATTGGATACATCCTCTTCCCCTTATTCAGCAAACCATGCTAACTATTATCAATTTTAGCGCATTTTCTAACAATATCCTACCATTTTCTTTCATTCCATTGGCATAGCTGGTTGGAAAGAGGAGACATGGCCATACAACTGTTATTGATGCTGATATGCTCAACCGCGAGGTTCTCTTGCTCTTTCAATGAAAGGGATGACTTCATCAAGGCTGTCGACAATATCATAAGCATTTCGTCTCATCTCTTCGTCAGGTGCGAGCAAATCCGGCACAACAATACAATTTATGCCGGCAGCCTTTGCGGCACGCAGTCCATTCAGCGAGTCCTCCAGCACAAGGGTTTTCTCAGCAGCAGCTCCCGCTTTGCGACATGCAGTAAGGAATATGTCTGGATCCGGCTTTGCACGTGCGACATCATCTGCACTGACATAGAACTCAAACCGATCGCCCATTCCGGACACGTGCAAATACCTTTCAATGGCTGCCTTATTATTGGATGAAGCGATACATTTCGCTATACCAAGCTGATCAAGGACATCCAACAGTCTTTCTGCACCCGGTTTGATGCCCAGCCCCTTTTTTTCCAGCAGCAAGTCAAATTGCCTGTTATTTTCTTCCCATAAGGGAACAGTGGAAAAACCAGGTCCGCAGATTTTTTGGAGGGCTTCATCCGTTTCTTTATCGCTGATACCGATCATCTGCTGATATGTTTCAAAAGCAAAATCAAAACCGAAACTTTCCATCGCAGCACGTAATGCTTCGTAATAAGACTTTTCTGTTTCAAACAGCAAGCCATCCATATCAAAAACGACCAAATCAATTTCTTTCAATACGCTCATCTCCCCACCATATATAATCAATTTTAAATAGCTTTCACAAAAAACGATACCTGAAGTGTACGAATAAAACAATTATCTGTCAAAGAATACTCAGCGTTCATTTATACACCATGAAAAGCATGTCGCCGATTTTGCAAGAGATGCTTCAGCAAGCTACAATATGATAGTATGAACGTAGCTAAAGGACAGTTGTTAATACCATAAGGTGGTGAAACAGAATGAAAACATTGGTGATTATTTCTCATCCTGACCTGGATGAATCCAGCAGCCAGCAGTTTCTCCTTGCTGCGATACCTAAAAATGAAAATATTACCGTCCATCACCTCGAAATAAACTATCCAGATGGTAATATTGATGTTTTCCGGGAACAGGAACTATTGTTAGCGCATGATCGGATCATATTCCAGTTTCCTTTTTACTGGTATAGTTCACCAGCCTTGTTAAAGCATTGGCAGGATGTCGTGCTGACTGAAGGATTTGCCTATGGTCAACAAGGATCGATGCTAGCAGGCAAAGAATTCTGCCTCGTCCTTGCTATTGGCGTAAAAGAGAGCGAATACCAGGCCGGCGGGAGAGAACTGTACAGTATCAGCGAATTGACAAAACCATACCAGGCACTTGCTTTCAAAACAGAAATGATCTATCTGAAACCGTTGCTTATTTTCCAATTCGCATACTTGACCCATGAACAAAAAATACAATTATATATGGATTATCAGCAAGCACTCACCAGAGAGAAAGATGATAGTCTGCAAGCAAGAGAAAAATGGCTTCTTTCCCAGTTAGAAAACATGGATAAGCAAAATCTCGCGGACGCGGAACACGCCACACTTTCTAATGCGATTGCCCAAATAAAATCCAATCGCAGTACCATAGAAGAACTAAGACTGATTCTAGAGCAGATGAGGTAGCCTGACGCACATCCCGTGATGAAAGAAGGTTGAATATGGACAGTAATGATCTCGTGATAGATAACCTGGAAAAGATGATAGACCATCATCGTGATTTTCATATGCAGGCCCTGCTTTCCGCAGTCATCGGTGTCATGCAGGAACAAACAAAAAGGATCGATCTCATGGAAGGGGAAATTGACGGAACCTTATGGAGCCCCCGAAATTGGGGCGAATGAGCTTCAGCCTTTTCAAAGCAGACCATCAGCAAAGGATTGCAAAGATGGCTGCTTTTTTTCACGTAATCCTGTATGCAGGCAAGGCGCTTAGATTCCTTAAGATATGGTATGCTAAAAAAGCAGTGTTTCAAATACAGCAAATAACAATTTAGAGGTGGGTTTCGTGATTGCATTTTTAAAACAAAGAGCAGAACATTTATTTACCGGATATTTCGCTCTTGTCATGGCCACCGGTGCATTGTCAATTGCATCTTATTTACTTGGTATGCAATTGGCTGCCAAAGCCCTGGTATTCATTAACATGATCAATTATGCCGGGCTATGGCTGCTAACCCTCATTCGCCTTCGCTACTTTTTTCGCAAGGTGGTCAAAGATATCACAAGTCATTCGAGTGGCCCGGGCTTTTTCACGTTGGTTGCCGGCACTTCGGTTTTTGGGAGCCAATTGATTATTGTAGCCCACTATCATATGTTTTCATGGTTTCTCTGGTTCCTCGCAATCATCTTATGGTTCATCATCATGTATACTTTTTTTACGGCAGTCACTGTCCGTAAAAATAAACCAACTATTGCTGAAGGTATCAACGGTGCATGGCTGATCGCCTCTGTCGGCACCCAATCTGTTTCCATATTAGGAACCCTTTTGGCACCATACGCAGCGACCGAAGAACAGCTGCGAATCATGTTATTTTTCACATTAGCCATGTATTTTCTTGGATGTATGCTGTATTTGAACATCATCACTTTGATCTTCTACCGATTTACATTTGTTGAATTCAAATTCGAGGCTTTGACCCCACCGTATTGGATCAATATGGGGGCTGTCGCGATCACTACGTTGGCTGGTTCAACCTTGATCCTGCATGCAGATCGGACACAGCTGCTGACAGAAATCACTCCTTTCCTGAAAGGATTCACCCTGTTTTTCTGGATTACTGGGACTTGGTGGATACCATTGTTGTTCATTCTGGCTATTTGGCGACATGTCATTCATCATTATCCATTATCTTATGATCCGCAATTTTGGGGGATGGCGTTCCCGCTTGCCATGTATACTACAAGCACATTACAATTTGCCAAAGCGCTCAAGGTAGAGTTTTTGATGGCTATTCCGAAAGTGATGATTTTTATTGCAGCCATCGCCTGGCTGGCAGGTTACGTCGGACTTATCCTACACTTTATCAAACGAGTGGGCAGCGGCAGAAGACAGACAGGATAATACGCAGTTATTGACTCACACCCCCGGCAAAAGCATCCGCACTTGCCGCGGGTGATGATACGAGGATAATCAGTGCTTTATGAAAAACTCTCGCTGCCCAGTCATACCTGATATTCGCACTGGATCACTCGTCTGCTCCCGATGAAATGACCAGTAAAATGTTTCACGTATCGTTCACAAACTTCACATTCTTGTGCGTTTTAGCATCCTGTGCTTGTGTTATAATGACCTTGAAATTACGTTCCTTCATATTTTTATGGAATGCAGCGGTTTAGTACGTGTTATGTCGTAAACAACTATGTGAAATTCTTCACTAACCCGCATATGCTGTTTTAATTTTTTGTAGAAGGTAATAAATAAACAAGTAGGCATGTCTAAAAATTCTTTAAAAACAAGGATGGGAGAGTTAATGCTATGAAAAAGCCAGGGGTACAATTGACACTGCAAACTTCCAGCTTGGTTGTTGGTTTTATGATTTGGGTGTTGATTTCATCTTTGATGCCATTTATCAGCAAAGATATCACGTTGACTTCCGGCCAGGCGTCGATTATCACTGCAATTCCAGTTATCCTCGGTTCCTTGCTGCGTATTCCAATCGGGTTTTATACAGACCGGATTGGGTCTAGGAACTTGTTTTTGATTAGTTTCATTATTTTATTGTTTCCAGTTTTTTATATCAGTATAGCCGATTCCTTCACAGACCTGGTCATTGGCGGACTGATTCTTGGTGTCGGCGGGGCGACTTTTTCTATTGGTGTCACCTCACTCCCCAAATATTACCCTAAAGAAAGACACGGTTTTATCAATGGAATCTACGGAGTTGGCAACGCTGGTACCGCTCTAACGACGTTTGGCGCACCGATTATTGCCAATGCGATTGGCTGGGTCAGCACTGTACGACTCTACCTGATACTGCTGCTCATTTTCGCCGGTATTGTCTTTTTATTTGGGGACCGTCAAGAACCAAAAGCGAAAAAATCCATGGTAGAACAGATAAAAGGGGTTTACCGCAATACGACACTCTGGTTCCTATGTCTCTTTTATTTCATCACATTCGGTGCATTCGTCGCTTTTACCATGTTCCTGCCCAGCTTTTTAGTAGAAAACTTTCATTTGACACCAGTTGACGCGGGAGTACGCACAGGTATCTTCATCGTTATAGCAACGATGCTGCGCCCGATCGGCGGTCTGCTAGCGGATAAATTCAACGCTTTCCTGATCTTGATGGCTGTTTTTCTGGGTGTCACCTTTTCCGGTATTCTGCTTTCCTTTTCACCGGACATCATTTGGTATACGGTAGGATCCCTCGCGGTGGCCATCACTGTCGGTATCGGCAATGGTACGATCTTCAAGCTTGTTCCATTGTATTTTTCCAAACAGGCAGGCGTTGTCAACGGGATTGTTTCTGCAATGGGCGGAATTGGAGGCTTCTTCCCCCCGCTCCTGCTAACCGCTGTGAGCCAGTTGACTGGTCATCATGCCATCGCGTTCATGCTGATGTCTGAATTCGCCTTGGTCAGTTTTGTCATCGTCATATTCATGTACTATCAGGATCGTATGATGATGGAAAGACAAATCATCAGAGATACAGCGGAAGGGATCATGGTAACGAACAAGAACTTGGAAATCGTCGATGTGAACCCGGCGTTTTCAAATATTACTGGTTATACAAAAGAAGAAGTAAGCGGAAACACGCCAAAAATGCTGCAATCCGGCAAACAATCCAAAGAATTCTATCAAGAAATGTGGGTACAAATCAAAAAAAATGGTTACTGGCAGGGTGAAATTTGGAATAAACGCAAAAACGGTGAGATTTATCCGGAACTGCTTACCATCAGCCCGATTGAAAACAGTGTTGGCTCTATCGCCTATTATGTAGGTATTTTCAATGACATCAGCCAAAAGAAAAATAAATAGCTACACATATAGCCAGCTGCATGATCAAGCGGTGCTCAGTGCACCGCTTTTTATTATTCGTTTTTAAATTTTTAAAAAATACGCCAAAAAAGTATTGCTTTTTTCCAAGTACACACATATACTGTACTATAACAATTAAATATAAAATAAAACTGTTATACAAATGGAGGTGAAACAGATGGAAACAACGATGAAAAAGCCATCCGGCTATGCACAATGTCAAGAATGCGGAAAACCAATCAATGTGAAAAATTACTTACTAGAATGTGATCACTGTCTGTCGAAAAAAAAGGGTGATTAATTTTTGTCTATATTGTTATATAACAACATTTAATAAGTATATCTGTTCAATAACAAGGAGGGCGTTATTTACGATGCTGATGCAAGAAAAAAACATTCGAATTAAAGAAGAAATGATGAATCCCAAGTTCGCAAAAATCCTGACGGAAGATGCGTTATGCTTCCTGGAAAAACTGCATCACCGCTTTGACGAAAGGCGTAGAAACCTGCTTCGCATCAGGAGAGAAATCCAAAAACAGCTAAACAAAGGAAAAAAACTGGATTTCTTATCAGAAACAGCACATATCCGCAAGGGAAATTGGACTGTCTCAGTAATCCCGGAAGATTTGCAGGACCGACGGGTCGAAATCACTGGCCCCGTCGACCGCAAGATGATCATCAATGCACTAAATTGTGGTGCCAAAGCATTCATGGCCGACTTCGAAGACGCTACTTCCCCTTCCTGGGAAAACATCATCTATGGACAGATCAATTTAAAGGATGCCATTCGGCGCAACATCGATTTCACCGCTGCAAACGGCAAACACTATGCTTTAAACGAAGAAACTGCCGTCTTAATTGTCAGGCCGCGCGGCTGGCATATGGACGAAAAACATATCACCGTAGATGACCGGCCGCTCTCAGCAAGTCTTGTTGATTTTGGACTTTATTTTTACCATAATGCCAAAGAATTGATTCACAATGACTCAGGCCCTTATTTTTATTTGCCGAAAATCGAAAACCACCTGGAAGCCCGCCTTTGGAATGATATCTTTATTTTTGCCCAGGAAGAGCTCGGCATCAAACAGGGTACCATCAAGGCGACTGTATTGATCGAAACAGTACCGGCAGCATTTGAAATGGATGAAATACTATACGAACTTCGCGAACATGCAGCAGGCCTCAATTGTGGCAGATGGGATTACATTTTCAGCTATTTGAAGAAATTTCGCGAGCATCCGGAAGTGATTTTGCCCGATAGAAATGAAGTGACAATGGAAACGCCAATGATGGAAGCTTACTCCCTCCTAGCCATCCAGACCTGTCACAAACGCAAAGCTTTCGCAATGGGTGGCATGGCCGCCCAGATCCCTGTAAAAGGCGACAATGAAGCTAATGAGGTTGCCTTCAATAAAGTAAGGGCCGATAAAGAACGGGAAGCCAGGAATGGCCATGATGGCACTTGGGTCGCCCATCCGGGCATGGTTCATCTCGTCAAAGAAATTTTTGATGAACAGATGCCGACACCTAATCAAGTTTTTCAAAAAAGAGAGGATATCCACATCACCCAGGACGATTTGCTTCAAGTACCAGCAGGAAAAATCACAGAGCAAGGAATTCGTACGAATATCCGTGTAGGGATACAGTATATTGCCGCCTGGCTGCTGGGACGGGGGGCCGTTCCAATCGATCATCTGATGGAAGATGCTGCAACAGCGGAAATTTCCAGAGGGCAAATCTGGCAATGGATCCGCCACCCAAAAGGTATATTGGACGATGGAAGAGATGTAACCTTTGAACTCGTAGCACAGTGCAAGATGGAGGAGTTGGCGAAAATCATATCACAAGGTGATAGCCAATACGAATCAGCGGTAATGAAAGCCTCCAAATTATTCGACAAGCTGATTCAAGATGATCCATTCACCGAGTTTCTTACCATACCGGCCTACCAACTATTAAATGAGGGGAGCAATGCATGATGAAAAACAAACGAGTGGAACAGCTAAAAAAGGATTGGGAAAACAATATGCGCTGGGTTGGAGTCGAGCGTCCTTACAGCGCCGCAGATGTCATCAGGCTCCGGGGAACCATGGATATGGAATATACACTGGCAAAAACAGGAGCAACCAAGCTGTGGAAATTGATTCATGGAGAAAATTATGTTCATGCACTTGGAGCTTTGACAGGCAACCAGGCAGTCCAGCAGGTGAAAGCCGGACTGCAAGCAATCTATCTTAGCGGCTGGCAAGTTGCCGCGGATGCAAACCTTTCCGGCCAGATGTACCCGGATCAAAGCTTATATCCAGCCAACAGCGTGCCAAATGTCGTCAAACGTATCAATCAAGCGCTTCAGCGTGCTGATCAGATTCATTATGCTGAGGGGAATGAAGACATCGACTGGTTTGCTCCGATTGTGGCTGATGCGGAAGCAGGATTTGGCGGTCAGCTTAATGTGTTTGAATTAATGAAAGCGATGATTGAAGCCGGGGCAGCAGGCGTACATTTTGAAGATCAGCTCTCCTCTGAGAAAAAGTGTGGTCATTTAGGGGGAAAAGTCTTGCTGCCAACGCAGACTGCCATCCGAAATCTGATTGCCGCGAGATTCGCCGCTGATGTCATGGGAACACCCACTGTCATCATCGCCCGGACAGATGCCAACGCCGCGAATTTGATCACTAGTGATATCGACGCGTATGACGCACCGTTCATGAAGGGTGAACGGACGGCGGAAGGTTTCTACAAAACCAAAGCGGGAATAGACCAGGCTATTAACCGTGGCCTTGCGTATGCCCCTTATGCAGACTTAATATGGTGTGAAACTTCCGAACCTGATTTACACGAGGCACAGCAGTTTGCAGATGCCATTCATGAAAAGTATCCGAATAAACGCTTAGCTTATAATTGTTCTCCGTCATTTAATTGGAAGCGGAAACTCTCTGATACGGAAATTGCCACTTTTCAGCAGGAGCTTGGCAAAATGGGATATACCTTCCAATTTGTTACACTTGCTGGCTTTCATGCACTTAATTACAGTATGTTTGATTTGGCCAGAAATTATAAAAACCATGGAATGGCGGCCTATTCAACATTGCAGCAGGAGGAATTTTCCAGCGAGCAATATGGCTATAGTGCAACAAGACATCAACGCGAAGTAGGCACTGGCTATTTTGATGAAGTGGCACAGGTCATTTCCGGCGGAACCACATCGACTGCTGCGCTGAAGGGATCAACGGAGGAAGAACAATTTACCAAATGAATCTATCTCCAGCAACACTACAATTAATAGTTGTCCGGCCAATAATTGATTTGGCCGGACCTTTTGATGTATGCAGAAGATACAGGAATCACAAGGATTCCTGCATACTCCTGCAGTTCACCTTCAGTATAGCCGAGTCAATCATTTTGCAGAAAATCTATTAAAATGTAGTTGCTTGTCTTTTACAATCTCATTGATTTTCCATACATTGTATTAACAAACGTAAAGGAGGTGTCCTTCTATGGGTTCTTACAGACAATCCAACAATCAGCACTCCCAGCAAAACACCTCTGCCAACAACAATCACAACTGTAATTGCCATCATTCCAACAGAAACAATTGCAACTGCCGAGGAAAAGAAGAAGTCGTCGTTGATCCGACAAGAACCATTGTGAACACAAATACAAGAAAACGCGTGGTAAAACATGTACACCCTACCGAAGTAATCAATGTGAATAGAACCGTCGTCAGAAACGAACACTTTTTTCCAGTCAGTGAAAGAGAAGTCAATGAAACAGTCGAAGAAAATTATAATTGCGGCCAAGACCCTGAAAGACGAGGCAATTGCAGACCATTTTGGAGCAGATTCTAGTCTGCTTCGAACAAAGCTTTCCCTGCGGGGAAAGCTTTTTCTTTTGGCAACATAGCATTTAGTTCCATTTGGACAATGTATTACTATTCCAATTGTTAGCCCCCATTTATGAGAGAAGTATGTTTTTGGATTTGGGAAAAAACGGAAATAAAAAAGAAAGTCATACCGAAAGGGTATAAGTGACCAGTGAAGGGAGAGAAACAGTTATTAGAAACAAACAAAGCAGATTCCAAAAACTATGTATCTATGCAATCTTGCTGCTTAGTGTGGTTGTAGGCTGTCTTATTCCTACCACTGCCGAGGCGGCGGCTGTTCGCATTTTCATCGATCCTGGACACGGCGGCTCTGATCCGGGGGCATCCGCAAATGGGTTAAAAGAAAAGGATGTAACATTGGACATCGCGTTAAAGACAAGAGATATTTTAAACAACTCATACAGCGGCCATACAATCAAGCTGTCCCGTACATCAGACGTTACTACATCTTTAGCTGCCCGAACGAATATGGCGAATAATTGGGGTGCAAACTTTTTTATCTCCATACATATTAATTCAGGCGCGGCAACAGGATTTGAATCCTACACGTTTGACGGGAATTATGCTGACAAGGATAGAACCAATGCAATCCGCAAAAGCATTCATTCTGAAATTGTTAGCCAAACAGGCTTTAGAGACCGTGGATTAAAAGAAGAAGATTTACATGTTCTTAGAGAATCTAAAGCGCCAGCAATGTTAACAGAAAATGGTTTTATTGATAATCCCACTGATGCAAGTAATTTGAAAACAAAAGCATTTATCCAAAAAATCGCTCAAGGTCATGCTGATGGCATAGCCAGGGCATTGGGTCTGCCTAAAAGATAAGGGAAATCTGCGGTGAACGTTTAAATAGCAGGACAAACAGTCCGGATTGTTATTTATTACGCTCTAAGGAATAACACAAACAGACTGGGGCAGAGGAGGAAATCACTTCAAATGACAGAATTTCCCCTTCACTACTACCAGGTTTTGTTTAAATCTTTCAACCCAATCCACAACACCGTTTACCAGCACGCAACTCTATCTGTACTGTTTTTTCTAGCATCAGTATACAAAGGAGTTCGCGTGTTTTTTATGTAGGGAATTTCCGCAAGGATAATGTATGCAATAGCTTATCTGTCTCATCAAATAATCCAGCATCTAAACAAATAATGAATGACCCCATCTTGCCATTCTTTTGGAATGCTTGAAGATGGGGCTTCCAGTTTTTTGATCATTCCTCTCAGGGAGCTTGAGGGCTTGAAAAAATTACGTCCTCTGATTTACCTGCTCCTCTGAAGGATAGGTTTTCTTAATAAAAAATGCCATAATGAGCCCGGCAATGGAAAGCACGGTGATCACTACAAAGGCGACATTGACGCCGTGGATCATCGGGTTTGAGATTGTTGGATCCTGCTTTGCGCTCTCCCCAGTTGTAGTCATAACCGTCACGAGAATCGCAGTTCCAATCGAAGCAGAGACCTGGCGCATGGTGTTATTCATTGCTGTCCCATGCGCGATTAACCGTTTAGGTAATTGATTCAATCCAGCCGTTGTCACCGGCATCATCACCATCGACAATCCAAACATTCGAATCGAATAATAAATGGTAAGATAAGCAAATGAAGTAGAAGTCGTTAGGATAGCAAACGGCAATGTCGTGAGGGTCATAATGATCAATCCCGTAATCGCCAACCACTTGGCACCAATTTTATCAAAAATACGACCAGTAATCGGCGACATCAAACCCATCACGAGTGCCCCGGGTAAAATGGCTAATCCTGATTCCATCGCAGAGAAGCTGCGCATATTTTGCATATA
Organism: Tigheibacillus halophilus; assembly: GCF_042683165.1. Lineage (NCBI taxonomy): Bacteria > Bacillati > Bacillota > Bacilli > Caryophanales > Bacillaceae > Tigheibacillus > Tigheibacillus halophilus. The sequence goes on from NZ_JBHUIZ010000010.1 coordinate 21,733, forward strand.
AAGCGGAAGTAAGGTTTCTATTCCAATGAGACCCATGAATGCGAGCATCCCAATAATAGTCGACAATGTAAAAATAAAATATTTAAATACCCTGAATTCCAGCATTGGATGCGGAAGCCGCAATTGACGTATGATAAACAGAACCAAAGTAACCGTACCTATTGTTAAGGTGAGAATAGTTGTGAAATTGCCCCAGCCAAAATTCCCTGCACAGGTGAAGCCATAAAGCAATCCTCCAAAACCAAATGAGGATAGAATGATAGATTGGATATCGACTTTCGGGCGGGTCAGCTCCGTAACATTCTTCATAGCACGCGTAGCTATGCCAATAAGCAATAGAGTAAGAGGCAAAATGACAAAGAACATCACACGCCAGGAATAAGCGCTGATCAGCCAACCGGACAGGGCGGGCCCAATCGCCGGAGCAAATTGGATCACCAGACCAACCAACCCCATCGCTGCACCACGTTTATGAATCGGATAAATGAACAAAAAGACTGTTTGCATTAGCGGCATCATAATTCCCGCTCCGCCTGACTGTATAATCCGTCCAAGTAAAAGAACACTAAAATTCGGCGCGACTCCAGCGATCAACGTTCCAAGACCAAAAATACTCATTGCAGAAATAAACAGCTGACGTGTTGAAAAACGCTCAATTAAGAATGCTGTAACGGGAATCATCACACCATTGACAAGCATAAAAACGGTTGTTAACCATTGAGCTGTATTAGCACTGATGCGCATTTCTTTCATAATCGGAGGGATAGCTGTAATCATTGTGGTCTGATTTAAAATCGCAATAAATGCCCCAGCCAATAACAAGGCAACAATGGTGTTTCTGTTATAAGTTTGGGTGGCCATTCAAACCCGCCTCCTTTTATCTATAATAAAAAAATTCTTTTATGATGACGACTGTTTATCATAACCTGTTTACCTTCTATTTGAAAAGTAAAAAGCATCCTTCTCCAAACTTTAGCAAGGTGTTTCAGTTTCCTGCTCGCTACAGTGAATGGCCCCACCTTAGCATCCTTTCGGAATGCTTGCAGGTGGGGCTTCCTATGCTTATCCAGACCAATAACAAGAGCCATAGAAATACATCTCCTTTAATAGATTCGCCGGTACGCCCTTAATCACTTGTAGTGTCATAGCTTCGCTTTTTATACGGGATCTATGTCCCAACCAGCATCAAACATGTTTCTACAAGGAAGGGGTGGACAGTATTACGGATGGCAAGTCCCGCGGGCGCGAGCGTCCACCCCGGATTCCTCAAGCATAAAATCCATCAAAAATAGGTCAACCGGAGATGACTGGCTGAGAATAATAATCATCGTTTGTTTCTGGTCTAGCAAGTAGCAGTTATATTGAACCAATAGATGTGTACAAATATTGGTTTCGTGGTATAATTAACATAGAAACACAACAAATGCATACAATAATAAAGACCGTCCATGCTGTCACATGGAGCGGCCGCAATAGACCGAACCCCGTCAAGAGGGGTAGGCAGCGGACAAAATAAATAATCCCTCACATACCTGCAAAAGTGCATGAGGGATTATTTTTTATGGTTTTTATCAGAAACGATGAACGCTACTAACATCCCGAAAGATATCATTAGCGTTAGCGCACTAACAATGTCCATAGGCAAACACCTCCCTCCCAGGAAGTCTCCAAAAAGACTAACGGCAGATCGACAGTGCTACCTAACCCCTCATGCGAAGCCAGCCTATTGTGATTATTATATCATAAACCGATAGTATGAAATTAAGCTTTTATAAATTAATGCATCTTCATCAATCAGGCGATTTAAAGGAATAAAGTTATATGTTCAGTCTGGTTGTTTTAACAGTAATTTTTATTATTGTAATTGCCCTCATTTCACTGATATATAAAAATATCGAAAAGAAAATATTTTTATCTTTAGCATTTGTTTTTATTAGTGTTGTCCTGTTCTTCATTAGCTTTATTGTTGGAGGTTGGGAGGGGTTGGGTTTAGGTGCAGTATGTATATCTCTATTTGCAGCCTCTTTTATTGCGTAAAAATGGGGTACACCCTGTATCGCAATCAGTTGATTGTTACTTAAAATTGTTCTGGCAAGAACCATTTTAGTTAAAGCTCAACAGTTAAATAAGGAACTAACGCTCGGGTTGAGACTGAGCGTTTTTGTTTGTGATTTTCAAGGTGTTAATTCATCGTTAACAGGAGTGTTTATTGGTGTTTATTTAGTTCCTATTTACGTTTTTCTCTCCCTAAACTGAACCCGTATAAATTTGCAGATTATCTGTCCAGCCTCCAGCGCCTAGCCTCTCGTGGTTACGGACAATTATATACTTCCTCTTGAAAACACTTAAAATTGGAACTTCATTTGCTATACTTGTTTCCAAAATTATTTTCGTCATAAGTCCCCTCCAAATTCCTTGTTTCACAAGTAGTTATTCCATTAACTGGCCCTTTTATGGCACAACGATCTTCAACAACTGCACTCTTTTGTTGAGCAAGATTTATTTTTAACATCTTTAAATACTTGTCATAATTCCATCTAACCTATATAATTTAGTTAAGTAAACTAAATTAAATGATGATGGAGGTTATTTAATTTGGATAAAGAAACAATCACAACAAAAGAAACAAAGGAAAAAAAATCGATATCCTATAGGTTTGGTATAGCACTTTTAATTATTGCTGTTTTATGTTGGTTGACTGTTGCCATCACACCATTCACGCCATTTTCACTTACAGTAAAGGCAAGTATTGTAACAGGCAGCCTCATAATAGGGGAAATCTTATTTTGGATAGGTGCTTTACTCGTTGGTAAAGAAGTAGTATCAAAATATAAACGTTATTTAAATCCCAAAAATTGGTGGAAGAAAGGTGAATGATAAGATCGTGAGGAATAAAAACATAGCAGAGCAGATTAATCGAACAATTGAAGATATATGGATTGTTCTCGAAAAAAAAGAAAGAGCCTATACGAATATTAAATTAAATAACCAACAATATGTATTGTTAACATTGATTATTCGACATCCGTTCTCTTCTCCTACCGAACTAGCAGAAAAAATGGAAATAACTAAAAGTGCGGTAAGTCAACAGCTATCAAAACTTGAAAGAGAAGGGTATATATCAAAAGTACAAGATGCACATGATAAACGTGCATTTTCAATTGGATTAGGAAAAAAGGGACTTATCTACAAAAAAGAACTAGAGACTTTTAATCAGCAAATCCTTGATGAATATACTTCAAAGTTGTCGTTCGAAGAATTGTCAAATATGTTATCTTCATTTCAAAAACTCCACGAGTTACTTGATGAACAAATAAAATGACTAAATTTTTTATTCTCTTTAACTACCTACTTTAATTTAAGTACAATCTTTTAATTATTTTATCTTAAATTTCCAAATTAACCGACTAAGGTTATCTATATAATGGCCCAATTCAGGCACAGTGCTTCTTCAACAACTGCGCTCCGTTTGTTTAAAATACTTTATTGTTGATATCTGAAAAAAAGGCTTTATTTTTCCTCCTCCTTTGATTTCCACTTTGTGTAAAACACATAAATAGCGTTTCCAATCGTTAAAATTATAGCTGCGGTTAAAAGCCCAAGTACTGCATATTTATTATAATCAAATATTAAGAACAAAATAGTTGCCACAACAAACGCTCCCCAACCTCCGATAGCAAAACGCCACGGATGTTTTTTATGCATAATGATTTACCCTCCTTACTTGTGCTATATAATGGTCCGATTCTGGCACAATATTGTAAGACAATCGCACCCGATCGTATTATATGGTTAACCAGTTATTTCTGGTTGACCTATTTTTTATAGGTTTTATGCTTAGGGAAGCCGGGGTAGGACGTTCGCGCCCGTGGGACTTGATCCCGTCCGTAATACTGTCCACCCCCTCCTTGTAGAAACATGTTTGAGGCTGGTTGGGGCGTAGACCCCGTATAAAAAGCGAAGCTATGACACTACAAGAGATGTAGGGGCGTACCGGCGAATCTATTAAAGGAGTTGTATGTCATATGGATCCTGTTATTGGTCTGGATATCGCGAAAGGCGAAAGCCAGGTCCAAGCATTCCTGCAAAGGAAAAAGACTTATAAGCAAAGCTTTAAGTTTACTCATGATCTACAAGGACTTCACGCTTTTTATCAGTTTTATCAAGAGGTAGAA
>NZ_JBHUIZ010000010.1:25960-34073 GCF_042683165.1 Tigheibacillus halophilus
AATCCTGTGGTTTCTTATGAGGCCAGGAAAACGAGCCTGCGCAAGGTAAAAACCGATAAAGCAGATGCGTTTCATTTAGGCGAGCTATACTACAAGGAAGATCTTGAAAGCTATCAAAAAAAGACGGAGAAAGCCCTGAATTTGCGTCTTTTAACAAGGCAGCACAGCGCATTAACAGAAAGCTATGTTGGTGTTAAGCTTCAATTTCAGGCAGCTTTAGACCAGATATTTCCAGAATTTCAAAGCGTTTTTAGTGATCTTTATGGCACGCTTTCGTTGAACACTCTAGCGCATTATCCAACTGCATTGGATATTCAAAAGGCCACGCCACAAGAGCTAGCTGATGAAATGCGGCAGTTCGGAGCCAGACGCTCTAAAGCATGGTTTTTGGATAAAGCATCCCAACTAAAAGAAGCGGCAAAACGCAATCCTTTTCAGTCACCAGTTTGTCATGGGCAGCTTGTTAGCCTGAACATGTACATTCAGATGCTTTTTCAATTCCAGGGGCATCTATCCAAACTAAAAAAAGAGATAGACGCCCTAGCGAAAACCTTTGAGGACTATGAATTTCTTCAATCCATTCCCGGAATCGGAAATAAGATTGCTGCAACAACCATTTCCGAAGTTGGGGATATCAACCTGTTTCATCATCCTAAGAAGTTGGTAGCCTTTGCCGGATTGGATCCAAGTGTCTTTGAATCAGGCAAATTCAAGGCATCCATTAACAACATCACAAAAAGAGGCTCATCAAGACTGCGTCAAGCGCTTTATTCGGCTGTTCAATGCGGTCTAGCTAAAAATCGAAACAAAAAGCTCATTGCCTTTTATCAACGCAAGCGGGATGAAGGAAAACTACACAAGGTTGCCGTCATTGCGTGTGCTAATAAGCTTGTTCATTGGATTCATGCCATATTAAGAAACAAAAAAGTATTTGTAGATCAGTAATAAAGAACCATTAATTGTTTCAAAATTCAGAACCATATTGTTATAAACAATATGGTTATTTGGCATGCCCAATTTCAGTGTAACATGTTTTTTTGAGATTTTTAAGACCAAAGTATTGACAGCTATTAGCTGGTATTGTTTAAGAAAGCGTACGAACAACTTCACGTTCAAAATTTTTGATAACCCATTTACCTTCGCTCTCAATAAGATTTAGAACTAAATTTCGGTTGATCTGGGACTCATCTAGCCATTTCTGCAAGGTACGAATCACAGGTTCCTTCTCAGGGAAGTGGTGTATAAATATCTCAGCTTGCTGGTGAAGTCGAGTTGTCCAAATTTGGGATCGGACCATAACCATTGAATAACATGTTCGAATGAATTTCCGTGCAAAGATTTGTGAAATCCTTTTAAATTCCTCATCGGAAACCAAATTTAGTCGGTGAATTGTACGAGTAACAAAGTCACCAATATCTCCGTTGAAACTGACTGCTATCTCCGATGTGAGCTTATATGGACCGAACTCCATTGCTGGGTCCTCTCCATAGACACAAATACACAATCCCTTAAGAAATGCCCCTTCGTAGTAATTTTTAGGGTCGATAGTGTAATTGTAATCTGCAACAGCAATTCCGACATCACGAACCAGGGAGCAATACTTTTGAGACAACGCAGCAGATAAATTTTTAAGCTGTGTAGACTCTTCAGAATTTAGATTACCTGTGAACATGGCTATGAGATCAAGGTCTGACTTAGCCACAACAGCTTCACCTCTTGCAACGCTACCGTATACATAGACACTCTGCAGACGATTAGGAAACACTAATGTTAGTTCCTCGATAGAATCATGTATACACGGATGATAAATAGATTGAATTTTATTGTATCAACATCGCTAATAATATATCCATCTTGGTCAAGCCCAAATCCAGATTGTAAATAAGTCACTTCGAATCTATCCTCCTTTCAGATCACAACAAATCTCCCTAGTTTAAAACTCACTCCTCTTATGTAATAATATGGCCCTATTGTTGAAAGGACGCAAATCCTTCTTAAAGAATTGCGCCTGATTGCGGAAAAGGGTATTAGTGAAATCTAAACCAAGCAAACCATTGCCCTTGTTTGTTTTTAGTTACAAAGATTTGTCTGTGTGATGCATCATATGCAGGTAAATATTGTGGAAACAGTACCTCCACAAACCAAGAATTATTAGCTATTTCCTCCCCACAATAATACTTCGCCATTGCATAATAAGCTTCTGAATGTGGTGCTTTTGGAAGATGTGCTATGGTTTCTACTTTCCACCCTTTGTAATTATCATTTTTGTAGACCTCGGGAATAATCGTATTTAGTAAATTTTTAAGCCCTTTATCTGAACTCACATGTCCCAAATTTTGTGAGTTAGGGCACTTACCATTGTTAATTAAAAATGGTACATCCCCGTTTGTTTCAGCAAATGATATTTGAGGGTATATCAAAAATCCTAACATACACAAGTAAATAATAACTCGTAGATAATTCACCTTATCACCCCTTGTATAGTTATTATTCATAAAACAAGGGATTTTTTATGCTATCTTTTAACCAACATAATGGCCTTTTTCTTGAATACATTTGTTGGACAATCGCGCTCCGATTGCGGGAATATGTAATGAATTTATTCTTTGTAGTTTCTTTTTAAAAGTCCCATAAAAATGATGTCATGCCACTTTCCATTTCGATAAAGCTGTTCTTCCAATTTTCCTTCTTCAACAAACCCATGCCTCTGATACAATTTTATTGCCCGATCATTGAAAGAAAACACACGTAGATATACCTTATGCAAATTTAACTCTTTGAAAGCGAAATCCAATAATAGCTTAAATGCCTCCCGTCCATAGCCTTTGCTCCAGTAATCCTTATCTCCTATATCAATAATACATTTTATTCAACATTTGCGCCCGGATATAGTAGATCATTAAAAAGACCTTATTGGTTAGAATAAGACTATATGCTAGAATTAACCACGCTAAAGTAAATTCAATTGAAGGAATTAATAACTATGCACATTGCTATTACTATCTGGGCTGTCGTTGCTTCATGGAAGTTTTGGAATTGGGAGCGTTTTTATCGATATCACACAACAATGTTATACATAGCAACAATGAATTTATTATATCTCTTTTTTACCGCGGGTTATCATTTATGGAAAATGGAATCCGATATTGGACTTCCTGTCCCCATCATAAATATGTTATATACATTTATTGTTTTTCCATGTACGACAATTTTATTTCTATCTCGTTATCCAGAATACTTGAAAGGACAAATTTACCATAATTTGAAATGGATTTTTATTTACATTGGTGCTGAATGGGTTGGTAGTTTGTTTAACCTGATTACTTATGAACATGGGTGGAATTTGGGGTGGTCATTGCTTTTTGTTATCATGATGTTTTTGATGTTTCGTTTACATTATAAGAGACCGCTGTTTGCTTATTTGTTGACGTTTGTATTTACTGTTTTGATAATTTATTACTTCAAAATCCCTTGGAACATTCCAGTGGAGGATCGTTTATGATACAAATCACAAAGACTGTCGATATACAAGATGTCATGAAATCACAAAGAAGCCTGTACGAGACAAATTACGCATACTGGATGGAACATGTACTATTTTCTTTCAATTGGTGGTTTCTAATTATTATCAGTATTGTACCTTGGTTTATTTGGTGGAAATTAGTTGATAAAAAAAGACTGGTGGAGATTTCTTCTGTTGGACTTCTGTCTATGGTCATTGTATTAACTCTAGATTTGATAGGTAGTAGCTTTGTTTTGTGGACGTATGGATTTAATGTAGTGCAAATGATACTTCCGCAGATCACCATTGACCTTACACTATTACCCATTATAAACATGTTTCTTTATCAATTTATTCCCAGATGGAAACCGTATATAGTTGCAACTATTTTTGTTGCATTATTTGGTACTTTTCTTGTTGAACCACTTTTCGTTTGGATGGGCATATACATTCTTCATAGTTGGAAATATGTTTATTCGCTGCCTATTTATATTGCGTTTTCTATTGGTCTGAAATGGGTTTTACAGAAAACGAAAACCTGTCAGAATAATGCCAGACAGTAACCTTAAATAAACGGAAGCCTAACTTATTCCTTTAGGTTGGGCTTTTCATATGCTCCAATCTGGATAACCTTATATCACTTTTACCCTCAATACTATATTCTACATTCAATGGGGAGTTCCTGCATGATTCAAATATTCCACTCCAATGATTATAAAAAATCGAAGGATATCGTTGCGGAATTGATGCAGAATGCTTGACCGCGAACTTTGTCGAAAGAATAGCCTTACAAAGTATAGATTTAAAGCATTATAATCAAGCTAGGTACATAAAACATTATAGGCCAATCTACTGAAAGGTCGTGACGCAAAGTCACAGGTCTAAGGCAAACGCTATGATGGCTGGGCTGCAGAATAGGAGTGAACATGCAGAAGTTAGAAGCTGAATGGATGGAGCTCATTATTACTGCGAAACAATTAGGCTGTTGAAAAAATGGAAGGTAAGGCAAAAAGAAGCATTCCTATCCGATGGAATTCGGGATAAAATCAAATATGTGTTAACGAGGGGAGATCTACGCCCTATACGATTGGCAGCACCAAACGATGGATTGAAAAGTTTCATTAAGAAACATAAGCTAAGGAAGATTACCGTGCACGGACTACGGCATACTCATGCATCAATACTTTTTGAAGCTGGTGCATCAATCAAAGAAGTGTAGGATAGATTGAGCCACAATGAAATAGAAACCACTATGAACGTTTATACACACGTCACTCAATCTGTTGCTACAAAAACAGCAAATACATTCAAAGAATACATGAAAATTAATTAAATATGGTCACGAGCCTATTTTTGAGTAGTAAAAAAGCCCTTTTCAAAAGATGGAATAAGGGCTTCAACTGTTGATATATTAACGTTTTGAGAACTGAGGGAGGTAGTAGAATCAATGGTTACGGGTGATTTTGTATGCTACTTGTATGTTACGCCTACTTATCCACAGATTTTATAAAGCAATTGAAACAAAATTAGGCATACTTTTTTTAAGGATAAGGATATTAACTCAATAGTAAAACTCCATTGACAATTACATGATAGTCATGCAATATCTATTTCATACGCCTTGCTTTTATAGTTATCCTATAAACAAAATTATATTTTTGTATGAATTCTTAGTCCCATTTTCTTTTCAAGTTTTCCTTTTCTGTTCTTTATTTGCCTCAACATTTTATTATCCGTTTTAGGCGAAACATCATCAAAGATTCTTTGTGCATTCTTTGCATATGATATGAAATTCCCATAAGGCTTACGTTCAGCCCCCATGTCTGTGTACAACTGATAAATCCTTTTTCTATAAGGTATTTTTTTTAATCCTTTTTTGTATTGTATACGTCTTGCCCTATTAATTATAATTGAAGCATTCCTATAAAACTTATAAGGACTTTTCCCTCTTATTTTCACTGTGTTACCATCAAACAAAAATCCCAAGTAATCTAAATGTGAGTTTTTTCCAGATATTAAATTAATTATAGTCTCACTGAAATATTCGTAGCTATTAGTCTTTTCATCCTGGATAACGATTTTATTCTTCTCTGCAAAATCAAATATTTGTTGTGTAATCTTATTAAATTTATCATATGAAATTTTCTTGGGTAATACTATTATAAAGTCATCCGAATATCTTCTATATAGTCCATTATACTCCTCGACTATTTTATTCATTTCTAAATCAAATTCGATTGCATACACATTTGCAAATACACCACTAAGCGCAGTCCCCTGCGGTATTCCATATTTATTCTCATTATAGTTCGTCTTTTTTTTACGCTGAAATTTTCGAAACTGATTAACACTTTTAAAATAGCTAAACTGTCCTTTTTTTCTTAAATGGTTATCCGAGCCAAGAATATTGTTTATCTCATCTTTTTCATAGTAGCCGTACTTTGTGATTGACCGAAATATGTTATACCAATCTTTTGTTAATTCATTCCCGCCAAGGACACGAATTAAATTCTTCTTTAGTATTTTATGATCAATTTTATCAAAAAATTTGGTAAAGTCCCCTACTAGAATATACGCCTCTTTATTACTAATTATTGAATTTATAACTTCTGCCGAAAAGTCAATATTTGATTTGTTTCTTTTATTATCTCTGTATGCAGTTGCACATTGATCAATTTTATGATTTTTCATCCAATTATTATATGATTTATAAAGTTCTAGGGTGTAATACTTATATATGTAATTGTCTAGATGACCTGCATACATTATATCTCTGGGCTTTTTCTTAATTGGACGATTTTCTAATTCTGGATTGGGCTCATCAGTAAATCTCTCTGTTTCATCCACATAATGAATAAAAGGTAAAAAACTATGCGTTCTAATGTTTTCACTATTACACACATAGTCTTCTACCTTTTTAAATTCAATTCGTTTATCAAAATGAAGGTATTTCTTTTTCTGGAAATTTCTTTTTATTATTTCTTCATTAAGCATTTTATCGCCTCTTTTTTTGAGCGGAAGGAACCTCAGACCTAGCCTCTGTATTAAAATGTTCCTTCTGCACACCAGCCATAATCATTACACTATTGGCCATTTCTTTTGTGTAATATGCTAAGGGGTATTATAAACTAATCTGGTACAATGTTAATAATAATTCAATTAACCATGATAGGAGTGAATATATGGAAACGTTAATTACATTCTCTCTCCGGTGGATGTTTCAATTATTAATTATTGAAATATCCTCAACGCAACATTTACAGTATTATTGCCATGTGATAATTGAAAGTTTCAAACATTGTATTCTGCTAATCTAGTATTAACAGGCAATTATATAATATCATAGACTTGGGTTTTTTTCATTAAACTACCAATACAAAATAGAAATCAATAATACCTACTTTTTCATTAGCATATCCAATAACAAAACTTAAATAACCCTTTACTTAATCAATTGCTTTGTATATGGTTGCATTTCTTCAATTTCATTCACAATGCGTTTTTGTTCTTCGAGTGGCGGAAGAGGTATTATTGTATCTGCAATATCTCTCATAACCCAATTTTTATTACCTACACCTCTAGTATTTTTCCGAGCTTGCATCTGTACTACAGGTGATTTTATAGCGTAAAGTAAAAATTTATTAAAAATTAAATTTGTATTAAACTTTAAAAGTGCGACACTCACAAATAGGCTAAAATCCTGTTCAGTATCTATTATTACTGCTATTCCGGTAGTACCAACCTTTGTTAAAAGAATATCTCCTTTTTCTGGATTACATCTTTTGTATAATTCCTCGTGTTCCTTTAATGAAATAAACTTTGTGTCAGAAAAGTCGATCTCCCCACCACTAATATCTTTTACAGATATAAATGGCACACCACTTGCGGTATATTTTGGTGTTCTATGTGCACCATCTGTTAGTTTATTTAATAAATCGCCCAACCTCACCCACTTCCAACTCTCTGGTATATCAAAAGGGATATCTTTCTCCGCAATTTCCGGAAGTGCTCTTGTTTTCTTAATTTTCCCTTCTTCTATTAGCCTTTTCTTCTCTTCTTGAATGTGTTGGTACAGTTCTTCCGCAGTACCTTCTTCTTCCCGCTGTTCCACTAATTTTCCTTGAATCGCATATTGCAAAATAGACTTTTGCATATCCTCCGGGAACTTCTTGTTTAGTTCTGTCACTTCTATATAAGCTTTATCATATTCTTCTACATAAGGCATCAGTTCTTCAATTTTTGCAACGATACGCTTTTGTTCTTCCAGAGGTGGGAGGGGAATTAAAAACCTTTTTAATTTCTCTGCACTTAGCCCTTCCCTAGATACCCCCACTTGAACACTCATGATCATTGATTGAATATAAGATGATACTAAAATGTAATGCAATAAAAACCTATTTTCTGAGATTAGATTTCTGACAATCATAACGTGCTGATTAACATTAGCAACATCAAAATCATCCGGAACTAAAGCACATCGCCCAATTGATCCACCAGTAATATTTAACAAAATATCCTTAGGCTTAACAACACTTCCTTGTTTGGGAATGTAAACTGAACTGTGTAAGTGAGAGTGCGTACGGCTCTTACTTCGCAGTTCAGTTTTTTATT
>NZ_JBHUIZ010000011.1:0-1176 GCF_042683165.1 Tigheibacillus halophilus
TTAAGCTCTTCAGCGCCGATGGTAGTTGGGGCTTTGCCCCTGCAAGAGTAGGACGCCGCCAGGCGACTTTTTTCCAAATGATAACTTGTATGTCGGAGGATTAGCTCAGCTGGGAGAGCACCTGCCTTACAAGCAGGGGGTCGCAGGTTCGAGCCCTGCATCCTCCACCATTATTCTTTTTGGACAATCCGTCCGCACCATTCTTTTTGCTGGTGTAAAACGAGTTTTATGATATCAAGCCGGCCTAGCTCAATTGGTAGAGCAACTGACTTGTAATCAGTAGGTTGGGGGTTCAAGTCCTCTGGCCGGCACCATTTCATTTTGAGCCATTAGCTCAGTTGGTAGAGCATCTGACTTTTAATCAGAGGGTCACAGGTTCGAATCCTGTATGGCTCATCACTTGCGGGTGTGGCGGAATTGGCAGACGCGCTAGACTTAGGATCTAGTATCTTCGGATGTGGGGGTTCAAGTCCCTTCACCCGCACCATTCATCAAATTGCGGAAGTAGTTCAGTGGTAGAACACCACCTTGCCAAGGTGGGGGTCGCGGGTTCGAATCCCGTCTTCCGCTTTACTGTCATGCCGGGGTGGCGGAATTGGCAGACGCACAGGACTTAAAATCCTGCGGTGGGTTACCACCGTGCCGGTTCGAGTCCGGCCCTCGGCACTAAGCGGTGCACTGCGCCCGTAGCTCAATTGGATAGAGCGTTTGACTACGGATCAAAAGGTTAGGGGTTCGACTCCTCTCGGGCGCGCCACTATTTGCGGGAAGTAGCTCAGCTTGGTAGAGCACATGGTTTGGGACCATGGGGTCGCAGGTTCGAATCCTGTCTTCCCGACCATTTAAATTTACATTTTGGGGCCTTAGCTCAGCTGGGAGAGCGCCTGCTTTGCACGCAGGAGGTCAGCGGTTCGATCCCGCTAGGCTCCACCATAAAATATTTTCGTTCTTTGAAAACTGAACAAAACGACCAGTATGTCAAGCAAATTCGATGCAAGCCATCGGATTGAAAACGAAAAAACAACCCTGTTTTTTCAATAAAGCAAGCAGCTAAGAAACAACACTTTTTTGGAGAGTTTGATCTTGGCTCAGGACGAACGCTGGCGGCGTGCCTAATACATGCAAGTCGAGCGCGGGAAGCAGGATGATCCTCATCTGAGGTGATTCCTGTGGAAC